>NZ_NPDX01000003.1 GCF_002811945.1 Leptospira harrisiae | reverse complement strand
GGTCGGTCGGGTGCTCGCAGTCGCGACAGTGCCGCTTGGTGCTCCGCAGGCTTTCCCTCATCGGGGAAGATAGAACCACTGTTGTATATAGTTGAAGAAGAGCAAGATAAGAAGAAGCCTTATGTCGAAAGATGTGAGGCTTTTTTTATTTTTGGATATTGATTTGTAAATTCTCTAAGTTACCCAAGTCAGAATGCATTTCTGACGGAGGCGTGGCCAGGGATGGCCAAAGCTCGCCAGTCTGAACAGGAAGTTCAGCTGGCAGGAGTCGGGAAGGGCATTATGCTGCTTTTTTTGTGTCCGGAGGGAAGATGAGCGCAAAATGCGAATCATCTACAAATGATTCAGAAAAGATTTTACTTTACAAAAGTGAGTTTTCACTCACTTTTTGGTGAATCATTTCTTATCGGTTGATACGTATGGACTATAAAAACAAGGTTATTTTAATCACGGGAGCTTCTTCTGGCATTGGAAGAGCGACTGCATTAGCCCTAGCTAAATTCCAAAATAAAATAATACTTACGGCAAGAAGGGAAAATCTCCTCCAAGAAGTTTCGAAAGAGATCACAAAATTAGGAAGTGATTGTATGACTTTTGTCGGTGATGGAAGAGACGAGAGCCATGCAGAATTTGTAGTACAAGAAATAATAAATAAGTATGGAAAGATAGATATTGCTCTACTGAATATCGGGATCGGGCCTCCTTCGAATACATTAACCGCAACCGCGAAAACGATCTTAGACTGTATGAATATCAACTACAGTTCTTTGATTAACTTTTATGTTCCCCTAATGAAGCAGATGAAAAAACAAAAAGAAGTAAGTATGATCTCTCATATGAATTCTTTGGCGACCTATTTTGGAATCCCTATGCAAGGTGATTATACTGCTTCCAAGGGCGCCGCACGTCTTTTTTTAGAAACGGCAAGAATGGAATTAGAACATTTTGGAATCAAACATATAAGGATCCAAACAATACATCCTGGATTTGTGGACACGGAAGCGGTAAAGAATGATGGTATCCCTGCTCCGAATCAAATCAGTGAGAATGAGGCTGCAAGCCTAGTCCTAAAGGGCATTAGAAAAGAATGGAAAGAAAACCGTTTCCCGTACGGAACCGCTTTGGCTACTCGAATAGGGAGGATCGTGCCTCTTTGGCTGAGAACAAAAATTCTTTTATCGGAGACTCCTAAAAATTTTTGATCCAGCTTCCAGGTTAGGTAAAGACGATTTGGTAATGGGAAAATAAGAATGTATATCCTTCATAAATTCCCATATAAGATTTTATATTCGATAGAGACGGATCATATCCTTATCATCGTAGTTGCACCCCGGAGTGGCCCTCCCATTATTTAATTAAGATCAACGATTCAATCCAATTGGGAACGACCAAATCACCCTTCTCAATCCAAACCCTTCTTTCCATCTGCCCAGTAAACGCGAACCATTATCCTGTTAGTGGGAATTCCTGAATTCTTTAAATAGGTCCTGACTTGTTGGATCGAACTGGCACGTCCAGTTAGAAAAAGCTTTGCCTCGGGAATCTTTGAAATCAGTTCAAATATTTCCTTTGTTATTGTTTGGAGATGCGATCCATCAAGAGATCGTTCCATTATTCTGTGTCCAGTAAGTCCCAGATGACTTAGAGCTTCTTTCCCTGCCTCTAGTGAGGTCAATTCGAGGAATGTATGAGATTTCTTTTTTACGTTGTTTTGCAAAACCTTCGCAATACCAAAAGAAGTTTCATCACCGAAAAGGATGGCGTCTTCTTCCATATTGGAAAAATCCAAAGACTCGCGGGGGCCAAAAACTTCGCAAGGGTTGCCTACTTTTAAGGAATGGATCCAAGTGGAGGCAGGGCCTTCACTTCGTTTGAAACAGATAAATGAGAGTTTGCCTTCGTTTTTGTCTACGCTAATGGGAGTGTAGGTGCGGTAAGTAAGATTTCCTACATCGACTTGCACCTTACTACCTGGAATCCACTTTGCTTCCTTTAACTTTGTTCCCGTCATTTCGATGAGAAGGAAACCGTCTGCTAGCTGTTCTATTTTTGATACTTTGGTTTGCGTGAGAAAAATGCTAAAGACTGACTTGATACTACGTTTAAAAAATGAATTTGCTTTCGACATGGCCATTTTCCTTATAAGAAACTAAAGTGATTACTCCATCGAAGTGGAATTTTAATTCTAAAATCAAATCAATTCATAGTGTTTGATAGACTCATATTTTTTTGAATAGAAATTATTTACTCTATGGAATCATAGGGACTCTTAACTTTTCCTAACTTCACATCCTCTGCAATGTTTTTGAGGAAGTCTCGAAAATTTCTATTTTCTTCCGCCAAACGGTCGATTGTTGCAAAGTCAAGGTTGGTTTTAGGATTTGATTGGAACAAGATTTCACTTTCTTCAGGTTTCGTAGAATCCAATTTAAGGACACCTATACCAAAGGCTTTGGAAAGTCTTGCTAATTCATCCATTAAGTCAGAGTCTTCCTCAATGTTTAGTGCTGCGAGATAACCTTCGTTGGCCCAAGAAGAATTTGAAACAGCTTGAAAAAATGCCTCCCTTAAATTCCCGAAATGCAAATTCACTTTTACTTCGAAAGAAAAGAGGTAACAATCTGCAGTGGCCATTAATCTCTGCAGACTGACCGTTTCTTCTGTATATTCATCAAAGTTAAATCTGACTCCGACAAGATCTGGATGTAACCATCGATTTTTACCTTTTGTCGATTTCGTTGAAATCTCATGATAAATCGTCTTTGTATGCACTCGGAAGTGTGGATTGGAAAACACAAATTGAGTAAGAACTGGATGTAGTTCCCGTTCCTTCACTGCGGTATTTTCTTCCTCCGACATTCTTGCATTAAAATCAGAAACCTTTTGATCAACTGCTCCTCCCCAATCAGAAAGTGCAAAACGAGTGGGTCTTTTGCTCACCTGCTGAAACGGAGTAACTGGGTCATTTTTGATACTTAAATAAATTTGGGCAGAGATGGTTGCCCAAGGTGTTTTGCCGACGGAATCGGTTTTCCAATTTTTATTTTTAGCGAAAGTCCAAATCTCGGAGGGACTCATGGGATTACCTGTTTCAACTAAAGCCTTTTGGGCAATTTCAAGAAAGGATAAGGATTGGGCCATAAGGAGATGATTTTTTAAGAAAAAGTTTTGTAAACTGTGTTATGTGGTCACTCATTCTATTTCAAGATATAAATTTAGAGTAATTTTATCGATTAAAAAAAGATTGAAGCAGGAGACTCGGTTCTCCAAATTCAATGCGAAGCAAACCTTTTTTACAAATAGCGCCTCTATTTTAGGATCACCTTTGTCATTTGATTGCAATCCAGCCATTTTTTCCTTAGTTGAATCTATCTTTTTGTGTTAGGCTGTTTTGGTTGGCGGTATTTTATCTGGACTACCAGGATCTTTCATTGTTGTCCAACGGAAAGAGTAACCAAGAAAAGATGTATACGTTAGATTCGCTATATGTATCTAATCATTAGTCAAAGTTTCTCATTGCAAATAGAGCTTTCGCCTAACTTATTTTCCTATAAGACTTCAGAAAATTAGGAAGTAGGAATATAGGCAAATTGAATTTCCCTTTCTTTGTAATAAATTTTCGCCAAAATTTGTATAAAAAATAGTAATAAATGGATCGACTTCCAATAAGATAGAAAGGGAATATAACGTTAATAAATAATACAATGTTGGTTACTAATTATAATGGAAAAATGTTGTTGTTTAACTTCAATTCAACAATTGATGAATATCCAAAATATAATAAAACTTTCGACCAGATTATAGAATCGATTAAAATCGAAGAGAAGAAATAAAAACAAAGGAGAAAGCTAAAATACATTGGTGTCACCATTGCCGTTTGATTCTACTTTGGACCGTTTTTGAAAAGACTGGGAGTTGGTAGGCCTTACCATGGCCTAGCCATTTATTAATCTAAATCTTTTTTACCATCCAATTGGGACCGCCTATTTAAAAAAACCTTAGAATACTTCTAAACAAACGCCCGCTAAGTTAAGTCCGTCATAAACAAGATTTCTTGACTTTCGTTGACTCGTCAGTCATGATGATTATGGAAAGTGGATAATCAAAAAATATAATATCTATGATAAATTAAGAGAGGTTTTGTTATGTGGACATTTAATGCGGAAGCAGGGACAACAACAGCACAAGGAATTGGAGTGTGGCTTCTTGTATTTGCTGCACTTTTTATTTTCAACGAATTTGCTAGGAGATGGAAATGGGCTGGATTTTTTAGTTTCATTATCCTCCCAACGTTTCTTTCCGTTCTTTGGTTTTTCTTTATGAAGGAACAAACTTATACAGATTGGTTTCACCTTGTAAAAGTTTATTCTGCAACCGCTGGTTGTATTATATTTTGGGCAATTCGTCACGTTCAGAAAAAAGGTGTTAATGGGAAGGTGAAATGGCGTTTAGCAAATGTTAAATTAGCTCTGCTTTTTCCAGCATTAATTTTGGCAGTGAATATCATTGAAGCTGTGACGCGTGATTTTCAAGTAGGGAAGGTATACTGGAATTTATTTTCTGGGCCAATCGAAGGAGAAGTTACGGGAGTCCTTGGTGGGCCTTGGAATTATATGAATGCGGTTGCAGGGATTCTCAATACGGTTACAATTACAGGTTGGTTTGGAATTGTGATTCGAAAAGAAACAGAGTCGGACAAGAGTAGAGATATGTTATGGCCAGATATGCTTTGGTTTTGGATCATCGCATATGATTTATGGAATTTCTCTTATACTTATAATTGTATTCCGACACATTCATGGTATGCAGGATTGGCATTGCTTCTCGCACCAACATTTTGTGCATTTACAATTGGAAAAGGTGCTTGGCTTCAACATAGAGCACAAACACTTGCTATCTGGTGTATGTTTGCACAAACATTCCCAGCTTTTTTAGATTCTGGTGCCCATGTAGTTCGGTCAACCTATCAACCTTGGATATATAACTCGGTTGCTGCGATTGCCTTATTGAGTAATGTTGCTGTGTTCTGTTATATGGTATATAAATGGATCAAAACCAAACGAAATCCATATTTAAAAGAAATATATACAGACTTAAGTGAATATAAAACAATAAAGGCACTTGCTGAATCTTAAATCAAAAATTCTTTTGTGGTTAGGGTCACTTCTTTGTGGCCCAATTCTTCATCCAAGATGAATTGATATAAATCAATGAACTGGAATTGGTCGAATTTTTTTTATGGCAAAATCATTCTTATTTCTTTTTTTTTAATGATAAAAATGATTTCTATCTTTTCTCTCTTTGGTTCTTTTGTCTTGTGATGTATCGGTTTTATTTAGTATTTTTTACCTTTCTCTTTTTTGTTTTATTTTGTGCAAAGGTAGATTCTAGAATCGTTCAAGAAACATCTGCATTTGAGGTAGTCGAACCTCCTTCCGACTTTCATTTGTCTTCCCTTTGTCCTTCAGGTTGGAAAAAGAAGAATGAGTATTGTGTAATTAATTATCAGTATGTAAATTCATTGGAAAAGAATGGTGGGTTAGGACAATCTCTTCCAAATGTGGAATTGGATCCTAAAATTATTGATTTAGGTAGGTATTTATTTTTTGATCCGATACTTTCTGGTGATCAACAGTTATCCTGTGCTCATTGTCATCATCCCGCCTATAGTTTGTCAGACGGAATGAAACAAAGTATTGGTAAAAACGGTGTAGGATACGGGCCGAATCGTAAAGATGGTGTCGTTTTAAAAAGATCTGCGCCTAGTTTATGGAATGTTGTCTATATGAAACATTTATTCTGGGAGGGGCGGGCATCGAATCTGGAAGATCAGGCTGAAGGTCCACTGTATTCGCCAGACGAAATGGGAAGTTCTCCAGAAATCATTGAATCGAGATTAAACGATAATTCTTTTTATCAAAAAATGTTTCGAGAGGCTTATGGTTTGAAGGGCCAAAGAATATCGGCCAAGTTAGTCGTTGATGCATTAACTTCGTTTGAAAAATCACTCGTGTCATTTAGTAGCAGATTTGATAAATGGAGCACTGGTGATAAAAACGCACTTAGTAAAGAAGAGTTATTCGGGTATAATGTGTTTCGTTCGTTTGTTGCTAGGTGTGCTGAATGCCATCCTCCACCTATGTTTACAAATAATGTTTTTGCTACAATTGGTGTTCTTGATTCAGGTGAAAGAGATTATGGACGAGAGACAATTACTGGACAAAATTTACTTCGTGGATCATTTCGTGTTCCGACTTTGCGAAATATTACAAAAACAGCGCCATACATGCATGCAGGGAATTTGGAAACTTTGGAAGAAGTCGTTCAATTTTATAACGAGGGTGGCGGCAGGGGTAATGGCGCACCAAGTGACCTTCGTATCCATTGGCATGTAAGAAAAATGGGTCTTAGTCAAAATGAAATAACTTCTCTCATTTCTTTTCTAAACACATTGACTGATGAATCAAGTATGCCAAAATTTCCTAAATCAGTTCCATCCGGTTTACCCGTTGCCATCGAATTAGAATCTTATCAACATCGGAGTTCCAAACAATAATGATTTTCAAAAAACGAAAAAATATTTTTTTACTATGGTTTCAAACTATTCTTTTTTTGTTTTTCACTTCCCAAGTTTTTTCACGTACAGTGGAAGTTCATGAAGGTGAATCCATTCAAAAGGCTATCGACTCACTCGATAAAGGTGATACGGTAAAAGTTTTTCCCGGCGTGTATCATGAATTTTTGTTTGTTGATAAAACTCATTTTACTTTATCTGGTGTCATCGTCAATGGTAAGTGGCCAGTGTTAGATGGGGAAGCCAAGTTAAATGATGGAGTGATTGGTTCAGGTGCAAATTTTCTTATCGAAAATTTCCATATAAAAAATTACAAAGCCAACGGCGTGATGACCCAAGGAGCCGGTAATATCATCATGCGCAAACTCATTGTGGAAAACACTGGTATTTACGGAATTTATCCAACAATGGGGACCAATGTTTTGGTAGAGGATACTGTTAGTTTAGGTATTGCGGATGCTGCAATTTACATTGGTATGTGTCATAATGTTGATGTTAGGCGAAATGAAGTTTATGGAAGTGTTATTGGAATCGAAATTGAAAACTCAACGAACGTACTGATCGAAGGAAATACCGTTTACGATAATTCTGCCGGGATCGTTGCGTTTGCATTACCAGGGCTCCCTTTAAAAAAAGTTGAGAATGTAATCATTCGAAAAAACTTTATATTCGATAACAATCATAGAAATTTTGCAGAACCGGGAGCTTTGGTTGCTGGTGTTCCGCCTGGTATTGGAATAGGAGTGATGGCAGGGGATGCAGTCACTATTGAAGGAAATATCATTCGTAGAAATAGTTTTGCCGGCATTGGAATCGGAGATAATAATTTGTTACCCAATTCCAAATCACCAGACCCAGATGTAGAACCGAACCCAGATCGTAATAAAGTCCTTGAAAACGTTTTTATCGACAATGGATCGCGCAAATGGAATGATTTTATCTCTTGGGTTTTTTATGTGATTCGCATTGTATTTTCCGGTAACCCTATTCCTGAATCACCTAATGGTGGGAAGGTGGGGATTTTCCCAGAGGGATATGATATAGTGGCTTCTGGCAAAGGAAAGGATAATTGTTTGTTCTCTCCTGATTCAGTTACTAAAATTGGAACGAGTGAATACGGGGTTTGTTCGCCAACGGAAACCACAGATAAAATTAAAACAATGATTGGAGATCCCAAATTAGGAGAATCTAAATCAGATGCACGAGAACTTGGAAAACAAGTGTTTGGTGCTGTATGTTCTGGTTGCCACTCAATGACTCTTAGAACCGTTGGCCCCCCGATAAAAGAAATACAAGAAAAATATAAAAAAGATGTCTTTGGAGTCGTTTCTTTTGCTTCGATGCCTAAAAAAGTGCGAGAAGGTTTTATTGAAATGCCATCTCAAAAATACTTAGGAAATGAAAAGTTAACAGCCGTAGCAAATTATATTTTGAATTTGAAAGATGAAGGGGCCAAAGGGGTAGCAAAATAATATGAATACAGATAAAATCCTTCCTCAGATGAATCCATTTCGCGGTGGCTTGATTTCTATCATTCGATTGTTTACTCCACCTTTGTTGGCAGTTTTTTTGATTATTTTGGTTCGTTATACGTCAGCTGATGTTTCTTGGAAACGTAACTTATTAGCAATTTCATTTCTTTGTTATTATATTGCTGTTTCTGTTTTGGGAACATTACGTGCTGCATCAGCAGTGGAAGATATCCTTGGAGAAGAAGATATTGTTGAAGATAAAACATCTCGAATGCGAAGAGCAAGGCATTCGGTTCGTGTTTTCTTTTCCCTTTGGCTTGTGGGTGGAGTTGCAATTCTTGCTGGCCTATATGTAGGTATGAGTAAAAATCGTTGGGACATGCCAATTCCGCTCCCTTCGTTACAGATTTTAAGTTCTGTCATTTGGGCGATTCTTTCTTCTCTTTTATTGCAATTAATGAGTTTTCATAGAGGACTTTTACTTACGAAAGGGGGTTCCACGAAAGGATACATAGCGCAAAGTATTAGTATTTATGGATTCCTGATTCTTTTGTTTCCAATCTATTTTGTTTTATATGCTGGGAATGGCAAAATTGTAAACATCCCTTACCTGATTGCGTTCACCTTGCCTACCAATCTAATGTTAGTCTATTTGATTATTAAAAAATACAAATCTGTTTTAAACATACTTGGTGAAAATTCAGAATTATTTTTTCATCCTGATTCCAAATCTGCCGCCAAAAGCGCATTCGGTGTTTTTTTTATACTTTTTGTTCTGATTAGTTTATTCTTTTTAGATTATTCCAGGAGAAGGAAATTACTTTGGATCTATTCCGCTAGAGAAAACCATATTTTCCTTTTTCAAACATTGCGTCTAACGGGAGTAGACGTAAATGAAGTTGATGAACATAAATATACTCCTCTTTTTTGGGCGATCCAAGGAGGGACACTTTCATTTGTAAAATCGATTGTTGGTGATGGCGCAAATTTGGAAGCAGTGAATGAGTTTGGACAAACTCCTTTAATTTTAGCTGTCTTACTACAAAATGAATCCATTGTGAGGGAACTGGTTTCTTTGGGATCTGATCCCAACCGAGCAGATTCATTGGAAGGTCAAACTCCTTTGATTTTGGCGGCCAGAGATGGAAATTTTGAAATTGTTTCATTCTTATTAGAAAAAAATGCAAATCCATCTTTTAAAAATAAAAAGGGGAAAACCGCTTTGGACTTAGCTCGGGAAAATGGACATCTTAAAATTGTTGAGTTGTTAAAGAACAGATAAATCGTTTTTATAACTTAAGAATCATTTTAATTTCTTTGTATTCAAATGTACATTCTGTCCCGTGTACTTATGGGTATGTTAAAAGATAAAATGGTTTCTGACATGATTGTGCATGGATATGCAAAAAAAACAATTCGAAGTTATACGATGTGTATGTCTAGGTTGGCAAGATACTTTCAAAAGTCGCCATTGGATTTACAACCAATTGATATATATAATTTTTTTCTTAATTTAAGACATTCAAAGAAAGCAGATTCTAGCTTGGTGATTTTTTATAGTGCATTTTTGTTTTTTTATTCAATTCTTAACCGAAAAGATATGTTGGAGTTAGTTCCTTTCCCAAAACGAAAACGTAAAGTTGTCGCTGTATTTAGCCAAACCGAAGTAAAAAATTTTCTTGGAAATTGTAATTCTGTATGTGAAAAAAACATTTTTACCTTATTGTATTCTTCTGGGATCCGTATTGGAGAAGTGCTTAACCTTCAAGTAAACGATATTGATTTTGAAAGAAAGGCAATTTATATTCGTTCGGGTAAAGGGGGCCACGGAAGGTATGCAATCTTAGCTGATAAAACTTCCTCACTTTTAAAACAATATTTAGAGATTTATAATCCAAAATCGTATTTGTTTTTTTCGCAAAAAGGTAAGAACATTCCCATCAGTCCTCGAACCATCCAAGCTGCATTTCAAAAAATTCGAAACTTGTCGAAAATACAAAAATACGCAACGGTACATACACTTAGACATTCGTTTGCCACCCATCTTTTGGAGGATGGTTATAGTTTGGTTTACATTCAAAAACTACTAGGCCATGCTGATATTAAAAGTACGATGATTTATTTGCATGTTAGTCCCGATTCTCTTTTGCAAATCACAAGTCCCCTTGAAAAAATCGGAAATATCAGATTGGGTATTTTTGAAAACCAAAACCAATATGGATTTCAATTTCGATAAGATTGGATCATAGTGAGCTTGCGAGATCGGAGGATAATTTCAAAACTTCACTTTTATCATACGATAAAACAAAACTAGTTTCTCGATATTAAGATCTCGCAGTTTGGCAACTACGATTCAGTTGCCAACATGTTGCCTAAGGCTCACATGGATGTATCCTTTTTTTTCTTGGTTTAACACCACCAAACAATCAAAAGAAACTCAAACATAGAATTTACTTCCTTGCAATTTCATTTAGTATTTCACATAATTCTTTTGGTTTGCTAAAAAAAGGTGAATGGCTGGAATCAATTTGAAAAACCCGATCACAGGGAGAATCTTTTTGCATCTTCCTTTGGAGAAACAGTGTAACCGCTCTGTCTTGCAAACATTCGATGTATATCTTCGGAATTTTACCATAACGCTCTTCAGTTAATTTCAATTTTTCGAATCCACCCAAGTTCGGTTCTGGTGTGAGTAAAACATTGGCTAACTCAGTGATCTCTAGGGGGCAATCATGATAGAGTGCTTCCTGGAAGATATGTTGGCTCAAACGATGGGTTCTGTATATTTTTGGTAAAAAAAGATCGATCAATGTTTTTTTATATCCATTATAATTTTTAATCAATCGACTCGCGAGTTTTAAGGAAATTTTTGGAACTGTGTTTTGAATCACTAAAGACTTCCGATCAAGGAGTGCATATTCCATCATAGATTTTCCGTTTGGAATTAAATAGGATGCGAGGTAAATTAATTTCTCAATTTTTTCTGGGATTTTTTCCGCAACTCTAGAAATTACAATTCCATTCCGACTGTGGGCAAGTAAAATCACTTTGCCTTCGACTGCTTGGATCACTTGTACTGTTTTGTTTACATAGTCACTAAGTGTTGCGGCATGTATTTTCTTTCTGTCTAGTCCATGCCCTGGCATATCAATGCTTATTGCTTGGTGTCCAAGTTTTTGCAATAACGGAATTATTTTATGCCAATTCCAAGCGCCGTGGTAAGAACCATGTAGTAAAATAAATGTTTTCATCTCATCTCCAAAAATGGAATGAGAATAGTTTAGATTGAATTCTACGATTCCAAAACCCGATTCTTGCTGTTTCTCTAAAAAAAAGTCTCGCATCGGTCATGAAACTTATGTTTTATGAACCTGGTTGGTATATGAAACATATCAAATTATTTATATTTAGTATTTTTGTCTTAACAAGTGCAGTCTTTTCAGAAAAACCTGAATTGGATTCCAATCGTCCCAAAGAAAACGCAGAAATTATAGTCGCAGTTGCCGCAAATTTGAAAAATCCAATAGAAGAAATTCGGACCTCTTTTTTGAGACAAAACCTAAAATATAAGATAACTATTATTTTGTGTGCCTCAGGCCAACTCGCGAGTCAAATTCGAAGTGGTGCACCCGTCGATTTGTTTTTATCTGCTGATATGGATTTTCCAGAAACATTGTATAAAGAAGGTTTTAGTAAAAACCAACCCAAAGTTTATGCAAAAAGTGGAAGGATTGTCCGGTGGTCAAAAACAGAGAGTGGCACTTATCAGGTCGCTTATCCAGAAACCTAAATTCCTTTTTTTAGATGAACCCTTTTCTTCTTTAGACCAAAGGATTCGAAGCCAACTTGTTTCACTCGTTGAATCTTTACAAAAGCAGTATCAAATGACAGTCATCCTGATTAGTCATGAAATTCCAGAGGTTATAAAACTTACAAAAAAAGTTTATATGGTTTTCAATGGGGAAATTCTTTCTAGTGGCGACCCTATAGATTTTTTTCGTCAAAGACATAACGACTTATTGGAAGCTGAAGTGATTGGCATGACCGCAAAGGATGAAGTAGCACTTTGGTATCCCAATCCTTTTGTTGTTTTAAAAAGAAAAGAGAACAATTCAATTTTGAAGATCAATGAATTTTGCCTTACACAAATAAAAATCAAAAACGAAGGTGATTGAGTTTTATTTCTTCCAAATGAATTTAAATTCATTTAAGACTCAATTTACTAATTTAAAAACCCCCTAAACAGGGGGGATCATATACTAAAATATTTATTTCCAAACTTATGAATGGAAAGAAAGTCATCAGAATTCTTTGCTATAGTTTTAAATTTTAGCAGAGAAATTGTAATTTACACTGAGGATTTCATGATTCCTATCCCTGAACTTTCGACAAATCCCACTACAATCGAATATTTTTGGTACAACCTTCCTTGGGCGATACCAAACTTTTTTACTACGTTTGTCGGATTGACACTGACATCACTGGGAATACTTGCCCTGAAAAGGTCAGAGAATCGTAAACTTCTGTTTAGTTTTATTTGTTTCTCCTTTTCTTTTGCTTCACTTGGTTTTGTTTTATCATTACGTACGTTAATTCAAGACCAACCGACATTGTTGTTTTGGAATCGTATCGGCTACTTTGGAGTTATCTTATTATCTCCATCGGCTGCTTATTTAACTTATTATCTAACGAACCAATCTTATCGATATTTAATCATCTCTGGTTTTTCCGCAATGTTTACTCTGGCGTTTGGGTATTATGGGCTTTTCACTCACTATGATTTTACAGGCGGTTGGTTTATTTATTCTTTTGGCAAATATCCAATTGCGGAACTTCCTCTTAAAATTTGGGGAGTCGTTTTAGTCATTAATTACCTATTTATCTACACTCCTATCTCGTTTCATTATTGGATAAAGAACCAAGTAGATTATGAATCAAAAAAGTTTTTATTCTTGGGTCTTCATATATGTAGTTTTCTTTTGATTACCAATTTGTTAAGTCTGGTTGGATATCCAGTATTTCCACTGAGCAGTTTTGCATTTCTTCCGTTATCGATCCTCGGATATGGAATTTTTCGATCAGATTTTTTAAATCTAAATGATTTGTTATTCAAACAAAGGGGATTGTTCTACTTTTTATCGGGTTTTATTACTACGATTTTAATCCTGATTGCTTATTTAGTTTCTTTTTATCTTCATCCAAATGATCAGTTAACAGCGTACAATCGACCTTATTTTTTAATTCCACTTTTCTCCAGCGTTGTGGTATTTGCTTTGGCCATTTATATTGCAGGAAGTAACCCTGATATTAAATTAAACATGTTAGCATCCATATCATTCTTTTTAGCAGGTGCTTTTACCATCGTGATGGTAATTTTTAAATTTGATTTACCTTTAATCGTGCATAGGCGGCTAGAACAAATTTTCTATACATTATTTGTATTTACCCCAGGAATTCATTTGCGTTTCTGTTATGCGTTATTCGGTAAAAAATCTCCGAAACTAATAAGGCTAATGGATTTTGGATCTCTGCTTTTGGCATTTATCCTTTGGACTCCTTATTTTTTTGGAGGATTCTATGAATACTCCTTCGGCCGGATGTCTGCAGCTAACATTGGCCTCAATGCATTTGGTTTTTTTGGTATGGTAGGGATGACATTTTTTTTAAAAGAATGGATTCAAATATGGAAAGAGACCCACAATAAAATGGCAAATCTTATTGTGCTTTCTTTATTTTTTGGTGACTTCCTTATTTTCCTCAATTTGCCAGCTACCATGGGAATTCCATTGTATCCAATTGGTGAATTACAATTCATCCCAGCACTTCTGATTTCCATTTTTATCATCAAACTGGGTGCCATTCCTACTTCGGGACAAGCTACTTTGATTGGAAATCGAGTTTCATTAATGATTCTATTTTTTGTCCCAGTTTCGATGTCCTTTTATGTTTTAAATTTAATGGATGTTTTTTCGCTAAGTGTTTCAGTTTATCACGCGTTATTTGTTGCATCCCCGATTGCTCTTGCTTTTTATCTTGTATCGTTTGTATTTTTACGGTCTACAGCGGTAAAGTTAGACCAAACGATGCTTGCATTGGCAAAAGAAAAAGTGAAAGCAGACAATGCTCTTATCCAATCAGAAGAAGCCAAAAGAGAAATTGAAGCCATCAATCATTTGACTAATTTAATCAATTCCGAATCTGAATTGCCAAAAATCATCAGTGCCATTGCAAAGTACGTGAATCAAAAATATGGGATTTTGGGTGCTTGGTTATTTTTATTAGATGATAACCAAGAAGCAATCAAGAGTGTACACGCTGAAGCGTTTTTTGATGCCTCTGATGAACAAAGAGCTTTTGTATATAATTTACGGATTCCAATGAATGAATCAGGTGGGATCGCTTATTTAGTATGGAACCGAAAAAAAAGTATGTTACTGCGTCAAATCAAAAGATTCGAATTTGAAATTGATGAACGAATTAGTGAAGGAGTTAAAGCCACTTCCTTTTTGCATGTCCCTTTGGTCTTAAAAAATGAAACCATCGGACTTATTATGTTCTCTAATTTTTTAGAACGCCTGGATTTAACAAAGTCACAAGCAAGATCTATTGAACATCTTTGCGCACAAGTTGCAGGTGTCATTCAAAGGGTTCACCTCCTAAGGCAAACAGAAAAACAAAAAAAGGATCTCCTTGCGTTGAATGGATTTGTTAAAGATATCAATGAAAAAATGGATATTCATTTAATAATGAAGAAAATACATAACTATGTAAAAAACAATTTCGGAATTATGTATTATTCATTGTTAGTTGCTGATGGAGAAAAAAATTATTTAAGGTTTATGGAGATGGAAGTTCCTGAATATGTTACGGAATTCCAGAAAAAAAGAATCTATGAAATGAGATTGCCTCTGAAGGGTGCAGCAGGAGGCCACCAGATGGCACTGCGTAAGAAAAAACCGATTTATATACCGAATGATCTGGAAAAATTAGAAAGATTACTTACTGAAGAAGATAAATGGGTGGTTGATGTTTGTAAAATAACATCATTTCTTTTTATCCCAATGATTTTGAATGGAGAGGTAGTTGGTTTACTTGATTTATCTAATTCAGACAAATCGATGGATTTAACTGATGAAGATATCTCAAAACTATCTATCTTGGGAGAACAATTAGCGGGTATTATTTATGGTTCTGCTTTATTCCAAGAATTAGAGATTTCTAGAAATATTGCTGAGGAAGAAAGACGAAAAAACGAGAAGCTATTACTGAATATTTTGCCTGTTGATATTGCGGAGGAGCTGAAAGAAAAAGGAGCCACAGAACCAGTATTATACGAAAATGTGAGTGTTATGTTTACGGACTTTAAAGGGTTTACGCAAATCGCAGAAGTTTTATCTCCACAAGAACTGATCCGAGATTTGGATGCTTGTTTTGTTCAGTTTGATAAAATTACAGAAAGATACAAACTAGAGAAGCTGAAAACGATTGGGGATAGTTATATGTGTGCAGGTGGAATTCCTAAACGAAACCAAACGCATGCAATCGATTCTGTTCTTGCTGCTTTGGAGATCCAGGCCTTTATGAATCTAATGAAACAAATCAAAGCGGATCAAGGTTTGCCATTTTGGGAACTACGTTTAGGAATTCATTCAGGTCCGTTAGTTGCAGGGGTGATAGGAGAAAAAAAATTTGCTTATGATGTTTGGGGGGATACCGTGAACACCGCCTCTAGGATGGAATCTTCCGGGACTCCAGGAAAAATCAATGTGAGTGGTGAAACCTATGATATGATTAAAGACGTATTTGAATGCGAATACAGAGGAAAAGTTAATGCCAAAAACAAAGGAGAAGTGGAAATGTTTTACGTTCTAGGATTAAAAACGGAATTTTCCTTATCTGAGGACAAACGAACACCCAATGAAAATTTTTGGAAGTATTATGAAACATTAGCAGGGATGAGAGAACATGTCGCATAAAAACGAAAGAATAACTGATTCAAATGCGGTTAAAATCGGAATTTTGGAAAATGACGATTTCTTTTTGGAAGAATTAAAAAATCGTATTTCTGACTTGGACAATGTATCGGAGGTTCTCTCTTGGAATACTGGAGAGATGCTTCTACGCGATCCTCAACATAAAAATATCGATATTTTATTTTTGGATATCATGTTGCCAGGCATTAACGGAATTGAAGTGGTTAAAATTCTCTCAGAAAAAAATGAAAACATAAAAGTAATTATGTTAACTAATATGAATTCCGATGAGATGATTTTTAATTCGATTAAAAATGGAGCACTTGGTTACCTTTTAAAATCGGAATTAGGGCAAATAAAAAACATTGTTGATGTTTTGTTAGGTGGTGGTGCTTATATCACGCCGACAATTGCGCTACGGGTGTTTTCAAGCTTTAGGCGTCCTATTGATAAACCAAAGGTTTATTTAACGGATCGGGAGAAACAAATTCTTGAATTATTAATCAAAGGGAAAACAATTCCTTTGGTATCAAAATTTTTAGACTTAAGTGAGCATACAGTGCAGGGCTATGTAAAATCTATTTATCGAAAATTACAGGTTCATAATCGATCAGAATTAGCACTTAAAGTGCAAGAATATTCTATTTTATAATGAAACGTATTGGAAATATTTTTTTATTTTTGATTGTTTCGACGATTCCAGTAAATTGTTATCAAAAATTAGAGGAAAAAAATAAAAATAACTCTTATATAGATTTATCTGATACCAATTGGGAAAACTCACTTCCAATCAACTTATCATCTGGTTGGGAGTTTTATTGGAATCAGCTTTTGGATCCAAAGGTTTTCCTTTCGAATTCTCCGTTAAACGAAGCGCAAGTAGTAGAATTTCGGCCTTGGACAAATCTAACTTTTTCCGATCAGAACTTTCCTGCTAAAGGTTACGCAACCTACCGAAAAAAAATAAAGGTACAAAAGAGTTATAAAGTTAGTCAGTTCTCTATTTATTTTATACATTTATTTTCTTCTTCTAAGATTTACATCAATGGTGCACTTATGCAGGAGAAAGGAAAAGTTTCTTCGCAATTTGCCGAGATTGTGCCCGATAGAACAAATTCAACAATTGAGTTCCTAACAGATCAATTAGAATTGGATATTGTTATACAAATTGCGAATCAAGATTTTTATCAGGGTGGGCCAAGAGGTGAGTTTTTGATTGCTTCTCCTTCTCAAATATATTTGTATAAAAGTAAAAATCTAATTGTTGAAGTTTTTGTATTCGGGCTTATATTTGGGTCTGCCTTATATCATTTGTCATTTTATTTTATTAATCGTAAACAAATTGCTTTTTTATATTTTTCAATTGTTTGTATTACCTTTCTAATTCGAATTCCTTTTTTAAATAGTAAATTACACGGTTATTTTATACCAATACAGAGTTTTGAATTTCAAGTTATATGGATACATTATGTAAATATTTTTACCTTTGTATTTTCTGTTTTATTTTTGAGTGAGTTATTTAAATCGAAACAATATAAATACATAAACAATTTCTTTTATGTTGGCGCAATTCTGGCTTTGTTTACTCCTTTTGTTCCCAAAACATTTCAGTATTATCTGAATTTTCTTTATCTCGTTGTTTATTTGATAATGTTTTTGGCGTTTTCATTTTTTCTCCTGTATAAACATAAAAAAGAGGCACAAGGGTTGTATTCAATGGCAATCGCTTTATTCTCGCTTGCCTTATTTTGTATTTTAGCGTTATCACTTAACTTTTACGGGATTCATGGCGGTTTATATTTAATGATTGGTTATTTGTTTTATGTAATTTTTCAAACGGTTTCATTGAGCAAATTTTTCGCCTATGCGATTGAATCTAGAGCAAACTTTGAAATGGCTCTACATGAAGAATCAGTGCATTCGTTGTCAAAACAGAGGGCTGAAATGCAATTGATGGTTCATGACCAATTGGGGGCAAACTTAACTGATTTAAAAGTGTATTTAGAAAGAAAAAAGACAAACATTAGTGAATCAGTAAATTACACTTTTGATCTGGATCATATTTATGAGAGAGTAGTCTCAATCATCCAATCACTGCGTAATCAACTACTTTATATTGAAGACCTAAATTTAATTTTTGAAAACTTTGTCACTGGCTTACACTTAACATTGTTAAGAAGGTATTCTGATGTTGGAAGAGAGTTTGAATTTTTACCTTCTAGTGATTTTTTGAATTATTTCAACGATAAAAAAATTATTGGTAAAAACCAAAGTTATTTTTTGAATATATTTTATATGCTTTATGAAGTTTGTACGAACGATATTAAATATGGTAGAGGAGAATCTGTTTGGAAGTTAGATTATGTGAACGGTTCTTTTTATATCAATCAAAGAAATTTGTTGAACGTACCTTTTGAGAATCAAAAGACTAACCTTGAACTAAAAAGCATCAACCAGCGATTGTCGCAATTAAATGGAAAATTAGAGGTGCAAATCGTAGATGAAAATTATAAGTTAAAAATACAATTTCCTGCTTGATCGATTTTTTTATAGATTTTTGTTTTATTTTTCCTCGGACTCCCAACTACTAAATCCACCATCAAAACGAAAAACATTCACTTCACGTGATTGCAAAAGTTTCATCGCGTTAACTGATAACAAACAAAGTGGTCCTCTGCAATATACGATCACCTCTTTGGTCTTTGGGAATTTGTGAGTGAAAAGATCGTTATATGGGACATTGAGTGCATCAGGGATATGTCCTTTTTTGTATTCTTCCTTAGAGCGTACATCAATGAGGAGGGCTCCTCCTTTTTTTATTTTCTTTTGAACTTCAGAAAAGCTGATATTGATTATGTTTGGTGTATTTCCACTAGTTGCGCTTTGGCCTTCGGCAATACTAAATACGGCAAACTTTTCCAAAGCAAAAAACAATTCCTTCATTGGGCCCGGTTCCCATCGGTATAAAATTCGTTTTCCATCTCTGCGAGTGGTGACAAGGTTTGATTTTTTTAACGCCTGAAGGTGTTGTGAGGTATTCGCAACCGGAATACCGGATTCTTCTGACAAGAGTTCTACCGATTTTTCACCATTAGACAAAAGTTGTAGTAAGATGAGCCGTGATTCGTTCCCGAGCATACTGGCAACTTCACTCATACGTGGGATGGTTTTCAAACTACTCATAAAACTTATCATTCCAACGATTGTTCATTTTGTGGCAAGAAATTTTATATAATCAGGAAAATTATGATAGACATTCTATCATTCAATAAAACAATTGAATGATAGAATTAATGTTGGAGGATATTATGGATTTTCTGTTAGAAAACTATTGGAAGTTCGTTTTGATTGGGAGTGGAGCTACTGTGGTTATGGATATTTGGCGTCTCCTTTTGCAAAAAACAGTCGGTGTAAGTTCACTTGATTTAGGGCTTTTGGGACGTTGGGTTGGTCATATATTTCGTGGAAAGATTTTCCACAATTCGATAGGAAAGGCTAAGGTGATTCAAAACGAAACAAAACTCGGCTGGGCATCGCATTATGCGATCGGAATTTTTTTTTCTTTTCTTTTACCAATCATTTGGGGAGAAACTTGGTTAAAGAATCCGACTTTAATGCCTGCAATGACTGTTGGTGTTGGAACCATTTCGGCGCCTTGGTTTTTGATGCAACCAGCAATGGGCATTGGGTTCGCTGCATCCAAAACTCCTAAGCCTTACCAAGTTAGAATTCGAAACTTTGCCATTCATACAGTGTATGGATTTGGTCTTTATGGTTCAGCTCTTCTAACGAATATTTTGTTTCGTTAATCATTAGAATTAGGAAATTTTATGAAATATATTATCATAATAGCGTTAATTGTCCTTTTGGGATTTTTTTCCGTGGGAATACCTATTGCGACATTACCAGGATTGATTAAAGGGACTCTTGGTTTCAGTGATGTTTGGCTTGGAGTTATACTTGGAACTCAATCTTTGGTTACCTTACTTTGTAGGCATCATTCTGGTTCCGTTTCTGATTTAAAAGGTCCAAAAGTTGCGGTCATCAGAGGGTTATTTTTTGCTGTGGTATCTGGTATTGTGAGTTTAGGCGCAGTATACTTTTTAGGAGCCTTAGGATTCACTAGTTTATTCCTTGGAAGAATCATATTGGGATATTCAGAGAGTTTACTCATCACTGGCGCCCTTTCCTGGGGTGTTGGTTTGGTTGGACCATCTAACGCTGGTCGTGTGATGGCCTGGAATGGAATGGCCATGTATGGAGCTATTGCCATCTCTGCTCCCATAGGTCATTTGATGATCAACCAATTTGGCTTCCAAGGCGGATGTTTATTGGCCATAGTGTTGCCAATCATTGCAGGGATCATCTCATCTTCGGTTCCAGCAATTCCACCGACAAGTAAGGTGAGGATCCCATTTTACCAAGTGGTTCCAAAAGTTTGGAAACAGGGGTTAGGACTTTTTTTTGCTGCGGTTTGTTTTGCGGGGATTGCTGGATTTAGTTCACTTCTCTTTAAGGAAAGAGGATGGGAAAATGCACAGTGGGTGATGGCGATTTTTGGAGCAGCCTATGTTCTTTCTCGAATCTTTTTTGCGCAAACTGTAGATCAGTATGGTGGTAAAAAAATTGCAATGATCTTTTCCGGTGTTGCCATTTTAGGACAAGGATTGATGTGGCAAACGAATCATCCTTCTTTTGCATTTTTGGGAGCAGCACTGACTGGATTTGGTTACTCGTTAGTGTTTCCAGCATTTGGTGTAGAAGCTGTTAAAAACATGGAACCACAATTTCGAGGTGTTGCCCTTGGTGCATATGTTGCTTTTTTTGATCTTGCCTTAGGTGTGACTGGTCCACTTTCTGGGCTTGTTGCTAATCATTTTGGTTATGCAGGAGTCTTTGCATTTGGAATGATTTCATGTACAGTTTCATTTCTTATTGCACTAAGTTTAAAAGAAGTAAAAAGTATTACTAATTAACAACGTATGATTGAACCTTTAGTCAAAAGAAAACTTTTTGATTTATGATACTTTTGACTAAGGTTTGTATTTTTTGCGATATTCGGAAGGAGTTACCTTGGTAATTTCTTTAAATGCTCGAATGAATGCATTTTTTGAATTGAATCCAACGTCAAAACCAACCCGAAGTACGGGAGTATCTGATTCTATCAGAATCTTTTTTGCAAATTCAATTCTTTTGTTTCTAATAATTTCAATTAAACTTTGATCAAAGTAACGATTACAAACTTGTGAAGTTGTGTGAGATGTTAGCCCGAGGATTTTTGAAATTTTAGCGAGGTTTAAGTTTTCATCTAAAATTAATTCTTTGTTGTTTAGTAAATTTTCTAAATGTTTTCCTAGTTCATTTAATTTTTGGTCTGCTAAATGGGACTTTTTATATTTGTTTGTATTACTTTTTGTTTGTAAACTTGAATGGGTATCATAAAGTTTTTTGTCTAGATAGATTCTATGCCATGCAAATCCAAGAACCCAGACCGAAAAACCAATGTTAGAAACACTTTCTGATGGTTTGCCTGGGAAAAAAATACAAAACAAAATACATAAAAAAAGCCAAAAAATCAATACCAGTATATAACGAGAAAAAAGTTTTCCCTCTGAATCAAAGTTTTCAGAAAATTCTCCAAGGACAGATTGAAACCTGAAATAGGTTCGAAAAAATACAAGGAGAGAAAAACACAATGTCAACATTTGGAACAGATTTGATTCACTCAAAAATTCGTTTTGAGAAACCTTTTTGAGTGAAAGGATTTTGTCCTCCCCACTCAAAAGGAAAAATGGAATGTGAACTAGAAAAAATAAGGTTGGTACGATTAAAAAGAATCCGAACCAAATTTGATTTTCTTTGGGAATCCCAAAATACCTTGTCACAGCAAAAGAAAAAAATGGAGCAATACAAAATCCCAGAAAATAGCCTGTTTTGATAAGGTGAGGAAAATCATTTAGATTCCCTGAAAAATAAACAAGGTTACACACAGTTATGAGAGATAGGAAAAAAAAGAAATAACCTAAACGTCGACTGAATTGTTTTCCTGTTTTTTCTCGGCGATAGAAGTATATACCAAGAAACACTGACTGCATAAAACCAGCACCGAGTAAGATAGATCCAATCATTTGAAAACTTATCCTAAACTGAGGATGATGCAAAGGATAGATAGAATTTTTTTAGACAAATAATGGTCCCATCCCATGGGGTGAGACGACAAGGTACCCCATTTAGATTAGTATCTTACATAGTATGAAAAATGAATCTATCAAATGGAGTTTGTATATGGGGATAATCTTTGTTTTAGTTCCCTTTCTCATTCAAATTCCTTATACAATTTTAATAATAAATTTTCAATATCCCGATATCTTACGAAAGCCTGCGGAAACTATTTTAATGGACTTTCATAAAGGTGGATCCTTCTTGGTTTGGACATGGTGGTTCTTCGGGATTTCTGGTCTTCCGCTTATTTTTGGTTATTTTCATTTATACCAACATACAAAAGATAAAAATCCACTCTTGTCTTTGGCTACTGTTACATTTGGAATTAGTTCATTGTTTTTTCAGCTCATCGGACTTTTGCGTTGGGTTTTTGTAATACCCGTCCTTGCTAATTTGTATGCTGATCCATTGAGTTCTGATTTAGTGAAAGAAGCAGTTATCGTAAATTTTCAATCCATCCATCTTTTGTTTGGAGTTTTGATTGGTGAACATTTAGGCCAACTCTTTACCATTTTTTGGATGTTGATGGTATCCATTTCGATTTGGAAGGATTTTGTTTTTCCAAGATGGATTGCAGTCTTTGGAATGTTTTCTTCCTTGGTTTATCTTTTGGCTCAGTGGGAGTTGTTTGCCATTGTAATTCCAGAAGTAAGAGAGATTCCTCTAACTGGCCTTTTGGGAAGTTTATGTTGGTTACTTTGGATGGTTTCTGTAGGAATACAAATCATAAAAAAAAGTTTTGAAAACAATTCATAGGCTGTATAAGAATATTAGGTTATATATATGACGTTTTGAAGCAAAAAACATCAATCTTATTTAAGGACAGGAATGACTGAGAGGAAGACTATATTTATTGGAAAGATAACATTGAACAATTTGCCGGTCAGCAGTAGAGAGGGTTTGGTCGTAATAAATCAAATCTCCCATAAAACCATCTAAATAATCACCATCAGAGGGAGGTAATCCTGAACCCCAATAGTACCTACCGATGTCCAGTTGTCCTCCAGAACAATTGTAAGCGGGAGCTCCAAAACTAGTGGAAGCAACAACGCTTCCTCCTTTAAAAATATTTCCGGAAGTACCATTATAATCAAGAGCCATAAGAACGAATTCATTGATAGAACTGTAATTTCCGTTGGTGATCATCCGAACAGTATTTGCTTGTAGGTCAAATAAGGTGAGTTGATTTCCAGCTGCATCTGTTAAGTATAATAACTTACCCGATGTGCCATTATGAAAGATACCATCGCTGCCAACTACGTTCATATCATTATATACAGCAAAGATTGTGTTAGCAGGAGTATTTAATTCAGGAGTACATGCTCTAGTTAAGAATGTTCCTACAGAATCCATAAAACGTAAACCCTTTGATCCATTGATCCCTGTAGCACTAAAAATTGGCTGTTGGGCTCCCGTGCCTTGGCTCACATGAAGGCCATTCCCACTCCGGTCATCCACAATTCCCACACAATTGGATCCTCCACTGCAAGCTCCCGGTCCAAAGGATGCTGCTTCCGGCATGAGAAAAAACTTCAAACTACTACTAGCAGGTGTTTGGTTCCAGGTGCTGACTTGTGTAGGGTAAGCACCAGAGAGAGTACGGATTTCGGATAGAGAAAGAACGCGATTATAAATGCGAATTTCATCAAGGTCACCTGAAAATTGGCCAGCGCCATCGAGACGTCTTCCTACTTCCAGGCTAGGTCCAGCGACAGTTGACCAACTCAACTTTGAACCTGAAACACGTAAAACTCCATTCTCATAAACTTCAACATTTGGGAAATTAAAGGTTCCGCAGAGATGCATCCATTGGTTTCTAAAACCTTCATGAAAGATTGTGACATCATCAGACACACCAAACATACCTGTGATGGTATCCGTAACCACAAGCCCGTTTCCTTGTGAATTTATAAAGGATCCATAGCCAACTATGTATTCGCCGATAGAACTGGATTTATTAAACCAACCACAAATGGTTCTTGGGTTAGTTCCCATTGGCAATCCAGTGGGACTTAATTTTTGCATAAAGGAGGCACCGTTAAAGTAGTAAGCGCCGTTTGGGTTCCCGTTGCGATCTGCGCTGGCTGTAGCTCCAGTTACTGTTAAATCATTTTTTTCTGAGCCATAGTCTTTTGTATTCCCGTTGAACGGATAATAGGTGACAAGTCCTGCAGGAATTTGAACCGCCATTCGTCGTATGGACTCATCATCTATGGCTCCTTTAAAAAAGCGAACATCAGAAACTTTCCCTTTGAAATAAAAACCATTTCCTGCATCACCTACTTTGAATGTACCAGAGGGAAGATTCGGATTTGTCGTAAATACCAAAGGATCTTGTAATCCATTGATGTAGATTTTCCAGTTTGGATAGGTGCGTGTGAGTACCACATGTGACCATTGGTTGAGTGGTAACCCCATCGTAGTACTCCCACTCGGTCCTACGGCACCAAGAGAAACAGACAACTTTCGTGAAGCACCCGCACTATCAAAACTAAGACCAAAACCATTTGCACCACCTTGCCCATTGTAAAAGATAAACTGTGATCCTCCGGTGGAACCTGCAGGGTATACCCAAGCGGAGATGGCTAGGTTATCAGAAATCTGAGGCGTAGAGATATCGGAGGTGGACTGAATGAAGTCACCACCACCATGTAATTCGTATGCCCCACTTACGAGAGCATTTTCATCGGTAGTTAGGGTGGGAGTACCTGAGATGATTCCATTGTTAGTAGTAATGGAGTCGTCGGCGTTCCCGTCAAATGTATAACGTAATAGTTCTGAAGTTTCTAAAAAACGTAGAGAATGGTTCCCTGTATCGGCAACGTAAATGTTCTGCCCATCCGACAAAACGTAGCCAGGAAAATTCAATAGTCCATTCCCACCCGTATTGTCTGAATATCCGGAAACACTTCCAACAAGTGTTGTGACATTATTTGTTGTTAGGTTTAAATGTCTGATTTTATGTCCTGACCATTCGGAGATAAATAAGTTGGTTCCATCTGTTGTGAGTCCATGCGGGTCATTGAACTGTGCTGCAGTTCCAATTCCATCTGTGGAAGCTTGCACTCCGTCCCCAGCAATCGTATCTACTGCATTGGTTCCACTAAGAGAAATTCTACGAACTTTATGGCCTCCGCCAACACCAATGTCAGTGACATAAAGGTAATTGCCAAGGCCAACTATAGCAATTGGCGATACGAAACGAGCGTTAGTTCCAGTAGGGTCATTTGCAAAACTGCAAAGGGTTGGTCCACCAGCAAGTGTACTCACTGCAGTTGTGATTGGATTAATGACTCGAATTGTACAATTACCGCGGTCCACAACATAGAGGTTCCCGTTAAAAAGCGATATCCAAGTTGGATTGTTGAAGGAGGCAAGAATCCCAGATGTGTTATCTGCTGCAGCAGCATTTCCCGAACCAGCGAAAGTGGAAACTACAGAGGTCGCCAAATTTACCTTACGAATCCTTCTGCCACTTGATTCTAATACATATAGATTATTCCCATCATTGGTGAGTCCTGTGATTCCATTAAATTCTGCCGCGGTGCCTACGCCATCTCTGCAGTTAGTGGTGACTGTTCCCGGACAAACGATTCCACCGCCAGAATTTCCTCCGGCGAGGATGGTTGTTGTTCCGTTGGATTTGTCAATCTTTCGAATCACAGCGTTGACAGAATCAGCTAAGTATACAAAATTACTATCTGCTGTGATCATATTGGGTCCATTAAAACGAGCTGCTAAAGGGCCAGTACTGGCGACAGCCCCTCCTGTCATGGCACCACCTCCACCTGAATTGATTGGAAAAGATCCTGCTATTGTTTTTACGAATGTTTTCCTTCCTATGAGTTTGGATCCGAGGTCCGAACTGGCAGTGGGATGGATATTCCCTCCTACAATGTATCCATTAACACATGTGATAAAGATTGTAACATTTGCAGCAGCCATTGTCCCAATCGTTAGTGTGGGATCATCAAACGAACAGATTGTACCGGCGGGTTGTCCTGTGAGGGCTACAGCATAGTTGGAACCGGTTGCTGCTAAAGTTGTAAATTTTGTAAGGCCGTTCGTCGATATATTTAAAGTTTCTGCTCCGTTGTTTTGGACGGTGATAGTCCCACTAAGACCTGATACATTCACACCCACTTCGTAAAAGTTTGCACCAATCCCACAAGTAATACTTACGTTCGTTATGTTGCTGCTTTGTACAACACCTTGGGCATTGGCGATGGAACAAGTGAGTCCAGCCCCATTCGTAACAAAACTAACATTGTAACTTTGGCCTGAACTGAGTTTAGTTGGAAATATAAAGTTACCGTCGGAACTCATTGTAACCGATTCTTGGTTGTTCGTAACTGTGACGGAAGTTCCAGGTATAAGTCCAGAGACCACGCCACCGATACTATGTCCTGTAAACTGTGGGCTTGAGAAAAAACGAAGGAAGGCTAGAAATTCTAGAGGATCTCGTATCAGAGAAGGTAGCCCACAGGAAGAGAGGAAAAAGAATACAAGTGGTAATGTAAATCTCTTCATAAGGGAAACCCGTCGCTATATGGAACTATGGTATGATAGGAATTTTAATCAAGAAATTTCGATGTCAAAGTTTGAAAGTCTAAAAAATTGTAACAATTTGGTATATTTAAACGGAATACTGATCAAAATACAAAGCAGTTCTTTAGTAAAAAAAAGTATATTAGATCTTGCTATTTATCTGTAAGTTTGATTCTATGGTATCAGATTCAAAGTATAAACGTTTTTTTAACCTCTAAGTAGTCCTCACTTTCTTGCATCCTGATCTCCTTTAAAAGTTTTCCTCTGCATTTTCGTTGTGTTTTTACCTAATTTCCTTTTAGGAAAGTCGTTTCTAATTCATTAAAATTCTAGAGTCAAAATTTAAATTTGAGGAAATCAAATGTCAGTTAATATCTATGTAGGCAACCTTTCTTACGAAATGACGGAAAACAAGTTAAATGAGCTTTTTTCAGTACACGGAGCAGTATCTTCTGCGAAAATCATTACAGACCAGTATACTGGTGGTTCAAAAGGTTTCGGTTTTATCGAAATGAAAGAACGTAAAGATGCAGACAATGCAATCAATGATTTAAACGGAAAGAATATTCTAAACCGTGAAATGAAAGTGAACATTGCAAAACCAAAAACCAATAATTGGAATTAAGTTTTTAGTTATTAAAGTTTAAAATACAAACTAACAAAGTTATGTCGATTTGGTATTTCTTTGTTAGTTTTTTAAATTTTCTCTAAATTTTTTTGGCGTTGTTCCAGTCCAATTTTTAAACGCATGATAGAAGTTTGTTGGATCACTGTATCCTAGCTTTTCTGAAATTTTTTCAATACTTAGATTTGTAGATTCTAATAATTGAAAAGCTTCTTGTTTTAAAATTCCATTTACAATATGTTTATAAGAATATCCCTCTTTTTTAAGTCGCCTTCTTAGGGTCCTTGTTGAAATTTTCATTTTTTCTGCTATTTTTTCCATGTTATTCTGGTTACCATAGGTAATAAGCCCTGAATTAACCTTCTCGGAAAATGACTCAACTGCTATTTGCTTTTTATATTGTTCAAAACAATTGATAGCATATTTTTTTTGTAACAATACATTTGCTTTTGGAAGTTGTTGAAAAAGATAATTTGCATCAATGATGAACAAATTCTTTTGTTTTCCGAATTCAATTGGGCAGTTA
Organism: Leptospira harrisiae; assembly: GCF_002811945.1. Lineage (NCBI taxonomy): Bacteria > Pseudomonadati > Spirochaetota > Leptospiria > Leptospirales > Leptospiraceae > Leptospira > Leptospira harrisiae. The sequence goes on along the minus strand of NZ_NPDX01000003.1, from coordinate 313,226 downwards.
AAAATTTCTTTGTATAAGTTCGCATATTTTGGTTTTGAGTATGCTAAAGAAATGAGATTGATTTTTATTTGTTTACCTAACAAATCGGAACATATCCTAAAGATGGATGAAAATTCTCTTTCACACAAAAATATTTGTAAATCATTTAAGTCGAAAATTTCTTTTGCTTTTAAATAAATTAATCCTTCTTTAACAGATAGTTCATATTCGAAATATGTAAGGGTAAGCTCTGTATATTTAAACAGCAACTCAAGTGCTTCCATCAGTGTATTGGATAACATCACTGCCATTCCTAAATCACCCATAAGTCCTATGTGATACTCTTTTCCAAGTAATAAACCTAACTCAGGTATCTGGGTTACTCGTTTAATGTTTCTTAATAGAAGTAATTCTTCTTCTGTTTGAATGTATTTTTCAGGGTTGAACAAATCATTGGGTGAAAGCTTAGTACCTTCAATAATTTTTTGAATTGGTATTTTTTGAGATTTTAGTAATTCAATTGAATGGGCGATGGAATTAATACTCCGCAATTTTGGAAGTTTCCCGTTTGTTTTCAAAATCAAATCCATACCTAGATCAACCCTTGTCCTAAATTCACAGGTTTTGTGTCCGTTTCTACAATTGTCATTCTTAATTTATCTCTTATCATTGTTTGAATCACTTTGATTGGATTTGGAGAGCAAAAAATAAATGGCAAACAAAAATTTTATTCTACGAAATGGTACTATCGTTGATGGAGCTAATCATCCTCGATCTATTGGAGACATTTTAATACAAAATAATAAAATTCAATTACTAAAGCAGAGAACAGAAGTTTCGGACGCAATATCAATTGATTGTACAAATAAAATTATCTGTCCAGGGTTTATCGATGTACATAGCCACATGGATTATTTTGCAATATCAGATAACATTGAAAATTTCAATCCATTTATAACACAAGGAATCACTACAATGGTAGTGGGGAACTGTGGTTTTAGTCCTTATGGTTTTAAAAAAAATACAAAGTATCTGTCATTGATTGAGAAATCTCTTTTTAAAGAAGGTCATGGACCGATTCATTGGAATGATTTTAAGGGATACAAGCAGAGAATTCAAAAATTTGGAACTCCGGTGAATCTTTTGAATTTAGTTGGTCATGGAGTTTGTAAAACTTCATTCCATGGATTTTCGCCTGAGGAGCTAACTCAATCAGAATTAAAAGAGATGTTGGGTTTATTGGAAGAGGCACTTGACCAGGGTGCTGCTGGTGTATCCCTCGGTTTGCAATACAAACCAGGTGTATTTTCTTCAATGGATGAATTAAGACATGTAGCAAGGTTAGTTAAGAGCAAAGGAAAAATACTAACTGTTCATGCGAAATCGTATTCTACGCTCTCCGGCACATACCCAATGAATCCTTTCGGAACTCCACATAATTTGCGTGCGATTGATGATTTGATTTCATTGGCTGAAGAAACTGGCGTTTCATTGCAGATTTCCCATTTGTTGTTTGCTGGTGAGAAAACTTGGCCGACTGTAGAGGAAGCATTAAATCGAATTTCAAATGCTTGTGCTAAGGGAATCGATGTGAAGTTTGATATTTTTCCAAATTGTTTTGGGGCTACGCTCCTCAATACTTTATTGCCGGAATGGGTAATGGCAGGGATGCCTAAAATTTTAGATAACAAACTTGCGATGTTACGATTACAATTGGAAGCAAATCTTGCATTTCATTTAGTTGGTATCGGATTTAATGATATCCAAATTTCCAATGCTAGTTGTGCTGAGTATCAAAAATACAACGGCAAATCAATTGGCGAAATTGCTTCACTAACATCAAAACCACCATTTCGAATTCTTGTAGAAATATTAAAGTTTTCTCATGCAGAGGCAAGAATGATATTACATAAATACTACCATAAAAATTTAATCCCACTACTAATGAAACACCCGGCTTCAATGTTTATGACGGATGCATGGCCGGAGCCTTCCGGAGTTCAAAATGCGAGCGCATTTGGAGCATTCCCAAAATTTTTAAGTATAGCTCGTGATACAAATTGTCTTACACTGGAAGAGGTTATTTTTAAGATGACAGGGGTAGCGGCCAGTAGGTTTAAATTGAAAGATCGTGGTATTATTGCCGATGGTAATTTTGCTGACCTAGTTGTTTTTGACTGGCATCAAATTCAAGATAATACAAGTCCAGAAAAATGTGATGCGGCTCCCACCGGTATTTCCCATGTATTTATCAATGGTATTCCTTGCATTTTGGATTCGAAGTTAACAAACCAAAAACCCAATGGTGAGTTTATCATTTAACTGAATGATTTGCGGTCTGGTCAAAGTATTCTTTTATGAGATTTTGTTGTTTGAAGTTCCATTAGGAAATTCTAATACAAATTTGCTTCCTGTTCTTCCATCTGAGTACACTTTGATACCACCACCGTGAAGTCGCATAAGTTCAAAACAAAGTTTAAGACCAATTCCAAATCCTTTTTCACCCAAGGTTCCCAGTGATGGCTTCGGGTTAGTAAAAATTTCTTTCTGATATTCTTGTGAAATCCCTTGGCCGCCATCCTCAATTGTGATTGTAGTAAAATCATTCAGTTCTTCTGAACTGACTCGGATCCAACCATTAGGATTACTGAATTTAATTGCGTTTGTGATTAGATTACGAAGGATTTCTTTCAAAATGGAAGAATCTGCGTATACCGTAGCCGTTTCAGAAATGTCCCAATCCATTTGTAAGGATTTTTTTTGTAGATCATATGTGACTGAAGCTTTTATAGAATTTGTAATTTCTATTAGACGATTATCTGTTAATTGTAAAAGAAATTGTCCTTGGTTTCTTCGGAACCGGTTTAGGTTTAATAAATGTTCCACAGTGGACATTGCATTTTCTAAAATAACAAATACTTGTTTGTAAATATGAGTTTTTTCTTCTTCCGTAGAATCTTTATCCGTTACAATGGTTAGGGCAGAGTAAACGGTGCTAAGCGGTGAACGTAAATCATGTGCCACAAGAGATATGAACTTGTCTTTCCATTCATTTGCTTCTTCGGCAATTTGTTTTGCTTCTTTGTATTCATTTGTGCGGAGGATGACTGTTTTTTCCAGAGATTCATTGAGTGAGGTAAGTTCTTTTCCCAATGTTTCGTTTTTGATAAATGATTTTGTGAAATAAGATGCTAATACAAGTGATTGCAGTAGCACAGTCGACAAGTAAGAGTATTTTAGTATGAGTCCATAGTTTAAAATTCCGTAAAGATATAGAGTGTCATTGATCCCACTTAAAAATAAGAACACTTGGATAAGAAGAAAAGGAATCGCCATTTCTTTTTTTTGATAAACTGCAGAGATGATACAAACAATGGAATAGAATAATCCAAAAAATGTAAAAAATAAACCGTAAAATGTGGTTTGAGATCCTAATTCAGATGGGGTAATTAAAACAATTAGATACAAAGCTACACAGCTTATCACAAAGAAGTTGGTGATAGACTTTGGAAAATTATCTGGGAAACGTTTCGTTAAAAATAACAGATAACATGGCATTGCTAAATAAAAAATCAATGAAAGTGAAAAGGCGAGTCGGTAAGGAACATCAGAAAATAAAAAATAAAGAGAATCACCATTTAGAGAAATTGAATGTAAGGCAATGACAAAACTATACAAACCAAAATAGAGAATTAATGATTTGTTTCTTCTAAATATAAATACAACAAAATGGTAAAATGCCATAAAAATCAAAGCTCCTGTCAAAAGGGAATCTCTGATAGCATCGTTTATTAATTGTTTGTTGGTATTTTGGTAGAGTCCAATTGTTGGGGGATACCAAAATGCTCCGTCATCATGATGAAAATTGGAAACATGAACAAGTATTTCCGTTTCCGGATTTGGTTGGGGAAGGATGATCAGTCCCGAACTTCTGGTCGGAACCATTGATATTTTAGTAGTCCCAACTTTCCCAAGTTCAAGTTGTAACACTCCATCAACATAGACAAACATGGCTGCTCCACCCGTTTGGAAAAACCGGAGCGCATAAACCTTTTCTTTTGTAGGTTCAGGAAATAAAATCTTTAATCGGTAAGAGGAGTAACCGGTTCCATCGTATTTTTCTTTCCAACGTTCTCCTATGTTTTGGAAACTTTGGATGTTTTGCGAATTTAGTTTATTGATTTCAATCTTTGATTCTATGTCGGAAGTGGGTTGATTTGGATGAACAAGTTGTTTCCAATAAAAAGCCCATTCTCCTGAAAGAGGAATCGTTTTTTGGGGATCCCAATTCCGAAGGTCAATTCTTCCTTGTATGGCAACAGGAGTTTCGGAATTTTGAGTTAGTGGGGAACAAGTAAAAGTAAAAAATAACCCAATCAAAATTATCCTGTTCATTTTCATATACCGATGGCTCGGATTTTGCTCGTCACTGCCATCGTGAAAACAGGAAAGAAACTGTCACAGGTTATTTTGAATTCTTATTTAAATTTGATTTTACTTTTTGTTTTGTTGTTTGTTACATTTGCGATTTTCTTTTTGAAATCAAAAGAGTCGATAGAATCCCATTCAATTGGAATGACGATTACTCCTTTCGTATTGATAGCTCCATACTTTCCACCAACGATCCGGCTGTGTTCTCCATCTGATTTTGATTCGCAAGAATTGCAAACAATGGAAAGTCCACTTTCGAAAGGAAAAACAAAATCATAGTTTGCTGTAATTATTTTTTTACATTTAGAATCGAAAAATCCAAATTTTTTATCTTCTACATAACGAGCAAAATTTTCTGAAAAATAATCAGGACCGTTATCATACGGAAACACTTCTAAAAGAATTTTGTTTTGAGTATTGATACAATACCAACGATTTTCGTTCACAACAAATCCAACCAATTCTTTGGTAAAGTCCATCGCATGTTGGTATTGAGGTTTGATGATAACATTCCCAAATTTATTTTTAAAACCATACAGCCCGTTTTCTTCAAATGCGATAGGTCGATTGGTCTGTGCTAAGAGTGGAATCACAGATAAGAGAAAAATAAAAATTAGTTTCATAAGTTTTCCTGGTATAAACTTAAAAGTATATTCTGACTATAAGGTTAGGTATCTGTTCTTTTTCTTAAGTTAGAAATACAAACAATCGGCTTAAAAAAAGACAATTCAAAATAATTCTAAAAAACTGAACTGAATCTATGCCTTAAAATCAAGTTAGAATGGATTCATTGAAACAAATGTCAAGTTATTTGGATTCATTCTAAAATTTTATACCTCCTACACCTATCCTGAACAGCATTATATTATTACTGTATGAACGATATCGTATATAGGAAGAGTCAATGTTATCATTTGTTGTTTGCTTTACTTCCAATTTATAAATTTTATGGTTGGGATTTTTGAGGAACTTGCATCTTATTAACAATCAGGATGGAATAAAATGGAACAAGTGGTTCACGATGATGAAAAAATAAAGTTTTGGATGTCTCTTGTTGATCGGATTTCTTGGATTACAAAACCGACAATTACATATGGTAAGAGTGCAGATGGACTAAACCACTGGTTCCCCGATGGTGTTTTAAACACATCCTATTTAGCTTTGGACCATCATGTGAATTCAGGTAGGGGAGATGAGATTGCCATAATTTATGATTCACCTGTAACTAAAACAAAATCAAAAACATCATACCGTGAACTTTTAGACTCCGTAGAAAAAATGGCATTCACATTGGATTCGTTAGGTGTGAAAAAAGGTGATACAGTTGTAATATATATGCCGATGATTCCGGAAGCCTTAGTTTCCATGTTAGCCTGCGCAAGAATAGGTGCTGTTCATTCGGTTGTTTTTGGAGGATTTGCCCCTCATGAATTAGCAGTTCGGCTCGATGACTGTCGTCCCAAAATAGTGATTACTTCTTCCTATGGTATAGAGGTTTCAAAAACTATTCCTTATAAACCTTTGTTAGATGAAGCTATGCATCTTTCCTCTCATAAACCAGATTACGTGATTCTCAAATCAAGGCCAAACCTAGAGGTGATCATGCACACAGGAAGAGACTTTGATTGGGATGAATTGATGGAAACTGCTGGCAAAAAGAAATCGGTTCCGGTCTCCTCGGGTGATCCATTGTATATCCTTTATACTTCAGGAACTACGGGAAAACCAAAAGGAGTTGTAAGAGATAACGGAGGTCATGCGATCGCTATGCATTATTCCATGGAAGTCATCTATGATATGAAACCTGGAGATGTATTTTTTGCTGCCTCTGACGTAGGTTGGGTTGTTGGACATTCCTATATTGTTTATGCACCACTGATTTACGGATGTGCAACAGTATTGTATGAGGGAAAACCAGTGCGTACACCTGATGCAGGTGCGTTTTATCGTATCATCCAAGAATATAAAGTTAAAACGTTGTTTTGTGCACCTACAGCTTTCCGTGCGATTCGAAAAGAAGATCCTGAAGGTAAGGAACTTTCTAAATACAATATTAATTCGCTTAAATATTTGTTTTTGGCAGGAGAACGAACGGATCCTGTGACTTATGATTGGGCATGTGAACTATTAAAAGTTCCTGTAGTAGACCATTGGTGGCAAACCGAAACTGGTTGGGCGATTGCAGCAAATATGATGGGAGATTCTCCCATTCCAACAAAGGCTGGTTCGGCGACAAAACCGGTCAAAGGTTTTGATGTGCGTATTCTGGATGAAGAAGGCCATGAATTAATACAAGGTGAAAAGGGAAACATTGTAATCAAACTACCTTTGCCACCAGGTTGTTTACCAACACTATGGAATGATCATACTAATTTTGAATCTTCTTATTTAGCTCATTACCCAGGTTACTATCTTACTGGTGATGGTGGTTACTTTGATGAGGATGGTTATCTTTTTATTCTAGGACGTATTGACGATGTGATCAATGTGGCAGGTCATAGGCTTTCCACAGGTGAGATGGAAGAAATTGTCGCGGAAAATACATCGATAGCAGAATCTGCTGTGATTGGAATTGCGGATGAGATCAAAGGACAGGTTCCTTTAGCAATAGTTGTCTGTAAAGATGGGATTACCATAGACCAAAAATCAATCGAATCAGATATCACACATAGAATCCGAGAAAAAATTGGTGCCATTGCTTCTTTGAAAGCGGTTGTGTTTGTAAAAAGACTACCAAAAACTCGGTCAGGCAAAATCCTACGTAAAACAATGCGTAAAATGCTCGATGGCGAAACTTATTCCATTCCTTCCACCATTGATGATCCTTCAATTTTAGATGAGGTGATGGATGTTGTTAGGATTAAGTTTTCTAAATAGATGAATTGATACACTTGAATCAAGAGATTTCATTTTACGGAAAAAATATCCACTGTGGTGCGTAAATTGAATCTTGATGATACAAAAATGATTTTTGGTATTTCTTCGTTTCGTGGGAACCAAGAGAATATTATCCAACGCATTCTTGAAGGAAAGAATGTGTTGGTTCTAATGCCAACTGGGATGGGTAAATCCTTGTGTTACCAAATCCCAGCAGTCACTTTACCTGGAATCTGTATCGTAATTTCGCCTTTGATTGCATTGATGAATGATCAGGTTGCCGCATTACAAAGAAAAGGTGTCTCTGCCGAATTCATTAACTCTAGTTTGGGAAAGTCCGAACGACTGGATCGTTATTCTAAACTCAAATCAGGTGACTATAAAATTCTATATGTTTCACCGGAACGATTTCAAAAAAAAGATTTTTTAGACGCACTAAGTGGGCTTACTGTTTCTTTACTAGCAATAGATGAAGCACATTGTATTAGTCAATGGGGGCATGACTTCCGGCCTGATTACACTAAGATTTCTTGGTTTCGTGAAATTTTGGGTTTCCCAACAACTGTTGCGCTTACCGCCACTGCTTCTAAACAGGTTCAAGAAGATATTATTTCAAATTTGGGAATCACAAAAGATAAAATCCAGATTTTTGATGATGGATTGTTTCGACCTAATTTAAAATTATCAGTGATTGAGTGTTTTGATACCGAAGCGAAATACAATTCAATTTTAGATAATTTAAATCATTCAAAAGGTGCAACGATCATTTATTTTAGTTTGATCCAAGAGTTGGAGAAATTTAGCCATTGGTTGGATACAAAACGTAAAAGACACCTTGTTTATCATGGTAAATTATCTCCGATGCAAAGAAGTAAGGTGCAATCTATTTTTCTAAAAATGGAGGAGGGGATACTTCTTGCAACAAATGCATTTGGGATGGGAATAGATAAACCTAACATTCGCAATGTTTATCATGCTCAGATTCCTGGGAGTATCGAGTCTTATTATCAAGAAATTGGCCGTGCAGGTAGAGATGGAGAGGCTTCTGATTGTAAACTTTATTATAACCAAGAAGACCTAACTGTTCAAATGGAATTCATTGAATGGCAAAATCCAGATTTAGTTTATTTGAAGAAACTTTTTGGGACTTTGTTACAAAAACAAAATGAACTTTCAGGGTTAGATTACGAAACCCTACAATCCTATATGAGTTTTAAAAATAAAGGTGACCATAGAATCCAAACAGCATTAAGTTTACTTGCAAGTAAAGGATTAGTCTCGGGGGAATTGGACAAAGGAACATTGCAAATTGAATCTCAATGGTCTGATTCTTTTTTTTCAGAATCAGAATTGTTAGAAAAAAAGAAAAATTCTCAAAAAAAATTGTATCAAACTGTTTTGTATACAAAAGCAATTGATTGCAGAAGAAAGTTTATTCATGATTATTTTGATTCATCATTCGCAGGTTGTGGGTATTGCGATTTGTGTTTAATGAATAAAGTTTCGAATTAATTACCAATTTTTAAATTACGTTTGTTACGTCTGTCAAAGGAATTTCGTCGTTTGATTTTTTTAAATCTTTATCGTCATATATTTGTAGAAAGTTCCTTCCTTAAGTGATTACAAATTGGTGATGAAGCAGAAAGTCTATTTGAATATTGGTGAAGCTTATTTTACTTCTGGAATGTATGAAATTCGCACCATTTTGGGTTCTTGTGTGTCAGTTTGTTTATTTCATGAAAAGACAAAGCATAGTGCCATCAATCATATCCTTTTGCCCGGAAGTGTTGATAAATTAGAAGAAAAACAAAGTTTACGTTACGGAATTACTTCCATGGAATTGTTGATTAACGAATTCGTAAAATTGAATATTCCAAGAAATAAATTGAAGGCAAAAATATTTGGTGGCACTCAATCAATGAAGCTCATAACAAATAATGCTGGTCCAAAGAATATAATGTTTGTTAAAGACTTTTTGCAAACGGAAAGAATTCCAATCATTAGTGAAGACACTGGTGGTGAATTGTATCGAAAACTTGTTTTCCATACAGATAATTATGATGTTTTTATTACGAAACTACAACCAAACCTGTCTACTGAAATTCAAACGCAAGAACGCCATTTTGAAACAAAGGTTCGTGAAAGAATGGTAAAAAAAACTTCTGTATTTACTTTTTAACTCGTTGACCCATTTTTTAAAAATGGGTTTGAGATTATATCCTATTTAGAATTAGCCAATAATTCGTTTTAACACTTCAATTAAGTCTTCATCATCAAATGGTTTTACAATCCAAGCTTTTACTCCTGCATCTTTACCGGCCTGACGCAGATGGTCACTTGATTCAGTAGATACGATTAAAATGTTTGCACCGATTCCTTTGGGATGGGCCAAAAAATCACGAGACAACTCAATCCCATTTTTACCTGGCATATTGACGTCAAATACACAACCATCGAAAGGTCCATTGATTTCTAGACTTTTCATAGCTTGTTCTGCATTTTCTGCTTTGAAGATTTCGTAACCTTCATCTCCAAGCACCATTTCCATGAGTTTCAGTGCAGTTGGTGCATCATCACATAGTAATATTTTTTTTGACATTTTTTAACTCTCCCTTACGATTCTAAAATTTGTAATATAATATTGGGTATATTAGAAAGGCTAACTTGTTTTTCAACAGCACCTAATAAAAAAGCTTCCTTGGGCATTCCATATACGACACTTGATTCTTCATCTTGGCCAATGGTTCTCCCCCCTGTATCTTTTATACCTTTTAAACCTACTGCCCCATCTCTTCCCATTCCGGTTAATAATATCGCCAAACAATTGTTACTCATTTTTCCTTGTGAAATGGAGTTGAACATTACATCGACAGAAGGGCGGTGTCCACTGACTTTATCAAACATCTCTAATTCTAAATAATATCTACCGGCCAAACGACGAATATGTAAATGTTGGTCACCTGGTGCCAAATAAACATGCCCCATTTCGAGGATATCTCCATGTGCTGCTTCTTTGACCGGGAGTCCGGATGTTTGATCCAAACGCTGTGCAAACAAAGTAGTAAAATGTTCTGGCATATGTTGAACCACTACAATTGGTGGAAGGTCATTTGGTAATTGGTGTAAGATAAAATCTAGCGCCTGAGTTCCGCCAGTTGATGCACCAATTGCTATCAATTTTATATTTGTTTGTTTTCCTTTGAGTCCTGACAGTTTTGTAGTAACAGTTGGCCTAACATATTGCTTTGGTTTTGAAAGTAGTCCAAGTTTTTTAATTTTAAATGTTAACTCATCTAACATTCTTAAAAAATCAGATTCGCTTCCATCTGGTTTTTTAACAAAATCCATAGCTCCACGTTGTAGTGCCTGAATCGTTGCATTGGCACCCGTGACGGTGTATGTGCTTAACATAATCACTGGAGTAGGAAAATTTGGCATTAGCCAGTCTAAAAATTCGATACCAGTCATCCCTGGCATATCAACATCCAAACTTATGACATCGGGACGAAGCTCTGGAACTAGTTTTTTTGCCTCTAATGCATTTGAAGCTGTACCAATAACTTGTATCGCATTGTCATTGGAGAACATTTCTGATAATACATTTCGTACTACGCTTTGATCGTCAACAATCAGAAGTTTTATCATGTTTCACTTCTGTGCATTTTTTGAAAAATTGATTTAACATCTAAAATTAAACTAACGTTTCCACTGCCAAGAATAGTGAATCCATTCACTCCATTTGCTTCTTCTAAAATACCCTGTAATGGTTTGATCACTACATTTTGATTACCTACAATTTCATCGACTCGAATTCCTAACAATTTTTTCTCATATTCAAGAACAATCATTAGTGGATCAAGACCATCATATACAATTTCTTCTCTATGGTTTAGGATTTGGTTGATATCAAATATCGGGATAAAAGTACCTCTGATATCGATTACTTTTTGGTTGTCTTCGAGTGGGATTTCTTTTTTTTCTCGAAGACTTACAAACTCTCTTAGTTCAATTGTTTGAATTGTAAAAAATTTTTTACCGATGCGAACAACAGTTCCTTCCATAATTCCAAGAGAAAGTGGAATTCGTAAGATAAAGCTAGTTCCTTTTTGTTGTCGGCTATGGATTTCGATTTTACCACCCATCTTTTCAATATTTTGTCGAACGATGTCCATGCCAACTCCGCGACCAGAAATATCTGTCACTGCATCTGCAGTAGATAATCCGGGAACAAAAATCAGATTGTAAACTTCTTGGTCTGAGAGATGATCGATGTCGCCGCTGAGAATTCCTCTTTCTAATGATTTTTGTATAATTTTTTCACGGTTGAGACCGCGACCATCGTCACGAATCATTACCCATACCTCGTTGACGGATTGTCTTGCACTTAGTTGAATTGTTCCAACTTCTGGTTTGCCAGATAACATACGTTCGTCTGTTGTTTCGATTCCATGGTCAATGGAATTTCTTAGAATATGGATGATAGGGTCTGCAATTAAATCAACAATCGATTTATCGATTTCCGTTTCCTCTCCCCTAATGTACAATGCAACTTTTTTGTTGGCTTTTTTCTGTAAGTCTCGCACGAGCCGTGACATTTTTTGAAAAACGCCACTGATGGGAATCATTCTGGTTGATAAAGCAACTTCTTGTAAATCTAATACGATTTTATGGAGTCGATTGATGGAAGAATTGAAATCTTCATTCTTAAGGGATTTGAGTAGAGGGTGTTGTGTTACGTTTGATTCAGCAATTACTAACTCTCCTACTAAATCCATCAGTGCATCTAATTTTTCATTTGCTACTTTTATTTCTTTTTTCTGAATTGCTGTAGTCGTGCCAGCTGGCTCTTTATCTAATTGAGTTTTTTCTGTTTTTAGAATCTCAGTGTTTTTCTTTTCTGAAATTTTAGGCTCTGCAATAATACTATCTTTAGTAATTTTTGATTCGTTTAGATGCTGATCTGAGGAGTCACCGAAAATTTCAAATGCAGGTTTTTTCTGGGTCACCTGTGATTCTGTTTTTGGTTCAACTTCACCAAATATTTCAAAACTTTTTTTCTTTAACGGCGGGTTAACGATTTCTGCTTCCAGAGTTTCTGAATCTAATTGTTTGATTTCTCGTCTTAAAACTTCAATGATTGCTTCTGATTCATCATCTAATTCAGGATTCGATTTTGTTTCATCTACTTTATGTAAAAGCCTTCTCAACTGATCACAAGTATTGATGAGTACTTGGCAAATATCGTCACTCGGTAGTTTTTTTTCTTTGCGCAAAATATCCATTAAGGTTTCTGCTTCGTGAGAAATTTTAACCAAACTTTCTAACTTTAGTAAGCCAGTTGAGCCTTTGAAGGTATGAACTGCCCGGAACAAATTGTTGATCAGGTCTTCGTCATACTCCCCTGATTGGTCATTGATTTCTTCTATAGAAAGGATTGCTGATTCGCAAACTTCTATGAGTTCAAAACCTTCAGGGATGAAATCGAGTAAGAGTTGTTCTCTTCCCATGACTTATCTCAAAATTTTTCAGTCAGAGAGATATGTTCATTCCCCGAACCAAAACCATTTGAGGTTTTATTGTTTTTCCCAAATTCTGCAGCGATGTTTTTAAGATCACCAGGTTTGTTCGTAATATTTTTCCTTTGTTTCGATAAAGCAATTTTATCTTTATCTATTTTTACAAGTGTTCCCATGATTTCCATTAGGTGACCAGATTGTTCTTTTAGTTCATTTGATGTAGCAGCTAATTCTTCTGAAGATGAGGCAGCAATTTGTGTTGTCTGGTCCATCTGAGTCATTGCCAAGGAAATTTGATTGATGCCTGCAGATTGTTCTCTCGACGCATCTGCAATTGAGGAGACTAGTTCTGCAGTTTTACCAATGCTTGGAACAATTTCTTCGATGACTTTTCCCGCTTCTTCGGCAAGAGATACACTGTTAAATGACAATTGGTTGATTTCTTGTGCGGCCACTTGGCTTCTCTCTGCCAGTTTTCGTACTTCATCTGCCACAACGGCAAAACCTTTTCCATGTTTTCCTGCCCGTGCTGCTTCAATTGCTGCATTTAGCGCGAGTAAGTTGGTCTGATAGGCAATTTCTTCAATAATTTTGATTTTAGATGAAATGTTTTTCATTGCATCCAAAGTTTTGAAAACGGATTCTCTCCCCTTGGTTGTTTCCTTCGCTGAATTAGATGCAATTTCATTTGTTTCTATAGCTGCTTGTGAGTTTTGAGTTACAGAAGATGACATTTCTTCTATAGAGGCAGTTGATTCTTCAATGGATGCTGCCTGTTCGCTCGCTCCTTGGCTAAGTGAATAAGCGGTTGCCGAAACTTGTTCAGCTGCGGTAGACACTGTGGTTGCAATTTCCACAGCTGAGTTTAGTGCCTTGGTGATGCTAACGATAATCCAAGCTGCTATTAGTATCGAAACGACTGCAGATACAACGAAAAGCGTAGCCATAAATATAAAAATACTTTTATAATATTCGTCAGTTAGTCGATTTGCTTCATTTATTTCATCCGTTACCGTTTCTGCAATTTCATCAGCAATTTTATCAAATTTATCGGCAGCTGGCCGACCTTTCCCATTTGAAATATCTTGAGCTTGTTGTGTTAGATTTTTTAGAGCAACCACTTTAACTAATTCAAATGCATCAGAGTATTCTTTAAACGCAGCCTTAAGTTCTTGTAATTTTTTTTTGTCATTTTGATTGCTCAGTTTTTCTAATTCTGCTATATAACTCATTAATTCTTCAGTATAACGAGCCTTATCGCTTAATCTTTTGTTCATCAATTCTACTGTTTGATCTAGTATTAAGTTTTTTTCTGCCCTTGTGATCCATAGAAACTTTGCCCTAATTTTTTCTGAAAGTTGGACTTTGGGTGAATAGATTAATACTATATCGGTAACTTTGTTATTGAAAATATTTACACCGTAAATACCGGAACCTGTTCCAATACCAATGAATAATATTAGCAAACTGAATCCGAGGATCAATTTTCCTTTGACTGTCATAGCTTTTAAATTTAACATATTTTGTTCCTTTTTTTAAGATTGGTTACTAATGGCGGCATCTAATGCAAGTTTGTCTTCGTCTTTAAGTAGCTTTTCAATGTTTAATAATACTTTTACATCATCACTAACTTTTGCTATGGATTTAATAAACTGATTGCCTTGGTGTTCGCCAAACTTTGGAGCATCTTCCATATTATTGGGCGGTATTTTGATTACTTCTTTGACAGTATCCACAATCAGTCCAATGAGTTGTTGGTTTACACTAAGAATGATCACGCAGGTTTTATCGTTGTATCCTATGGATTGCATACGAAATCGATCACGGACATCGATGAGTGCAATTACTTTCCCACGTAGGTTGATGACTCCCTTGATAAAGGTTGGCATATCTGGAATTTCGGTAATGGTTTGCATACCAACAATTTCTGTGATGAATTTGATTTCGATTCCATAACTTCGATCAGCAAGGGAAAAGATAAGGTAACGTCCATCTAAAGTATCTTCATCATCATAGTCGTCGTTTTCATCGGAAAGAGGTTCCATTTCGAGGTTATTCATTTTCTTACCTTTGTATTAGCGAAGAATCGTAAATTTATAAGTATGTAAATAATAAAACTGATTGATTTCAATTTATGAGACTATATCAAACTCTAACGTAACCGAAACTTCAGATGATTGATCATTGTATATATTGGAATCCAGAAGATTGAAGTATATTTTTGCATTCATATCTTCTAATATTTTTTTTACAATCGGTAATCCAAGTCCCAATCCAAATTCTTCTTTTGAAAAACGTTCATCTACATATTTATTTACACGATAGAAGGGTTGAAACAAAATGATTTCTTCTGATTTTTTAAAATCAATTTGTTGAATTGAAGGATCCATAGGTGCATTTAAAATTTTAAGTGAAAGTTTTTCTCCGGCTTTCATAAAAAGAATGTATATACTTGAACTTTCAGGGCCATATTTCATTGCATTGATGAGAAGTTCTCTAATCGCAGTTTGTAAAAGTTTAAAATGACATTGAAACTTACTTTCTGCACCTGACTGTAAATTCGAAATATGAAACTTTTGGTTTTTAATTGAGGCCATATCAGAAAGATAGTTTACTTCTTCCTGAATCATGTTTCGAAAATCTTTTAGTGAAGTGGTTTCTGTTTTTGTAGCACTCCCTTCAAAAACAATTTGTGCTTCTGCTAATGTTTGAACCAGTTTTTTTGTACTACTAAAATTCTCTTCTAATAATTCATAAATGGTGGAGGGGATAATGTGATGGTTCCCATCTTTTTTTGCTTTCCTAAGAAGGGAACCAACTGTAGTAACTAAAGCTCCTAGTCCTGATCCTTGCATTAAAGATGTATTCAAGTTTGGAAGCGCTTTTTCCATCCAATCTCTGTGATTACCTTTACCTTCAATTTCATGCCTCCAATTAAAGATTTTTATAATTTCTTTATGTAGGTTTTCTTCATATTGAACGACAGACCTTTCTACTTCAGATAAATCTCCGTCCGTTTCTTCATCCATTTCTAAGGCAGAAAATAAAATAAATTTTTCAGGCTGAGAGGGTATTGCACAAGGGGCAAGTTTTATGATCAGTTGGAATTTTGGAAAGGGATAACGTTTCTCAAACGAATTTCCTGATGAGACTACTTGTGAAAATGTTTCTTCGAGTGTTGCTAATGACTCAGGCAAAAGATTTCGAAATGATTTTCCGATACTTTCTTTATTGATTCCCCATCGATTTGTTTTGGAGGGAATTGCTTCCAAAATTTGACCACTTTCCGAAAGAAGAACATAGTTCCCATCAGGAAGTGAAGAAAACAAGGCATATGTAAATTCTTTAATTGTGATTTCTGTAGACATTCCTGCCATTTTTCCTACTGACCCAAACTTTGAATTGGTTGGGAGCAGTTTTTATTCATAACATAATTAAGAATAAATACAAATAAATACCTATCGATGTATGAAAAAAAGTTCATCAATATAGAGCAAAGATTGAAACTATACTATGTCGTATCTAAGTTTGAATTTGCAGATACTTTTTTTCGGTTGCCATGATAATTTAGAATATAAGGACAAATGAAAGTTTTCCAAGGATGTCGTTCTATCTTTCCATACACTACGATAATGTACGAATGATTTGGATTTTTGATTCAAATGAATTAACTGTTAGAAATACAAATAGGGTCGACTGATGAATCAGTAGAGAGTTGTTGTTGTCTAAATTCGGAAGCAGTGATCTTGTGTTCTTTTTTGAAAGCTTCGTAAAAAGAAGAAAGAGATTTATAACCTACTTCAAATCCTATTTCACTGATATTTTTTTCAGGAAATTTAATGAGAAGTTCTTTTGCTTCTTTGATTCTATATCCGTGTAAAAATGAATGAAAGCTTGTCTGTTTTTTTCCATTTAGAAATTCGGAGAGTTGTCTTGGGTGTAAATCAAGTTCTTCCGCTAAAAGTTCAAGAGAAAGGTCTTCGTTTAAATAAACTTTTTTAACATCCATAAGATGGCTTAATCGATTTTGTAGGTTTTCAAGATCAACTCGCTGCAGACGGGACTTAGTAATATTTTTTTGGTCTCCTCCTCTTTGGTATGTGCTTGCAAAAAGGGAATGTCTATCTAATGCCAAACGCAATCGGTCTTCCGAAATAGGTTTTGGTATGAAATCGATGACACCAAATTCGAATGCTCGAATTGCGTTGTTAGTGTTGGCGGAAACAACAATGGTGCTCGTGAAGATTGTAGGAATCCTCTCTAAAATTTCAAAACCATCAAATCCAAAGATATTGAGATCTAAAAAAAGGATATTGATTGGCGATTGTTTTAATTCTGTATCAGCTTCATCAATGGAGGTTACATGTTTAATTTCCAAACCAGAAGGTTCTAAAATTGTGAGTAATAGTTTGGTTAAAAATTTTGCATGGACTGGTTCGTCTTCTAATATCAATATTTTCATTTTAATTTGTCTGAATTTTGATGAGAACTCGATATCCTTTTTTAGATTTCCCGTGTTGTAACGACCACTTCCCCGAATAGGATTCTTCCAATCGGAGTCTTACATATTCCAACCCTGTTCCCGATCCATTCTTTGAAGTAATAGGTTCCTTTGTCTTACAATGGTTATACACAATAAAACAATAGACCGAAATTAAATTCTCTTCTTTTTTGATATTTTTTTTGAGAATCAAAAAACTTAATTTTGCTTTTACAGAATCTTCGTGGGTAAAGGCATTTTCTATGAGTGTGTGAAAGATTAGAGGTGGAATTTCCTCTGAAAAATTGATTCCAAAAGTTCGGAATCTATAGTCTTTTTCCATTCTCATTTTCATGACTTCAATATGGTATTTGCATAAATCAATTTCGTCTTTGATAGGAATTAATTGTTTTGAAGCAACTTTTAAGATGATACGAAGTTCACCTACTAGAGAATCTAATATTTGTGCGGATTTTTCTGGACTTTCAGAAACCCAATAACGAATTGCAGAAAGTGAGTTCATCAGGAAGTGAGGTTGAATTGTTTTTTTATACAATTCCAATTCCATTCGTTTGGAAAGTATATTGGACCTATAGATATTTTCTTTTAATGTAACAGTTTGTTCTAGTTCTTGTTTTTGTTTTTCGACTGTTGTATAAAGTTTTGAATTTTTTTTTGATAACAAAAAAGATTGAGAGAAAAATAAAACAAAAGTCCCCAGTGGTCCATAAACTTCTGTTTTGATAATATTTTTTTCAAATAACATGTCATTCACGACTGTGAAAAATAGAAAAAGAAATCCGAGTAAAAATCCGGTAGAACTTTCTCTTTTATGTTTCACTGCTGCGATTAAAATATAAAAAACATAGAAACAATAAAGTAACATTATGATTTCTGCCGGGATTAAGGTTTCTTCTATAAAATTTGAATTCGGATCTAAAACAAAAAGAGAAATTATTGAAAAAAGAAAATAGAAAGTATAATTGATTCTTTTATTTGATTCATCCGGAAAAACTTTATCAATAAAACAAAGAAGAAGAGGGAAAGTTGAGTATATTGAAAGAAAGAAAATTTTAATAAGCCATGCCCATTCAAGTTCTGGAAAAAAAATAACTAAAAAGAATTCTCCGCAAGTGAGTTTGTAAACTAGGCTTACAAAAGAATACATTGAAAAATAAAGTAAACTTAGGTCATTTTTGCGAAGTAAAAAAAGTGTGAAATGGTAGAGGGAAATCACAAACAAACTCGCAATTAGAAAAATATCTAATGCCAACCGTATTTGTTTTATTTGTATCATTGTTTCTTCTAAACCAAGTTCAATACTTTGTCTGAATCCTGCATTACTTGCTTTGTAATTTGCCACATGAATGATGATTTCTAAATCCTCTGAATTTGGAGTGAAAAATGCGAGTTTGGGAAGCCAATATTCTTTTGTTTCTTTCGCCGATATACCCACTGTTCCATTCTCAGAAATTAGATTGCCGTTTATGAACATACGGTAGGTAGAAAATGCATGAGGTATATATAATGATATTTGAGAATTTTTTAAAGATTTAGGTAATGTCAGTTGCATTCTAAACGTTGCATAGTTATGCGCTGAATACGTTTTCCCTTCTCTTTGGATTTTGTTCCAAAATCCCGGTAAAGTTATTATATCTTTTTTTAAAAACGGGTCTGGTTTTCGAAAATCCTCTGAACGAAGTAACCTTTCATAATAAAAATCCCAGTCTCCATCTAACTTGATTATCATTTGTTTTTGCAAATGGATTCCGTGGAGATCCATTTTTCCCTCGATCACCATCGGTAAACTTTCGTCAGCTGGAGTTGAGTTACATGAAATCAATGTAAAAAGTATAAATAGAGATATTGTGCAGTTAAAGATGCTTGGGGAAATCCATGAAGTAGGTAATTTGTTTTTCATAACTTTCAAATTATATTTATAATTTTGATCCGTAATCCGGATTCCAGTCCCCGGACGACAGATTTTAAATCTTCGATTAGAATCCATAGTAAGGTTTTCTGTAGTGAAGAATCAATTCAATATTCTGCGTTTGTTCTTAAGTTTTTACTTACTTTTTCTAAATCTTCAATGTAGTCCGGCTAAATTGAATTCAACATGTGACCCTGAGAGTGCCAACTTTTTGATATCCGCCTTATTGGAGTTTGGTTCAACGGATGGAAAATTTTTGTGCTCTGTTTTTGGTGGTTTGAATCCTTTTCGTTTGAATTATGGTACGGATTATCTTGTGGTTCGACAAAATGAACCTACAGGTCCCATCATCCCTTTTGCATCAGAGCCGATTGAGAAATGCCAATCTTTGCCGAGTTTGCCTGCTGGATTGACCTTAAATGAATCCAATTGTGCGATTTCAGGAACTCCTACTGTCGGAACGAGTTCAATAAAATATTTGATCACTGCAAGTAGTAGTAATAAACAAACTACAATTCCATTGATTATAAAGTCTTTATATACCCCTAAATTTGCTTATGTAGTAAATACAAATTCGGGACTAGTGAATTCCTATTCAGTCAATTCAAGTTCAGGAGTGTTAAATGCTTCTGGGTTTGTGGCTGCTGGCGGGGGACCAGAATCTTTGGCTGTTAGTCCCAGCCAAAAATATTTAACTGTACCAAATAGAAATTCCAATAATATTACCCAATTTTCAATAAACCAAACAAATGGAGATTTAACGAGCTTAGGAAATGTCGCTAGCGGCGGAAATTCTCCATCAAGTTTAGTATACCATCCTTATAAGGACATGGTTTATATTCGGAATTTTGAAAATGTAAATACTTTTGTTGTAAACCAAACAACGGGAACTTTATCATCAGTATATACGATGGCAGTAAACACAGGCGCATCTAGCTTAATGATAGATCCTTTGGGAAATTATTTATATGTTCTTAATTATGGCGGAAGGAGTATGGATGTCTACCATATAGATCCAACAACGGGTTTACCTAATCCTACCGTAATACAATCGATTGGAACTGGAGCCTTCCCAAGAAACTTGGAGATATTGGCAAATGGCAAAAATCTTTACCTGGTTAATGATGCAGATAATAATATTTCATCTTACCGAATCAATCCGGACAATGGAATGTTAGAAACTTTAGGATTTGCAACGATTCCCTTAGGTGTCAATGCAAGGTCGATTTCTGCTGATCCTACTGGCAGATTTGTCTATATGACTCAACAAGGTTCTGATTCGGTCTCTATTTACAGAGTTGATCCGACCAATGGAAGTCTGTCTCAAGGAACAACGTATATGCTTAGTCAAGGTGATGCTCCAACAGGAATTTCTACTGATTCATCTGGAAAATTTTTGTATGTAACGAATATCAATGCAAGTACAGTCGATATGTTTAAGATCAATCTTACTGATGGAAGTTTGTCACCTAATGGAAATGTTGGCACAAGCACCTTACCTTTGGCGATAGTCACTGCAGGAACGAATCCCTAATTCATTGTAGGTAATGATTCTTTAGTCTTTGGATTAAGGTAAGTTGTTTTGTAAATTACTGAAAAAGATAGAGGATTCTTATCGGAAAGAAAAAATCGATATTAGTGAAGGCCTTTTTTGAATTGCAACCCCCCCTTGTTTCCTTTTAAAGGAGGGTATTTGTTTTACTAGATGAAAATTTTCCTTTGTGTTGAATGCTTATTTTGGAGTTTTATTCCAACCTAACTCTACTATGGAAGAAATCAGCGCTAAAGGTTCCGTTTCCATCCTCCATCATAATATTGCTTTGTATTTCAAGACAAATATTATCTTTACCTTCTTGGTTTAAAGAAGTTGCAATAGTGGTGACACCAGGTTGTAAAGGAGGATGTGCTGGATCATCCCATATATAACTGAAGGCATTCGGAACTAAAAGGGGTCCTCCTGTTTTTGGACTCATTCCATAGATTTCAAATTCAAGATAAGTAATTTCCTCATGTTTGAGTTTCGATTTAAACTCCAACTGTCCAGCGTTGTTGGAAATTTCAAAACAATGTGGGTCACAATTGCCAATAACGATTGGAACAAGAGGCGCACCAATGCAGTTTCTATTGTGAGAGAAATCAATCTCTTTGGATGAAATTCCAAATTCATTTCTTGCCACAAGGATTAGTTTTTGTTTTTGGTCCGCAGGAAATTTAAAATTAAACCAAAAGGCTCCACCATTTGGATTGATTGGCACTAATGTTTTGAAGTTGGCTGCATTGATTACCGTCCCGTCCGGTTCCAATTTCATATTTCGTTTTCCAATATAGGCAGTAATCGTTGTTTGGTTATGTACGGGTTGTTGGAAGCTGATTTGATCGATGGAAATTTTTCCATAAAATCCGCTTGCATCTTCTGTTACAGGTGTATCTTCTAAGTGAGTATGGGGATTGTTTAAGATGGGAGCGTTTAGCGGTTGCCCTGGAGGAGCAGGTTGGCCTACCACCGGTGGGATGGGGGGCAATACTCCTCCTGAATTGTTACCCTCTGAATTTGAAGATAGTTGGTTTTCTGTAGGCAAACCCAATAAACCAATAGTATTTGTTTGGTCTGCTTTTTTATCTTCTTTTGTGCAGCTAATTAACGACAGAGTAATCAATAGACAGAGAGATAAAATCGTTATTTCGAATAATCTCTTTTTCGATTTTATTATTTTTGTGTGAAACGAACTGCCAAATATTTTTTTTTCTATTAACATCAAAAGTTCTCCTAAACTAAGTGGCCTTGCTAAATTAATAATCTTTACTATTCTAATGCATTTTGATTTTTCTGTCGTCCTGGGACGGGAGTCAGGAGCATAGGTATTGCATTTTTTAGGTAGTTAATGTTTTTTGTCTAAATTCTGATGTGGTGATTTTTTGTTCCTTTTTGAATGCGTCATAAAAACTAGAAAGGGACTTGTAGCCAACTTCAAAACCTATATCACTGACTTTCCTGTCTGGATATTTGATCAAAAGTTCTTTTGCTTCTTTGATTCGGTAACTGTGTAAAAATGAATTAAAACTAGTTAGTTTGATTCCATTCAAAAATTCTGATAGTTGTCTTGGGTGTAACTCTAGTTCTTCGGCCAATGTTTCAAGAGATAAATCCTCGTTTTGATAGACTTTTTTAATTTCCATAAGCTCAGACAAACGACTCTCGAGTTTATCAATATCCACTTGTAATAAACGTGATTTTACATAGTTTTGGTTGCTCGTTTCTTTTTGATTGGTCTTTGTTCGAAGGAAATATCTTTCTAAGGCCAATCGTAACCTTTCTTCGGAGACTGGTTTTTCGAGAAAGTCTAGGACTCCATACTCAAAAGCACGAATGGCAATGTCAGTATTTGCGGAAACAACAATGGTTTTCATTGTTTCATTAGGGAATTTGTCTAAAAAATGAAAACCATCAGACCCAAATATATTAAGATCTAAAAAAAATAAATCAATAGTAGATTGCCTATAATAACTATATGCCATTTCCAGGGAAGTTGCGTGTATAATTTCAGCAATCGGCAATTCTAAAATTGAATTTAATAGTTTTGCTAAGTATTTTGCGTGTATAGGTTCGTCTTCTAAAATTAATACTTTCATATTCTGTTTTTTTGTTTTGGTGTCAGCTTTCTTATATATATTATTTTTTTAACTAAAGCGATCGTGTTTTCTTTGGAATCTGTTACGTTAATCGTGAATGTATAATCGATTTTTTTTTGTTTCGATAACCGGGATTTTATGTTCTCTATATCATTTTCCGATACTTCAAATTTTGCAAAAACTGAATTGTTGTTTTTATTTATGTATTCAATCTCCGCACGTTTGTCCCAAACCATATAATTACTTCCTAAGTTTTTCATTAATAAATAAACATAAAATGGATCACACATGGAATAAAGAGATCCGCCGAAATGTGTTCCCATGTAACCTTTATTAAAGAAATTCATTTTTAATTGAACATTGATTTGTTGTTTTTCTTTGTTATATTGTAATACTTTTATTCCGGATCCCCAGAAAGGACTATAGAGGTTGATTGCTTTTTTAAATCCTAAAAAAAACTCCATCCATTTCCACTTTGGATCTGGATGGAAAGAATTAGCCAAATTTTCTTTCATTTGAAAATTAGAATTTGAAGGTGGATGAAGTTCGCAATGAAAAAAAATCGAAATGTTGAAATAGTATTTACTGATTAGTAAACAGTGTACCATTTGGTAAACATGGCAAAGACGGTTACGGAGAAGGTTGATTTAATCCCTAAATTACTCGAGTTGTTTTGTAATTATGGAGTTGATGGTGTATCCATTAAAATGGTTGGAGAAGTCACAGGTTTAGGGAAAGGGAGTATTTATTATTTTTTCCCCAGTGGAAAATCGGATATGGTAGATTTTATAATTTTACATGCGGAGCGGTTTCTGAATGAAAAATTGTTGTTATTAACTGAAAATAAACTTAAGGGTAAAAAAGGGATCGAAGAGTTTCTTAACACTTTTGTGTATGATACTCTTCTTTTATCTTATATTCATTTTATGAGTAGTTTGGCATTAAGCCATCAGAGAGTCTACTATATGGACAAATTAAATCTTTTTTACAAAGATCTTACCTTAAAATTGTCAAAAGTAATTTCGAAAGAGGGGTATCCGAATAGTAAAGCATGGAATATTTCTGAAAACGTGATTGTATCCGTTTATGGTAGTTATCTTTTTTCTTGTTCACTGGAAGATAAAAGTTATTTTCAAAATCGCATTAAAAAGTTAAACAAAATTCTAATGGAAAATCTTAAATCGAACTGATTCGTTTTTTGTCAAAGAAACTAGAGGCCAATTGCAAAACATTGTGAATGTTCTCGGTTGACAAAATTCTTTTCTGTCATTATAAAAATCCCAATGTAATCTAAATTACATTGGGATTTTGTCATATAAACAAAGCGTAGATTTTCTAATTTCTTACAATTTGACAATACTTTTCAACTCCATACTCATTCACGGTTGTCGGAGCACAGTCTGCAGGATATACGGTAAATGTTGCACGTTGTTTGCAACCATTGGCTCCAAAATTTTTAGCGTCTATTATACTAATTTTTACATTTTCAACTGGACAATCAAAATCAAAGGCCGCTCTTGCCTTTACTTTTTCTGTTATCATTTCGTTAAAACGTTTTTGACCGACAGGAAAAGAGCCACAATAAAATATAAGTAATGATGAAAGAAAAAATGAAATTATTTTCAAATTCACAATGATATACTCCTTAAAACTAACATTTGGACCCCATTCTAATACAAACCTGTATATTTGTCGTCCTGGGTCGGGAATCAGGATGAGAATTAATGCGAAATAAAAAGTTTAGTTTAAGACTGATATGCATTGAACATTATTATTTGATCAATTTGGGAAGTAGTATTCTTTCTCTCAGAAATTAAAGAAGTCATTGGAAAAAAAGATCCAAGCAATGGATCCATTCAAAGATTTGAATTGTGTATTGAAATTTCTAAAACATCGTAATTTCGTTCAGCTTACTTAGGTTCATTTTGCCATCTATCACTCTCGGTAAACTCTCGTCAGTTGGTTTTGTTTGGCAAGATGCTACGATTAGAACCACAATTAAAATTCGTATGTGGCTGATTGAGCTACGGGAAATTCATAAAATAAATTTTGGCCATAGCGTGAAAGTTAGATTCGAAAAATAGGTTCTGACTCCGGATTCCCGTCCCAGGACGACGAACTCCATCTCTTGAATTAGAATACACTATAAGGTTTTCTATAGTGAAGAATCAATTCAAGATTTTGTCTTTGTTTTTATGTTTTTATTTTTTTTTGTTTTATCTTAATTGTAGTCCAGCCAAATTAAATGGAACTTGTGATCCAAAAAGTGAGAGTTTTTTAATTTCCGCATTGTTAGAATTTGGTTCTGATGATGGGAAATATCTTTGTGCTTCCTTTGCCGGTTTAAATCCTTTTCGGTTTCGTTATGAGTCCGATTATTTTGTGATTAGACAAAATGAAACGATTGTTCCAATGGTTCCGTTTGCATCCGAACCCATTGAATTTTGTAAAATTTCGCCGAGCTTACCTACTGGACTAGTATTCAATCCTACAACTTGTGTAATTTCGGGAACTCCTTTAGTTGGTGTAAACGCTACAAAATATTTTATAACTGCTGGGAATCAAAATAAACAAATTACAATTCCTTTGATTATTAAATCATTATTCACTCCTAAATTTGCTTATTTGTTGAATACAACTTCAAGCTTAGTTAATTTATTTTTTATCAATGCAAATAATGGCGTATTAACTGGAAATGGAACCATAGCTGTGGGGGGTGGTCCTGAATCCTTAGGTATCAGCCCAAGCCAGAAATATTTAACTGTGGCTAACCGGAGTTCGAATGATCTTAGCCAGTTTTCCATTAACCAAACTAATGGTAATTTAAGCGTAGTTGGAACAGTACCAAGTGGAGGAGTGTCACCTTTAGCGATGACTTATCATCCGTATAAAGATATCGTATACATTCGTAATAATTTGAACATTGCTACTTTTTTGGTCAATCAGGCGACTGGAAATTTAACATTGATTAGTACAATTCCTGCTAGCACCGGCGCCTCTAGTATTGCCGTTGATCCTTTTGGAAACTATCTCTATGTCCCAAATTATAATAGTAAGTTGATGGATTCCTATTGGATTGATCCGGCTACAGGAATTCCATCGCCAAATGTAATCCAAACGATAGGAACGGGCGCATTCCCGAGAAATTTAGAAATTCTATCGAATGGAAAAAATTTATATATCGTGAACGATTCAGATAATAATATTTCTACCTATCAAATAGATTCTAACAGTGGTTTTTTGAGTTCTTTTTTTCCTGCCACTGTACCCATGGGATTAAATTCTAGGTCGGTTGTGGCTGATCCTTCAGGAAAATTTTTGTATATGACGAACCAAGGTTCCGATTTTGTTTCTATCTATGGAATTGATCCAAGTACGGGGAGTTTGTTTCCTGCTGCTATGAGCCAAATGACAACGGGAGATGGTCCAACAGGGATTAACATTGATTCTTCGGGAAAGTTCTTATATGTGACAAACTTTAATGCAAATACGGTGGACATTTTTCAAATCAATCAGTCAAATGGAAGTTTGACAAAAATCGTAGATGTGGCAACGAACATACTGCCTATTGCTATAGTGACTTCAGGAACCAATCCTTAGTTTGAAAAAAAGATTATTGAGATAAGCATCGTTAGTTGTTAACAATTTTTTCATGGTAGAAAGGCGCCAAGTTTTTTGACCCGCATAACCATTACCCGAATTTATGAATTCCTGTGGAGTGATCGTAGGTTGTATAATCATTAGTGCAGGTGGCATTCGAACTAGGATCATTAAAATTGGTAGAAAATCCTGAGCGGACAGATCCATCATAACCGGAAGAATAAACTACAAACTACTAAGGTAAATTTTAAAAAAAGGGATTGATGCCGCATTTAGTTTTCTTAGGGTAAAGGTGATTTCCATTCATTTCTTTGGAAAATTAAGGAAAAAGTATTTGTGTCATGATTAAATTTATAAATTCGAATATTCTGATTATCATTTGTATTTTTGGTTTGTTTAGTTTTTGTTCCACAAAACAGATGAAAAATGAATTGCTGGAAGAGAAAGTGCAAACCAATCCTACCAAACGTAATTGGAGTCCGACTCCGCAGTGTTGCGACCTGCATTCCGAATTTTTAGGAGTTGTTGTCCTAAATAAAGTCTGTGTTTCTGAAACAGAAACCAAATTAGAATTGTACACTACGGAATCAAAAAAAGTTTGTGTATTAAAAGAAGGGATGTTGTTTCGCGATGACATAGGAACATCCTATCCATTTTTGAAATCCGAAGGAGTGGATCTTTGTCCCAAACGAACTCAGATGAAAAATACTCCGTTTACTTTACATTTTCCAAGTATTCCTTCGGAAACAAAATCTTTTGATTTGATCGAAGACAAAAATGCAAAATATGCCCACAAACCTTGGGTATTTGAAAGAGTGGATCTGACAAACTGTGTTTGGAAATAAAAACTATTTCCAAACTTAATTTATGATTTAAATGACCAGGCAGAACACCAACCGTTGGAAGATACAACTCCAGAGGTAATGATATTACATTTTCCCCAGTTTTCATTTATCTTTGTAAATTGAGCACAGTGTTTACAAAATTGATTTTTTGTTGTGAGTTCTTTTCTTTCTGGATACAGTATGAAATCAGTTTGTTTTGCATCATGGTGAAACCCAAGTGCTTTGGCAGTAGGGTCGGATTCTAAAACAGGATTTGCATCATCAGGTAAAGGGGCAGAATGTTTTTTTTCTGCCATCAAATTTTTCATCAAACCCAATCCTCCCTCTAAAATAAAGAGGGAGGTCATCCAAGACAACGAAGTTGTTAAAAAATGTTTTCTTGAATTTTGATTCATTTTACTTTTTTACGTCAAATCGATCCAACATCATCACTTTGTTCCAGGCAGAAACAAAGTCTTTTACAAACTTGTCTTTTCCGTCATCTGAAGCGTACACTTCAGCTACAGCGCGGAGTTCCGAATGAGAACCAAGGATTAGATCTACTGATGTGGCAGTCCACTTTTTAGCACCTGTTTTGCGATCAATTCCCTCATATACTCCTTCAGTTTGCTCTGATTTTTGCCATTTTGTGGACATATCAAGTAAGTTGACAAAGAAGTCATTAGTAAGAACTCCTGGCCGAGTGGTCAAAATTCCGTGTTTTGATTTTCCAGAATTTGCATCTAGAGATCGCATTCCACCGATTAGCACTGTCATTTCAGGAATGGTAAGGGATAACATATTGGAACGATCCACTAACATTTCTGTTGGTGATAAAGAATTACCAACACCGTAGTAGTTACGAAATGCATCTGCCTTTGGTTCTAGAACAGAAAATGAATACACATCTGTTTGTTCAATCGTTGCATCTGTTCTGCCTGGAGTAAAAGGGACTTTCACATCCACTCCTGCTTTTTTTGCTGCTGCTTCTATACCGGTATTTCCGGCTAACACAATCAGGTCGGCAAAAGAGATTTTATTTCCTGATTCATTAAAATCGGTTTTGATTTGTTCCAATTTTTTTAATGTTTTTGAAAGTTCTTCAGGATCATTTACTTGCCAATTTTTTTGAGGTGCCAAACGGATTCTTGCGCCATTGGCTCCACCTCGCATATCGGTATTTCGGAAACTGGCAGCAGAAGCCCAAGCGGTTCTAACTAACTCAGGGATTGTGATTCCTGAGATTAGAATTTTTCCTTTTAGACTTTCGATTTCTTTAGGACCAACTAACTTATGATCAACGGCAGGAAGTGGATCTTGCCAAATGAGCGGTTCGTTCGGTAAATCTTTAGAGATATATCGGGAAAGTGGTCCCATGTCTCGGTGCGTAAGTTTAAACCAAGCCTTCGCAAACGCAAGTTCAAATTCCTTAGGATTCTCTTGGAATTTTTTAGCGATTACTTTATAACTTGGATCAAACTTTAATGCTAAATCTGTGGTAAACATGATCGGAGCATGTCGTAATGTTTTATCATGTGCATCGGGAACCATATTGGCAGCTGCTCCATCTTTTGGTATCCATTGGATGGCACCTGCTGGACTTTTTGTTTGAACCCATTCAAAACCAAACAAATTGTTTAGGTATTGAGTTGTCCACTTTGTTGGGTTAGAGGTCCATGCACCTTCGAGTCCACTTGTAATGGTATCTTCGGCATTTCCTTTTTTGTAGCTATTTTTCCAACCAAACCCTTGTTCTTCGATTCCTGCCGCTGCTGGTTCTTTTCCAACGTGTTTAGAAGGATCTGCTTTTCCATGAGCCTTCCCAAAAGTATGGCCACCCGCAATCAGCGCTACGGTTTCTTCATCATTCATAGCCATACGACCAAAAGTGTCGCGAATGTCTTTAGCAGCTGCTAGTGGGTCTGGATTTCCGTTGGGACCTTCTGGATTTACATATATGAGTCCCATTTGTACGGCACCAAGTGGGTTTTTTAGTTTTCTATCACCTTCGTACCGTTCGTCGGCCAACCATTTTTTTTCAGGTCCCCAATATACAAGGTCAGCTTCCCAATCATCGGTCCTTCCGCCTGCGAAACCATAGGTTTTAAATCCCATAGATTCGAGAGCAACGTTTCCAGTTAGAACCATTAGGTCTGCCCAAGAGATTTTTTTTCCATATTTCTTTTTGATCGGCCAAAGAAGACGGCGAGCTTTGTCTAGGTTTGCATTATCAGGCCAGCTGTTGAGTGGTTCAAATCTTTGTTGTCCACCACCGGCTCCACCTCGGCCATCGGAGATTCGGTATGTTCCGGCACTATGCCAAGCCATCCGAATGAAGAAGGGCCCGTAATGGCCATAGTCAGAAGGCCACCAATCCTGAGAAGTTTTCATCAAGGTTTTGATCTCTTCTTTGATGGCTTTGATGTCCAAGTCTTTGAATTCCTTGGAATAGTTGAATTGTCTCCCCATTGGGTTGGATTCCGCGGCATGTTGGCGGAGAGGTGCCAAATCGAGTCGTTCGGGCCACCAAAACTGGTTGGAATTGCCTTGGCGTTCCATCGAACTTACAGATTCATTCGTGTCTGCAGCCCATAACGAGCTAAAAGAGAGCACTAAAATGGCAATAGCAGAAATATTATTTGTTCTCATATGATCCTTCACTTTCTAGATTTAATATAAATTTAGAATAAGTCTAGAGACTGAAATCAAGCAATTTTTTAGATTTAGTCTAATTTTATGCAGTTGGGGAGTGAAAAACGTTGGTTTGTCAATGAGAACGAAAAAAAAATCTGAATCAGATTCTCTATATAAAAAAGACAAGGTAGGTTTTGTTGGTGGACCGATGCCTACCTTGCCTTAAAGATCGGGAGGGCTTGGTCGCAGACGGAAGGAGCGGACGCGAACCCCGGACAAGTTCGGCCCTTAATGAATATTTGTTTGGAAGGGTAGAAGATGGGTTTAGTTTTCCATTTTTTGTTTGCTCGAATTTTTTTAAAGGATCGATGGCAAAAAAGAAACATTGGCGAAAGAATGGATTGTTTACTTTCTAACCAAGGAATTCCCAAAGTGAAGGCAATTTTTTCTAATATAAAATATTTGGTAATCAATTGAAGTAATGGTTTAGCGGATGTAGATTTGATAATTAGTATATATGTATATATTGATACACGTTTTTGATGGGAGTGTCAATTTTACGAAAATGGAATCATGATTTGATCACCCCAATCTATCTAACCAGATGACATTTACCGTGACAACCTCTGATCCTTTTGGCGATAAGAGCCGACTATTTAAGGAATAACTTCCAAGATTGGGAAGTTATGATTTTTCAGCATGAGAGTGCAATTAATTAAGCCATTCTTCTTAAAAAATGAGTGAGTTCTTAGGTGACAAAATAGAAAAGTTCTATCCGAAAGATTCTCAATTGGTTATAATCTGTTTATGGGTTACAGAACAATCCTTGGCACCAAAACTTATAATTTTCCAGAACTGAAAGACTTGTTAGCAAAAGCGAGTCCCCATCGGTCAGGTGATGTCCTCGCGGGAGTATCGGCGACAAGTCAAGAAGAGAGAGTCGCAGCACAAATGGCTCTCGCTGATGTTTATCTATCTGAATTTTTAAATGTGGAGCTTATCCCGGCAAACAAAGATGAGGTGACAAAACTCATTCTTGAGTCTCATGACAAAGATGTTTTTTCACTGATTTCTCACCTGACAGTGGGTGGATTTCGTGACTTTTTGTTAGCTGAAACAACGGATGCAGAGGTCATCAATTCCATTCGATGGGGAATCACTCCTGAGATGGCAGCTGCCGTATCCAAATTGATGTCCAACCAGGATTTAATTTTAGTCGGAAATAAAATTAAAGTTTTCACAAAGTTTAGAAATACATTAGGTTTACCTGGTCGACTTTCTGTCAGATTACAACCAAACCATCCGACTGATGATCCCAAGGGGATCGCAGCTAGTTTGCTAGATGGATTGCTTCTTGGGAGTGGAGATGCTGTCATTGGAATTAACCCCGCCACTGATAACATACCAACTAATATTGCTTTATTGGAAATGTTAGACAATATCATTCAAAAGTATTCTATTCCTACACAATCCTGTATTTTATCTCATGTGACTACTTCGATGGAAGTGATGAGGAGAGGAGCTCCTTTAGATTTGGTGTTCCAGTCCATTGGTGGAACAGAAGATTTAAATAAAAGTTTTGGTGTTTCTCTTTCTCTTTTGAAAGAAGCAAGGCAAATGGCACTTGCATTAGGTCGTGGGACTGTGGGTGATAATGTTATGTACTTTGAGACAGGACAAGGGAGTGCCTTGTCTGCAGGTGCCCACCATGGTATCGACCAACAAACGTTAGAGGTAAGAGCTTATGCTGTTGCCAGAGAGTTTTCACCACTTCTCGTAAATACCGTTGTAGGATTTATTGGGCCCGAATATTTATACAATGGAAAACAAATCATTCGTGCTGGTTTGGAAGACCATTTTTGTGGAAAACTGCTGGGGCTTCCAATGGGTGTGGATGTTTGTTACACGAATCATGCGGAAGCTGACCAAGATGATATGGATAACTTGTTAACTTTGTTAGGTGTTGCAGGTTGCACTTATATTATGGGAGTTCCGGGAGCTGATGATGTGATGTTGTCTTATCAAAGTACTTCTTTTCACGACGCATTGTATCTCAGGCAAGTATTAGGTTTAAAACCAGCACCGGAATTTGAAGATTGGTTACTTAGTCGTGGAATCTTTTCGAACAAATTAGGTTTTTTACCTAAAGAAAATCGAAACTTGAGTTTAATCGAAGATTTATTAGGAAAGTAGAGCGAATGACTTTTTTAGAGGAATGGAAACAATATAGTCAAGCAAGAATTGGTTTAGATCGTACTGGTGGTTCGATTTCCACCAAAGATATGTTAAAGTTTAGGTTAGACCACGCAAGAGCGAGAGATGCTGTTTTACTCAATCCAGATTTTTCAAGTTTACTTGAAAATCTAAAGGCCTTAGGGAAAGGGAAAAACCTTCCTGCAGTTTTTGTGGAGAGTTTAGTTAGTTCGAAAGAAGAGTATTTGTTAAGACCTGATTTAGGAAGAAGATTGTCTACTGAATCTGTGAATAATCTACAAAGTTTAAGTGGTGATTTTGATTTAGCGATCATCGGTGTCGACGGATTATCGGCAAAAGCAATTGAGAATAATTATATTCCATTTTTAACAATTTTAATGGAAGAAATAAATAAAACCGGTTTTCGGGTAGGTCCACTTGTGCTCTCCAAATGGGGTCGAGTGGCTATTGGAGATGAAGTCGGAGAGATATTGAATTCTAAAATTTCGATTGTTATCATCGGAGAACGACCAGGTTTATCTTCTGCTGATAGTTTGGGAGTATACATCACCTATCATCCGCAAGTTGGTAATACCGATGAAAGTCGTAATTGTATATCCAATATCAGGCCAGGGGGTTTTGCCTTTGAAAGTGCGGTAAAAAAAACTATCTATCTGATCACGGAATCAATTCAAAGAAAATTGTCAGGTGTTGGGTTAAAAGATGAAATGCCTCCAGAGTTTTTATTGCCATCGAAAGAAAACAGGGTTATCGGTGAATCTTAGTGACTTTAAAATCACAATTGAAAAAACTAAAAAGTTGGGAACAGTAGATTGACAGATACAGTGAGTTCCATTGATCATCATAGTAATTCCGGGAGGAATGAGGTGAAACTCCTCAACTGACGGTGCAACCGTGAATTCTTATCCTCATCAATTTTGGATGGAAAAGTCGGATCTTCCCACAAATGAATCGCCCGTAAACGATCATTCGTTCCTCAATTTTTCAAAGGGTTCCCGGACAAAGATACTGGAATATCTCAAACTTAAGTGGGAACATTTAGGTTTAAGATTCCGTTTTGAAAGGAGTTTTTTTGGAAGATTTTAATACAAACGGATTAAAAAATATAAATCAAGATCAAAGTAATGGGAAACATGAAGAAAAAATTTGCCCCCATTGTTTGCGAATTTTTGAATGTAAGGTTGGTTCTATTAGTCTTTGCCAATGTAATAAAGTAACTCTTTCCTTGGAAGAAAGAGAATACTTGGCGACACAATATTCCGACTGTCTTTGTTACCAATGTATGGAGACACTTACCTTTGAATTTAAAATGAACAAATCTTATAAATTGATCTCTTGGCGTTTTTGAAAATTTAATTCATCCAAAGTTGTATCCGATTCAATTAAGTTCGCCAAACGATTGTAGTATTTTAATTCATTCTTTTTGCCTAAATCGTAAATTTGAATGGTAAAAAAACTTAGCTTAAGTCCTAATTAGTAATAGTAAGGTTAAACGTTATTCCATGAGCGTATTTTTTTTAGTCCCTTTGTTTGCTTCCTTAGCTAATATAAGTTGTTTTATTGAAAATATCACACGTGATCATCGTTTCCACAGACTCCTTAGTGTTTTTTATTTTACAATTGGAGTTCAAAATGCAGCCACAGCTGCCCTTTGTTTTGCCTCCGATGAGACCACAGGTCTTGCGTTTTGGATCTTTCAGTGCCATTCTTTTTTTCTATTGGCTCCCGTGCTTGTTGCTATTTGTTCATTTTGTACTGGGAGAAAATTATTGAATCAAGGAACCATTGGCATTGCAATATATGCATTGGTAGTTGATTTGATTTGTTCTTCGATACCGAAAACTGTGGTTTACGGTTTTGCTAAATTTTCCTTTGGTATGGCACCCTTACTCACTGATGTTGGCGGAATACTCGGTGGTTCTGTACATTTTTTTGCAATCACATTGTCGTTATACTATGTTTTATTTCCTTTGGAATGGAATGCTTTTTTTGAAAGACGGACCTTTATCATTGCTTTGTGTGTTTGGTGGTTTGGCCTATTTTCAAATTTTTTACCAATGTATGGATTTAATTTTCCTCCCCTTCACCCCGTAGTCGATGCCACTTTGTCTGTATTATTTTCTATTTATCTAAATCGATTTAATGCGGCAAAACCAAGTGTTTACAGTTTTATTGCTTCCATTTTGATTTCACTCGCTGTTGGGTTATTGATTGGGATATTTATATTAGGAATTTTGCCAATATTTACCTATAAAGAATTTGTGACTTCTGTTTTGACTACTTTAACAAGTCTCGTGTTTTTTGCATATTTGCTAAAGACTACGCTCAAAGACAACAGACCAAATCTTCCTTTTTTGTTACCTCTTGAACAATTTGGATTGTCCAAACAAGAACTACGAATTTGTGAGTTGATTGCGGAAGGGCATAGTCGTTCTTTTATTCGTTTGATTTTGAATGTTTCAGATGGAACATTACGAAACCATCTCAAAAACATTTATGGTAAAGTATTACCTGAGTCAAATTCCACTTCCAAAGACCAACTCCAACGTTTGACTGTTTTTTTATCCAAACAAAAAATTACTGAATCATAAAACACGAAACCAAATTTATAAGTATGTTGGTTCAATTTATTGATTTCCTTATTGTTCAACACAAACTAACTCGCGATTGACGGAGCAATGTTGTAGTCCTTTCCCTGCTGTAAGTATCGTTATATCTTGAGTAAAAGCATCCCCCACGGTTCCAAGTTCTGAAGCTGAGTTCGTGGTCCACTTCAAACAAGCCCCATCTAGATATGATGTCCAATCTTGGTTGAGTCCCGTCCAATGATCGGAACTAACTGTCGTAATTGGTGCAGAAAGGCTTGAGGCAAATAATCCATTGGCATTGGATGTTTCGATATTGATCCCACCTGGTCTGATATAAGCCTGGTTTGCCTTAAAAACCCAATCGATCTGATTGTCTCCTATATTTGAAGTGACACTGGCGCGTCGAGATATCCCATCGACGACCATTGCCTTGTAATGTCCGGTGCCAGGGTAGTTTGGATCTGATAGGCAATTGGAATCAAAGTTCGATGCTTTGCCAACATTGGCAGGGTAAACATTCTGGGTGATAAAGATAATACATTTTAAACAGGAGGCCTGGCAGTTGATTTCAATATCATTTATGTTTTGGTTGGAGACGGTTCCTGTAGAATTAACCAACTCACAGTAGTTACCTTCCGCTTGAGTTGAAAAGTTAACTTCATAATTAATGCCAGCAGGGATCTGAACAGGAAAAGCGAACTCTGTGCTACCTGAGGGAACCATAAGTGAATTTTTATGATTTAAAATCAGAGTCAAACCGCCACCCGTTAAACCAGAAATTTTTCCGCCAATAGTGAAACCTGTTTGATTTGATACATTCGCTGAGAAACAAGGATGACTTGTTTCACCTAATACTACTTTCGCAGCAATGGTTTTCGAAAAAGATTCTGAACTTACATCACAAACATTTTCTAATTGAGAGGAAATACAATTTGTGATCATTCCGATGGCGATTATGAAAAGATAAGTCAACTCGAGTAAGGTTTGGGAATGGTAAAAATATTTTTTATAGTTTTGTAAATCGTAAGTAGTAATTTGTTTCCAATGGTTCAAAATCCCAGATGTTTTAGATAAGTTTTCAAAAATATACATCTGGGATATTGAATCTACTGTCATTCATTAGGAATAGCTACATATCCTTTTAAGAGCGATGATCGTTGGGGTTGGTCAACATTAAGGAATGATTGGACTTCAGTACAAAGAAACTCTTTTTCTTGAATCTCGAAACTTGTTTTGATTGTATGTAAACCAGCCAAAGGAATGCCAATTTCTAAATCAACAGCTGGAGCAATCGACTCAGTAAAGCTTCTTGGACTAACGACACTTAAGTCTAAATGCAAATAATTTCCATCCATTGGAAGGTTATACTTTGAAATGATTTCAATCTTGTCACCAGACTTAGTTGTTTCAATGCAATAGTCTGTGCAATTTCCAATAGTCCCTGGTGACTTAATTGCATCAGCACATTTTCTTGGGTGTCCGATTGTTAGTTGTTTTGTGGAGATACCAAATTCATTTTTTGCAACAACGAACACTTTGTACTTTCTGTCCGAATCACAGAGATAAGTATAACCAGAAAAGTTGCCTGCTGTACGTTTT
Source organism: Leptospira harrisiae (assembly GCF_002811945.1). NCBI lineage: Bacteria > Pseudomonadati > Spirochaetota > Leptospiria > Leptospirales > Leptospiraceae > Leptospira > Leptospira harrisiae. The sequence goes on along the minus strand of NZ_NPDX01000003.1, from coordinate 276,924 downwards.
AAGGTTTCTAAAGCATTCGTTACTGTTCCATCAGAATTTAATTCCATATTTTTTTTCCCGAAATAGAGAGAGATTTCAGTATTTGCTGGAACTGGTTTTTGAAAGCTAATGCTCGATTTTTGAAACTGTAACAGTCCTTTGGTGGAATACGGGTCGTCCGCGGGATTTGCGGGATTTGTTAAATAAGTGATCTCATTGAGGAGAGGAGCTACCGCTTGGATATCATCCTCGGCGATTGGAGTTATGATTCCCACGGAACCGCCTTGGTTGCCTCCAAGTTGAGAGGTCGCATTGGATTCTGTGGCAAGTAAAATCGGAACCAAATGGGTCTCGGCTCCAGCCGTCTTTCCATCACATTTCAAAAAGAAAAGGGAAAGGCCTGTCATTAGCAGAACAGGAAGGTTCCACCGAACAAACTGAATGATTCTCTCACGGAGCCTGTCAAAATGCCGAGATAATTGGGTGGTTGTTTTCATGCACCCAAGGTAACATTTTCTAGGCTTTTCTACCATGTCCCGGATGTCATGAGTGGGAAATTGGTCCTATCACAAATGTCATGTTTCGGCCCTATCGCTAGAACCTCTCTGGTTTTACATTCAAACGAAATCGAAACTCACTCACGTTTTTCACAGATTTGTTTTTTGCCAATAGTTACCCATTTGGTGAACTATTTTTCTTGCTGAAAATTTGACCATTGTTAATAGTTTCCCAAATGGATAACTATCACGCACCCAACCTATTGCTTTATTACCACCCTCTCGCTTCCTTTTGTCACAAGATTTTGATCGCTCTGTATGAAAACGGTACTGCGTTTGAACCAAGGTTTGTGGATTTATTGGAGGAAGAGTCCAGCGCTGAACTTTTTGCTTATTGGCCAGTGGGTAAAATCCCTCTCCTTCGAGACCGATTACGTGAAAAAACAATTCCCGAAACAACCATCATCATTGAATATCTAAATGAATTTTATCCCGGAAAAGTAAAACTCATCCCAAATGATTTTTCCACCGCTTTAGAAATAAGGCTTTGGGATCGATTTTTTGATCTTTATGTCAGTGAACCTATGCAGAAAATTGTGGTAGATCGGCTTCGTCCAAATGGCCAAAACGATACACTTGGAGTGGAACAAGCATACCAAAGGCTTCCTGTCGCTTACAGAATGTTAGAAGCACAATTGAAATCTCAGAACTTCATTGCTTGCGAAAGTTTTAGTATGGCGGATTGTTCCGCTGTTCCTGCTTTATTTTATGCAGATACGATTTTAAGTTTTCGAAAGGAATATCCAAAACTTACAGATTACTTTGAAAGATTATTGGATCGACCTTCCGTTAAACGAACGATAGACGAAGCAGAGCCTTATTTTCATATGTATCCTTTATTTGATAAAATTCCAAAACGATTTTTAAAAGAAAAAAAGTAAGGACTACTGTCTACATTCGAAAATTATGAATCAAAGTTTCTATGCAGTATAATTCGCAAGGTTTGGAACATATCTTTCATGCTCTCGCTGATCGTAGTCGACTACAAATGGTCGAACGATTGAGTCTTGGTCCGGCTTCGGTAAAGGAATTAGCGGAGCCTTTGGCAATGGCATTACCTTCTGTGTTAAAACATTTAAAAGTTTTAGAAGAAGGTGGGATTGTACTTTCAGAAAAGTCTGGTAGAGTTCGTACATATAGATTGGACCCAAAACAACTTGAAGGTATTGATTCTTGGATGGAAGAACGAAAGGCAGCGTGGAATCGTAGATTTGATCGATTAGGAAATTTTTTAATCGAATCATCTGGTGAGAATTCCGACGGAGTATAAAAATGAAAAATAATCAAGTTACTAATTCCACATTTACGATTGAAAGAATTTTGCCTAGTACCAAAGAAAGAGCCTTTGCTGCTTGGGCCAATGCAGATTCCAAACGAAGATGGTTTGCTTGTCATGATGATTGGAAAACTGTTGAGTTTAGTTTAGACTTTCAAGTTGGTGGAAAAGAAACTAATCTTGTTTTAACACCTTCGGGGAGCCGTCATGTATTTGATGCAACATATTATGACATCATCCCCAATGAAAGAATTGTTTATGCTTTTGGAATGTATGTGGATAACATACGCATTTCAGTTTCCTTAGTTACTGTTCTTTTTGAATCTGTGATTGTAGGAAGAACCAGGATGGTATTTACAGAACAGATTGTACTTTTGCAAAAGCCAACGTCAGAAGGTTTTTCTACCGAAGAGGAAGTCCGCGGTCGTGTAGAAGGAACCAATGCAGGATTTGATCGTTTGGAAAAAGAATTATCCTAGGCTTCCAAATTTGAAAACCTAGGATCAGTTTTTGCGATCATTCGTTCTCAAAAGATTTATACTGGATATAAAAATTCATAAAAAGTACCATTGATCATAGGAACTCTTATATTTTTTAGTCCAGAATTATCTTCTTTAGTTTCTAAGAATTGAGAAAACGGTTTTTCAGGTTTATAAAAATACTTGGTTCTTGTTCGTTCCAAAGACTGGATTGCATTTTGTATGTATGTTTCTTTTGATTCGTTAGGATCGAAAAACTGAAAGAGTTGGCGATTTTTTGTAGAAGCAGGAAGGGAAGACTCCCAGCAAATTTCTTCCTCAATCGAAAGAATTTCTTCATACAATTCCGAATGGTTTGTTGGGCCACCAAGGATTTTTAATTTCAACGAAAGATCATAATACTCATCTAGTAGGGATTCCATGTATTCCATATGCTCTTTTAACCTCTGGAAACCAAGATACCACCTAGGTAAGACAATTTAGGCGACTTTCTGAAAAAAAACAAATTTGGTCGAAAAATCTATCTGATTCTAAAACTCAATGAATCTAGGGACAGGTACGGATGGAAGCGGATGCCGGGATCAATACCAACCGATAAAAAAGAGACTCTGTATGTCTTTGGGCTATGGGATATGTGGTAAGTACGAAGTGTTCTAGCAGTTTAAATGGTTTGGGAGGGAAAATATTCAGAAAAACAAACCATTAATAAAAATTTGCGTGATCGAAACGAAGAATCCAAATACAGATAGATAGAAAATATATATGACAAATTCTAGTTCCATGTCTCAAACCTCCCACAATGCAAAGATTAACAAAAGTAAGGTGATTGGTATTAAAGGCCAATTGATGTTTTTTATATTTTTTATTCTTTCAACTGTCCTTTCTTGTATTTTTTATATTTCTTACACCACAGCGAAAGAACAAGTATTGAATGTCGGTGAAGAGATGTTTACCAACGTCCTTAAGGATGCCGTTGGTTTAGTGGATGCCTTAAACGAAAGGGTAAAAGCCGGTGATATGACTTTGGAAGAAGCTCAGGATATGGCAAAAACGTATATTGTCGGTCCTAAGATGCCAGATGGAAACCGAGATATATCTAAAACCAAAATGTCAACAAACGACTATATGTATCTTTGGGGAATTACTCCAGAAGGGATTGCAACGATGCACCCATTTAATATCGAAGGTGCAAATATCTGGGACTACCAAATCGAAGGTAAGTACACTGTGAGAGATACATGGGGAAATCCAAAAGCAACCGGTTATCCTTTGCGTGAAATTTGGCAAAACCCTGGAGAACCGATTTATACATTTATGGCCTACCAAGCATATTATAAACCTTGGAACTGGGTCATCGGTGCTGGTGGTAGAGAAGAAATTATATATGAAAGAAGATTACGAGGTATGCAAGGTATCTTTTTGCTAAGTGCTTTTATTAGTTTAACTTTCTCTATGTTACTTTCGTATTTTTTAGCATCTTTTATTTCTAAAAGAATCCAAAAAATTAAATATGTGGTAGAAAAAGCAAGTCAAGGGGACCTTCGAGAAACGGTGGATCTTAGCTTTAAAGATGAATTTGGAATTCTTGGCGATGATTTTAATATCATGTCAGCTAACTTGCGTGAAATGATGAAACATGTTGTCAATTCCTCTACCAAGGTTGCCGAATCTGCAAAAGAAATGTATATGAGTGCAGAAAATTCTTCTGCCGTTGCAGGCGATATTGCCAAATCTATTAAACAAGTGGCAATCAACACAGAGTCACAGCTAGTTGCGTTTACCGAAAATAAAAGAGGTATGCTTGAAAATTCTCAAGCTGTCGCAAAAATTGCTGATTCCACTGCAACTGTATCGGAATTAGCCAATGAAGTTTTAGAAAAAGTCCAAGACGGAAGAAATGTTATTGGAACAACCATTAAACAAATGTCAGTCGTCAACTCTTCTGTTAGTGGAATTTCAAATAGCATTCATGTTTTAGGTGAAAATTCAAAAGCAATTGGTCAAATTGTAGAAACGATCAATCAAATTGCGAGTCAAACTAATTTACTTGCACTCAATGCGGCTATCGAAGCAGCAAGAGCCGGAGACCAAGGTCGAGGTTTTGCAGTTGTGGCAGATGAAGTCCGAAAATTAGCAGAACGATCTGAATATGCAACCAAGCAAATCAGTGTATTGATTGGCGAAATCCAAAATAATACAACTTCTGCTGTTGCCATGATGGAGAATGGTGCAAAAGAGGTGGAGCAAGGTGTTTCCATGGTGAATGAAGTGGGACAAACCTTTGAAAGGATTGCAGGTTCCATTGAAAAAGTAACGGATGAGATGCAAGGTGTTTCTGCAACTACGGAAGAAATTTCTGCAAGTACAGAAGAGTTAAATGCCTCAACCGAACAATTAGCACAAATATCAAATGGAATTTCTGATAGCACACAGGCCATCGCAGCTTCTTCAGAAGAACAACTTGCATCCTCTGAAGAAGTAACGGAAGCGGCCAATAACTTAGGAGTGCTTGCCGAGGATCTAAAATCTGAGATAGATAAGTTTAAGATTTAATACTTAGAATTTAACCTTCTAAGTATTTCATAAAACTTGCAGATGCTTTTAGTTTTTCCATAAGAACTTTAAGGATGTTTACTAAATCTTTTTCTTTGTGTTCAAAGAACCGAATGATTTGCAGAATTTCCCAGACTTCTTTACCAACTTCCATAGTTTTTTTGACCATGGGGGGAGGATTTTTAAGATAAAGATTTTCGCCAGCTGCATTGACTTTTACAATCATTTCCGCAAGATTTGTTGGAATTTTTGCAATGTCTGTGACATACTTCCAGTTATAGCTAAGGCCTGTTAGGAGAGGATTGTCTAAACCGTTGAATTCGGTTCTTGGATCGTTTTTATAAATTACAATTGGTTTTCCTACTGCAAACGATATTCCGGTTTCAGAAATAGAACCGTCATCAGCAGGCCGGCCATTCATGTTGAAAACAGTTGCATTACATCGTTCTACAACTTGGTAAACATCCATAGCAAAAACTGCTTTTTGCACAAAAATCATAATGTCTCGAAAGATTTCGCCAGAGATGATTGGTGTATTTACCATGGCCATTACTTTCGCCACTTCAATTCCATCCCTTTGTGGAAGGTATGTTTTGTAACCAGCACCTTCTAAACTCGCTGCAATACTTGCCATTGTGTTTAGCTCTTCTGGGGTAAACATTGGCCCAGAACAATATATATATTCACTCATAATAACCTCCAATTCATAGGAAATGAATTAGGAGAGATTTTGAACCTATAGTAAATTATATCATCTCTAATTTTATTAGAAGAAAAAAAAGTTAGATGTTTGGTGAGGTTAGAGGTCAACAACTACAAGTGTTATGTCATCATCTGGAATGGATTTACCACAAAATTCTTTGACTTGTTCTAAAAGTCCGTCTGCAAAAAGGTCTGCTGAGCGATTTTTAGAATTTTCAACAATATAATTGCTGAGCCTCTCATCACCAAACATTTCTCCGGCGAGATTTCTAGCTTCAGAAATTCCGTCAGTATATAAAATAACACGGTCTCCAACGGCAAAAGGGAGATCCAAAATTTCATCTGGAATTTCAGGAAAACATCCTAGAATCCTTCCTTTTGGCCTTACCAGCTCTACTTTGTTAGATTTGCGTCTATAAAAAGCGACTGGAGGGTGACCTGCACTTGCGTAAAGAATTCTTTGGTTTTCTAAATCAAAAAATAAATAACAGGCAGTTACAAATTGTTTATGAATGGAATCTAAAAGAAGTTTGTTGATTCTTTTTAGGACTTCGTTTGGTTTTTTCGAAACATGTTTTTGTAAGTTAAATGCCATCTTAAACATGGCAGCAACGATAGCCGCAGGGATTCCATGCCCGGAGACATCAGCAATCACAACACCTAAACTGTATTCGTCGGGAGTGTGGAAGTCATAATAATCACCTCCGATAGAAGTCATTGGGTTGTATCTAGATACGATAGTTGCTTTTCCTCCCGTTGGAGGATGTAATGGCAGGGATGAATCTTGAATTTTTTTGGCGAGTTTGAGTTCTGCTTTAATGCTTAAGTAATCTTCTTTTTCTTCTACTGCTGATTTTAAAAGAATGAGTGTGTTGACCCTTGCTAGAAGTTCTCTTTTATCGAAAGGTTTTCCTAAATAATCATTGGCACCTGCTTCTAATCCCGAAAGCACATCTTCAATTCTATTTTTTGCTGTTAACATTAGAATTGGCATTTCATACATAGAATATGATTCTCTTAAGATTTTACATACTTGGTAACCACTCATTTTCGGCATCATAATATCTAATAATACCAAGTCTGGATTTATCTCCTTGGCTACGGAAATGGCAGTTGGTCCATCTAATACAGGTATGACGTTGAATCCTGATCCGCTGAGTTGGATTTTTAAAACTTCTAAATTAATTGGGTCATCGTCTACCGCAAGGATGGTAAGATTTCTGTTTAAATCTTTGGATAGGTTGGTGCTAAGCTCAACTCGTTCAATATACGCTTGTTCAACGATAAAGTTTCCGCGAAGGTCTTCCGTTGACATCCAAACATGGGTCCCATCGCCAATTGAGTTTTGCAGTGGACGGAATTCTGTTTGTCCATTGGCAAGAGGCAATGTGAATCGAAATGCCGATCCTTTGCCTAATTCTGATTCAACGGAAATATTACCAGTATGTAATTCTACTAAGTTTTTGGTGATAGATAGTCCAAGCCCCACACCGCCAAAGTTTCTAGAGATACTGGCATCGGCTTGGGCAAACGGTGAAAAAATTTTGTTTTGATCTTCTTTTGACAATCCAATCCCTGTATCAATGACAGAAACTTCTAGATAATCCGCAAAACCATTGTTAATGGTTTGAACTGTGATTCGAATGCTCCCCGTATCGGTGAATTTGATTGCATTTCCGATTAAATTAAAAAGAATCTGTTGGATTCTGCTTTCATCCCCAAAGACCAAGGGAGTGTTGTCGGGAATTTCACTAATGAGAGTAATTCCTTTTTCTTTGGCCGTCGGTTCTAGTAGGCTCAGTGTTATTTCTACAGAAGGTTGGATGGCAAGAGTGATTGGAAAAAGATTAAACCTTCTATTTTTCATCATCGAAAAGTCAAGTAGGTCGTTTACCAAATTCGAAAGTCTTTTTGCTGATGATATGATGAACCCTAAGTTTTTGGCGACACCATTGCTGACTGTACCCATTGCACCTTCAATCAACGATTCAGTGATTCCGATGATTCCATTTAATGGAGTTCGGAGTTCATGTGACGTATTAGATAGAAACTCATTTTTCATTTTATCCAATGAAACTAGTTCTTCGTTTTTCTTTTCTAATTCACTTTTTAACTGGTTAGTTACTTCATAGAGTTTTGCAAATCGTATCGATAAAGCAAAAGACAAACTTAATGTATAAAACAAAAATCCTTCAGAAAGAGACCTATCTAAAATAGAAACATAAACTTGGAGGTAACTTAAAACTGAGAAGATAACGGTGGTCCCTAATCCGATTTGTCCAATTAAGATAATAATTGCACCTGGTTGTTTGTTTCGAACTGCTTTGATTGTGAAACCAAAAATGAAAAGAAGTTCCAGTAAGGAAAGTATATCATTCACATTTAATGTATACTTTGAATAAAGATCCAATATAAAAGGATGAAAAGTAAAAAGGGAAATGATCGCGAGACTAAGATGAAACCAAAGGATTCCTTTGATCCACTTTGATGGTTTTTGCCCAGCAAATTCAAAAAAGAAAAGAGTCCCAAAGATACCCATTAAATTCAAAGCGGGATGAAAGAAGAAATGATTGAACCAGAAATTATCCCATATAAAATAAGGAAGGGATAAATTTCCGAATGTAGCAAGCCCTGCAAGGATTGCAAAAAAGAAATACATTAAATAAGCTCGTTCTCTTCGGCTTCGTAACCAAAGTATCAAACAATAAATTGCAGAGTATAAAAATGCAAAACAGATTGCCGAATTCCACATAATGTATTTGTAGAATTTTCCTTGGATGAGATCTGACTCTCCCATATAAAATTCGGAATTTACGAAACCACCCCAACCAACGTCATCGGCTACACGTACGGCAATAGTATTTTCTCCATCAAAGTTAATGATATTTGGAGGGATCGAATATACACTGATCCTACTGCTTTTTTTGATGAGTTCACCTTGTTCTGAAATCAAACCAGTTCTACCAACAAGAAATCCATTGATATAGATTTCATTGGCATCTGCTATGATCGGAGTAAGAATACTTATATTTTTGTTTTTAAAAACATTGGAAACTTTGAATGATTGCCTGTACCATCCAATTTGAAAACCAGATAAACCCGAGTTATTCCATTGGGCCGGGACAGATAGTTCGCTCCAGTCAGAATCAGGAAATAGGTTTTTTGCTTGGGTTATGTCGTCTTTTGGATTGAATTTCCAAGGTCCAGCTAATTGAACAAGTTCAGTGACATCGTTTAATTGAAAGGAGGTAAGATTGGGGCTTGCATCAATTGGCGGAAGAATGAATAAAGTGCAGTAAATCGCAAATAGATAACGAATTTTCATTACAAATCCAAAGGAAAAGAATAAGCCTTTTACATAATTAATACTTATAGTAGATTTTTACCAAGAACAAAAGGGTCCTTTTTTCTGGAAAACATCAGAAAGTAACTGTATTTAAAAACGAACATCAAACATCGCTTAGTGATATAAGTTGAATCAATGTGCCAAAAAGTAACAAAATTGGGGTGAGGAGATAACATAATATACGTGTTTATCTTACAGTATAAATGATAAAAAGTTTTTCTGTTTACAACTTTTCTTTAGGTGATTTGATTGCTCAATCTTTCTATGGTCAATGAAAGATATAAAGTATGTTTGGAAGAATCCACTGAATATTTTTTCTAGTCAATTCAAGTTGGTAGCTTATGTTTAAATCTCGTCTCTGGTTTTCTCTTCTTTTCGCCATCATCATTATATCTTTTCTAAAACCGAAAGATGAAGGTTCTCCCTATCAGGAATATTTTTCTCGTCTCAATGTAGAGTTAAAAACAAATGGATTTGGAAAACCGGTAATACTTTTGGATTTAGACCGGTTGGATGAAAATTTATCCATTCTCTCCAAAAACATTCCACCACCTTTACACTATCGAATTGTTGTAAAATCCCTACCATCGCTTGATCTCCTTCGCTATATTACAAAAGTTACAAGTACAAATCGTTTGATGGTTTTCCATTCGGGAGATCTTATGATGTTACTGAGTGATCCAGAATTTTCTTCGTTTGATATTCTTCTTGGAAAACCGATGCCAGTGCGCGCTTTAGAAGATATTTATCAAAAAACAAAGATGGATCGGTTTCAAAAAATCCATTGGTTAGTGGATACGGAAACAAGACTCAGCCAATACTTGGAATTTGCAAAATTAAAAAATTTAAAATTACATTTGGTTTTGGAAATTGATGTCGGTCTCCATCGCGGAGGATTTAGCCTTCCCTCGGATACAAATAAAATATTTACTATGATTCAAGATCATTCTAAAAATTTAGAATTTGATGGGTTTATGGGATATGAACCACATGTAGCTTCCGTACCAAATTTGTTAGGTGATAAAAATCAAGCGATAGAAAAAGAAATTCAATCTTCACTTATCAAATATGAACGCTTTGTAAGTTCAGGTAAAAAATCTTTCCCTAATTTGTTTGCAAAAGAATTGCTGTTGAATGGTGGAGGAAGTAAAACTTATCGGTTCTATCAAAAGAACCAACAAGTGGTGAATGATGTCTCTGTTGGTTCGGCCTTAGTGATGCCTACTGATTTTGATGTGAGTACACTCATAGAACACAAACCTGCTTTTTTTATTGCCGCCCCTGTTTTGAAACGATTGGAAGGAACCACCATTCCTTTTTTAGAATCTATTTCCTTTTTATTCCCTTTGTGGAATCCTAACTTACAAGTGACTTATTTTACTTATGGCGGAGCCTATCTTGCCAAAAAAGAATCTCCGCAAGGTCTATTTGATAATAGTCTTTATGGTGCCAGTACAAATCAGGGAATTTTAAATGGAAGTTTGGCGACCGCTTTACAACCGGATGATTACGTTTTTTACCGACCAACTCAAAGTGAAAAGGTAATGGCGGAGATGGGGGAAGTGGTTCTTTTGCGAAAAGGAAAAATCATAGGAACCTGGAAGTGTTTTATCAACTAGTATACGGAGAGATTCTATATACTAGTTTTTGATTTTGTAATGGTTAGTTTTCTTTAAAAAATTCCCACATAACATCATTTGCTTTGATGGCTTCGGAAGGTGAAGCAGAACCAAAGAAAAAGGATGGTTTTTTGCCACCAGGCCAAGAATGCCCTCCGTTTTCAGTGACACAAAGTTTTACCTTCACACCATCTTTGCATTCGTTATATTCATCACAAGTTACACCTGGTTCCTCTAATACTCTTTTGGGAGTTGGGTTACACTGGTTAAAGGTGACCCATTTAGATATGGATTTAGGAACAGAAACAAAGTCTGTAACAAGTGACCTATCCTTAAAACTATTTCCAGCACCGCCATGGAATAAAACTTTATCATCGTCTTTTGCATGAATATGCAAAACGGAGATTGGTTTGGATGGATTACAAGAAATTGTATTATCAGTTCCTGCAACAGTGGCGATGGCTGAGAGTTTGTCCGTCATTTCACAGGCAAGACGATAGGTCATCATTGCCCCATTTGACATTCCAGTCGAATATACTTTGGATTTGTCGATATGCAGTTGTTTGGTGGTATGGTTTAAAATTTCTTTGATAAAGCCAACATCATCGATTTTTTTATCACGAGCCTCTGCACAACAATTTCCTGCATTCCATGTGGCTATTTTACCTGATTTGTATTTGCTATAACCATTGGGAAAAACGACAATATGTCCATTTTCTTCTGATTTGGAAATTTGATGATAATAGTCTTCGTTTGATTGAATTTCCATGTCACCACCGCCACCGTGTAAAACAAAGAGTAGAGGTATTTCTTTGTTAGGTGAATATGACTTTGGTACATGTAATTTGTAATATCTTGGAATTCCGCCAAATGAAAAGGTAAAGGTATAATCACCAGGAGAATCAATCTTTTGTGTTATATCCGTAGATGCGATGGGTGCTGGTTTTTCCTCCATTTTTTTTTGGAATCGTTCTTGGATTTTACCTCTTAACCATCCACGAGAACAGGAGGCAGTGGAAAAAATGATGAGGGCAAAGGAGACAAACCATAGAGTTTTGGAGTTGTATTTCATTGATGAACCTTATACGAAAGGATTTGACCCGAGTTAACTATAAAAAGTTGCATGGATTCATTAAATCAATGAAAAAACTATTGGAACAAAGGAAGAAAACAAATCTTGGAAAAATAGAATTTGGAAAACCTCAAAATCCCAATTTTGCCAAGATTTCTAATGATTTGATTTTAGCATCCGTATCATAAACAGAAGTGACAGTCATCAGTTCATCGGCTTTGGTTTCCTCGAGTATCTTTGTTATTCCCGCCTTAATTGTGTCAGGTGCGCCCACCACAGAATAAGATAACATCTGGGATGCCATTTGTTTTTCTTGCGGGGACCAGAAGGTGTCAATGTCATCGATGGGAGCAGGAAAGGTTCCCCTTGCGTTTCTCAGGATACGTGTAAATGATTGTTGTGAACTTGTGAAAAGATACTTTGCTTCTTTGTCTGTATCGGCTGCAATTACATTCACTCCTACCATCACATAGGGTTTGTCTAGATATACAGAAGGTCGAAATTGTTTTCGATAAATACTTATGGCTTCCATAAGAGCACCTGGAGCAAAATGAGAAGCAAAGGCATAAGGAAGTCCAAGGATGGCAGCCAGTTGGGCTCCAAACAAACTGGAACCCAAAATCCAAACAGGCACATGAGTTCCCATTCCGGGAATGGCACGAACTTGTAATTGGTTGGCATCATCTTCAAAATAAGCCAGTAATTCTTTTACATCTTCTGGAAAGGTTTGTGCACTCATGGAATCTCTGCGTAACGCTCGTAAGGTGAGTTGGTCTGTTCCTGGAGCACGACCAAGACCTAAGTCGATCCGTCCTGGATATAAACTTTCTAATGTCCCAAATTGTTCTGCAATCACAAGTGGGGAATGATTCGGTAACATGATCCCACCGGCACCGATTCGTATGGTTTTTGTATTTTCTGCCAAATGACCAATCACCACAGAAGTGGCTGCACTGGCAATTGCGGGGAAGTTATGATGTTCTGCTACCCAAATGCGGTGGTAACCCAAATTTTCTGCTGCCTTTGCTACTTTAACCGAATTGGCGAGAGCATCTTTGGGTGTGTTCCCTTCGTTGATAAATACTAAGTCTAGAATCGAGAATTTTGCCATTAAGATCACAATCGCTTTTTGCTCTCTCACGTGTAAATGTGTAAAAAAAATAAATCATGTTTTGTGTAAAAAAAAATAATTACATCTGTTATATGTATTTTTTCTTTTCGTAGTTTTAATTGCTAAAAAAAATATCAAAAAATATAGATTAGAAGTCTAAGTAAATTGTGAAACTATAATCCTTCTTTATTTATGAATTGAATTAAATTTAAGAATGTGTTTGTATAAAGTAGTTTAGTATCAGTATCGCATGAAAGTAACAAACCCCAAACTAAGTCCTAAGGAAAAGTTGCTGATCCAATCTGTTTTTGTTTTTGAATCAGATAAAGAAGAAAAACAAACTCTTCCTTTTTATGCGGATGGATTTCCTGGAATTGTATTTTTTCATTCTAAAAAACCGGTTACAGTTTATGTTGGATCTGCATCCAAAGTGATGGATCCAGTTTTTGTTTATGGTCAAACCATTGAACCAATACAAATCGAAATAAATGGTCCCTTTTTCTTTGTCATGGTACAACTTTTTCCTGCGGTTGTAGAAACATCATTGGGAATTCCTGCGACGGAACTCACTAATTCCTGTTTTTCCATACCTTCTGCAGATTGGATTGAAGAACCTAACTTTAGATTATCGATTGAAGAATTTTCTTATTCTCTTGCACACATGGCCTTAGTGAATTTTATTTTGGAAAAGGGAAAGGCATTTCAACCAGACCCCATTTTACAGGTTTGTATTGAAGAAATTTTGGAAGAAAAAGGAAATTGTGAAATTGGAAAGTTATCTAAAAAACATGGGTTGTCAGAACGCACGTTACAAAGACGATTCCAAAATTATGTAGGTCTCACTCCTAAACAATTTTCTACCATCATACGATTTCAATCTAGCTTACGTGAGTTAGATGGTGAAAATAAATCTAAGTTAACCGATGTTGCCTATATGAGTGGGTATTCTGACCAGTCACATTTCATTCGTCAATTCAAGTCTTTCACCAAAGAAAAACCATTTCGATTTCGGGAAAAAATTTAAACTCTGTCGGGTTTGTTCAATTTTAATCTTTAAGTTTCTTGTATTCTTAAATTCATGAAACCTAAAACACTTATCATTGGATCCAATGGAAAAACTGGATCAAGAATTGTATCTAAATTGAACCAAGCAGGTTTTCCTGTCCGATTGGGTTCAAGAAAAGCGAAACCAACTTTTGATTGGGAAAAACCAGAAGGTTGGCAAGAAGTTGTAAAAGAAATAAACCAAGTTTACATTAGCTTCCAACCTGACTTAGCGGTGCCTTCCTCTCTGGAAGCCATAAAAACTTTGGTCCATGTCTGTCAAAAAAATCAAGTAAAACGGATTTTTTTGTTATCCGGTAGAGGCGAACCAGAAGCAATGGCCTGCGAACAAGTTGTACAAAACTCCGGATTGGAATGGACCATCCTTCGGTCGAGTTGGTTTCTACAAAACTTTAGCGAAGGAATGTTTTTAGAACAGATCACTGAAGGTAGAGTTTTATTCCCAAAAGTAGAGGCCAGAGAACCGTTTGTGGATTTGGATGACCTTTGTGAGTTAGCATTTGCCTCACTTACCACTGACAATCATAAAAACAAACTGTATGAACTAACAGGTCCCGAACTTGTCAGTTTTAAAGAAGTTTTCCAAACGATAGCGGAAGTCACAAACCAAACAATTTCATTCGAAGAACTTCCGTTAGATGATTATTTGGCTACTTTGAAAAACTTTGGCCTCCCAGAAGAGGTGCTTTGGCTTACTTCGTATTTGTTTCGGACAGTACTTGATGGACGGAATGAATCAGTGGTTAACGATTTGGAGTTGGCACTTGGTCGAAAGCCAAAAGACTTTCGAACCTATGCCAAAGAAACAGCCAAATCTGGAATTTGGAAAATTCGGGAGAGAGTCAGCTAACTCTAATTTGATGATTCGGCGGGGTATCCGCCGTATGTCATTTTACCTGTTAAATAAATCGGACTTTTTTGTTCTAAAAGAATCCGAGTGTTGAGTTTAGATTGGATCTCTTGGAGTGTTTGTGCTGTATATAAACCACTAGCACCATCCACAACCAAAACATAATGGTAGGAAGAATTTGGATTTTCATCCAAGTCCAAATCATCCCAAATATGCAAAATATTTCCTGAACCGACTTCTCGATTTCGATCGGGAATGGCCACGACCTCATTAAATTCTTGGTTAGGAGTGGTTGGAATTCCTTGTTGATAAATTCTTTTTTCAGAAATCAAAACAGTCTTTGTCAAATCAAAATGAGTTGGCAGATAAATTTCAGTAGGCGCACCCGAAAACCTTCCTTTCCAAATGATTAACTGGAACCTTTTTCCAACAAAGTATTTTGGTTCTGTTTCACCCGGTTTGATCGCGGCCCAAGAAAATAAATTATTCCAAGTATCAAATCCTACCGTATTGTAATGGCTACTGATGATTCGGCCTTGGGACTTACGTAAATACCCACGTTCAATTGTATAATTGTTTACATTGAAACTGGTTCCATAATTACCCACTACAGAAAAGTCTTCTTCATTCCATGCATCTTTTGTGGTAATGAGTTTGTTTGGATTTCCATTCATATATTCTGCATGGTTATTGTAATAATAATCCCAATGCCACTGTGTTCCTGATACTATGGGATTGTAAAAATCGACAAATCTAGATTTTGAAGTTTGATTCCCATCGGAAATTTCCATTGCTTGGTAAACTGCACTGATCATCCGCGGAGTGTCTTTTGCCCCTGTACCTCTCAACCACATTCCAAACTCACTTAGGAAAACAGGAATTTTTAAAAATCTAGATTCCTTTCTAATTTCATCTAAATACTTGAAATACGTGGCGTTATCGATACCAGTGAGATCGGTTCCCATACGACCAGCATCATAAAAGTGTGAATTAAAAACAAAACCAGGGCCAGGTGGTGAAAGTAAATGTCCGCCTCCTGTTGCAGGTGCAATCGCCGAACCTACGTTTGTATTCCAGAAAACCAGAGGTTCAGCAAATACCCATTTGTTTTCCCATCCATTTTGATTTAAGATAGTTCGGATTTTTTTGTACATTGGCCATAGTTTTTGATTGTCCCACTGTGCTGGGGTTAAACCTTCCATGCCCCCATCCACTGGTTCATTAAATGGATCAAGGCCAAGTACGTAAGAAAATTCTTCTGCACTTAGTTTCTCTTTGAGATACGCTGCAGTTTTTCCAATTTGCCAAAGGAACTCGGATTGCATATTCCTTGTTCCAAGCGTGGTTGATAGTGGTGCATTGTTCCAAAAATTACGGAAGCCGCGGCGTACTGCTTCGTTTGTTAAATTGTTTTGGCTCCAACTCGCACAAATGATTCCACAGTATTCGTTTGGATAACTTCCTCCTTTTGTGATCCAGGCCGGTGCACCGTTTCCCGTATGCCATGAGTTTTTATTAAAGAGATGGCGTGAAAACAAATCTTGGTGGTAATCCAGTAGAATGTACATTCGTTTGGCGGTAGCTTTCTTGATTTGGTTTATGACAGCATCTAAGTAATTGTAATCGATAGTATCTACCGCAGGATGAATTCCTTCCCATGCAATCGTATAACGAATGATATTTGAACCCGTGGTTTTTCCAAGCCGAGTAAATGCAGATTCGGCATCGGCATCATTGGCAAATGGTTTGAATCCGTGTTGTGCGAGTTTCATATTTCCTGAAATATTAAATCCTCGGAAAGATACCTCTCGTCCAAGACCATCCACAAAAATTTGGTCTGTGAATTGGTTGTTTGTTTTTTCTGAAATCGAAATTTCTCTTTCTTGGGATGTCAGGTTGTAATCGAAACTATGTGGGGAATTCACCGTTTGGACAGTCTTAGAAAGTCCCAAGGAAACAATTCCGCTGGATTCTGTTTGTCCACTCCCACCGGACAAAAGTAAGGAGAGAAATGCCGGCTCTGTATTTTTTGCCGGCGCACAAGACAGAGCGTTGAGTAAACAAAGAGAAGTGAAGATAGACTTCAAGTTTTGTTGCGGTTTCCAATTTGGTTTCATCGTTCCTCAAGAACCGGAACCAGAATTCGGACCGGGACTTCAGGCCACTTGCGTCACACTGGCCGACATCTGTCGACTAAAAAAATGCCATCAAATTTCCATTTTTATGGAATTTAGATCGAGAGGGACGAGAGAAATCAATTCACTGAAAAAAGTAAGTGACTTACCTTTTTCCATTTTGGAAAAATAACACCCGTTTTCCTTTCGAATTGTACAGTTCCTTCGGAGATTCCCTTTGCTTTGTAGCGTAATCCTGAACAGTGCTCTATAAAAATCGACATATGTCGATTAAATTTCTTGCCTTATTTTTAACACTGTTTAGACTTATAAACCGAATTTGGTTTTGGGCTGGCCTTGGCGGGAAGACAAAATCTAAGCGAAAAACTGTTTTATTTAGAAATTTAGATTCGGAGAAAGTATATGAATTCCAAAAGAGAATCCCGAGTGCGCTTGGGTTTTACCATTGTTTGTAGTTTTCTGGTATTGCATTGTTCAGACCAGAAACCATCCCCATCGCCTATCCTTGGACTCGTGAGTAGCGGTACCACAGATAGTTCCCAGTCAGATTTGGTGAGTTCATCAGGAGTGAATCGTGCAGTAGCACCAACTCTTGGTTCGTCGCCATATTTAGTCGGTGCTGGAATTTACGATATCACAGGACCTGCAGCAGAAGTGGGCATGATGGGATTTGCGGAAACAGCGCAAAAAACAGAAGGAATTTATATGCGCCTTTGGTCAAGGGCCTATATCATTGGAGATGCCTCAAAACGAGTCGTTTTTGTCAGTGCAGATTTAGGAATGATTTTCCAATCCATCAAACAAGCGGTGAGTAAAAAAATTGCTTTGGATTCTGAACTTTCTCCTTATTACAACGAAGCAAACGTTTTATTGTCTGCTACCCACACCCATAGTGGTCCTGGTGGGTATTCACATTATTTTTTATACAATGCAACCACTGCTGGTTTTATAAAAGAAAACTATGATGTAATTGTCGATGGTATCTATCGTTCTATCAAATTGGCTCACCAAAACTTAGTTCCTGGAAATGTGTATATCAACCAAGGAAATTTAACTGACGCAAGTAAAAACCGTTCACCAGTCGCATATGACAAAAACCCAGTTAGCGAAAGGAACTACTATGCATCTAACGTAGACCATACGATGACATTATTAAAGTTGGTTGCAGCCGACGGAAGAGAACTAGGAATGGTCAACTGGTTTGCAGTTCATCCCACCAACGTGGGCCCGACAAATAAGTTAATTGGTGGGGATAATAAGGGACTTGCTTCTTATTTATTTGAAAAGTCCAAAGGAACTAATTATTCAGCAAACCAAACTTTTGTTGCTGCTTTCGCTCAATCGAATGCCGGTGATGTAACTCCGAATCTTTGGGGTCCAGCCGATGGAGTGAATGACTATGCACGGCAAAAGATAATTGCAGATAAACAATTAGGGAAAGCACAATCATTGTATTCATCTGCCAATACACAATTGACAGGTTCTGTTGACTTCCGTCATACTTATGTTAACTTCTCTAATCTTTATATAAGTAGTTTAGGAACCACAACTTGTCCTGCTGGAATGGGAGCCTCTTTTTCTGCCGGTAGTGTAGAAGACAACGCAGTCTCCGTGGATTTTTTTGATGAGGGAACCACTGTAGATTCTTTAGATTGGAATACAAACACTGCAGATGCGTTTAAAGCAAGTTTCCTCGGCGGATTTCTTGGTGTTCTTTGGCCAACCTCTGTGAGCGAAGCATACAAACTATGTCATGCAGAAAAACCAGTCCTCATCCCTACAGGTGTTGCAAGTTTCGATGGGAATCCTTGGACTCCCCCTGTGATTCCTATGCAAATCATTAAAATTGGAAACTTAGCGATCCTTGCCATTCCTGCTGAAGTATCCACAATGGCAGGTCGAAGACTACGTTCCCTTGTGAAGAATGTAATGGAAAACGAATACACTGTGATTGCCGGACTTTCCAATTCATACACTTCTTATCTTACCACTAGGGAAGAATATTCTTCGCAACAATATGAAGGAGCATCTACTCAATTTGGTCCGAACACTTTACTCGGCTACGAACAAGAATTTGGTAAACTTGCAAGTGCTATGCGAAATGGTAGTGTTTCTCCTGCGGGCCCAACTCCAGCAGACTTAACAAATTACCAAGCCACTTTCCAAACTGGTGTTGTTTTTGATGATGTTCCACTTTTTAAAAGTTTCGGAACCGTATTCACCCAACCTGCGGCATCTTACAGCAGTGGAGCCACAGTGAATGCTGTATTCTGGGGAGCTCATCCTAAAAATAATATGCTCATCGGAAGCAGCTTTGTGGATGTGGAAAAACAAAATGGGTCCACTTGGACTGTGGTGGCAAGGGATTACGATCCATCCACAACTTACAGATGGCAAAGGGATGGGGTTGCCTATTCCAAAATCAATGTTTCTTGGAACTCAACTTCCTTTCCTGCAGGAACTTATCGTATCAGACATCGTGGCCATTGGAAGTCAGGTTGGACCGGTGCCATTTCTGCCTACCAAGGGGTCACAAATAATTTCACCGTGCAGTAATATCTGAACAATCACTCACCTGGCCCCTAAAAAGGTCAGGTATTTTCTTTACATCGGGATTGACTGGGGATGATTTTCTAGAAGGCTCGTACTATGGATAAATTGGTAGACGCATCCTTATCCCCTGACCTTGCTTCCCGGCCCTTTAAATTCACAAGCAAACAAGGACGAAATAGGCGTACACAACTGTTAACAATTGCTTTGGAATTTCTACGTGAAAAATCTCCGGAAGAGATTAGTTTTGCAGACATTTGCAAAGAGGCAAAAATCCCGAGACCTTCTGCCTACCATTTTTTTCCCAATGTGGAAGCAATCTTCCACGGAATTCGACTCCTTCATTCAGAAAGCCTCATAGAAAAATCTTTATTATTAAAAAGAGAAACTTTTGTTTCTTGGGAACAATACATTGAACGTTCTATTGATGTCGCTGTGGAAGTCACAAATAAAGAAAGAGCCTTCCCTCGTTTGATTTATGGATATCGTATGAGCCATCCAGAGATGCGCCAAGTTGGCCAGGAGTTAGATGCAAAACTGGCAAACCTTGCCAAACTTGGACTTATGGACCGGTTTGAATTGCCAACTTTTGAAAACACGGATCCTATTTTTGCAGTTGCATTTTCTATTGCCGATTCCCTTTTAAAACTTTCTTACCGAACCTATGGGGACTTCACTCCCTGGATGGTTGAAGAAGCCAAAAAAGCTACGATCTCTTATTTAAAAAACTATTTACCTGTTGTCTGCAAACCTAAGTAAAAATTCAGTAATTTCCTGAATAAGTAGGTCCACCAATAGTTCCCCCGTTAATAGTTGTTATACTGTTTATTGGGTTCAATCCTTCATCAAAGTAAAGTGCTGTTTGGCAACCGAAAAGTCGGTTTCCATTAAAACTAATTGGATTGGATCCTCCATTTTCATACAAACAATACCGAATGGCTCCACCAGAAGTAAAAAGTGTGTTGAACTGATAAATTCCGACATCACTGGCTCCTGCACCCTGGTATATCGCATAACTTACGTTTCCTGTTCCACCATTCAGAATGTTACTAGTGACAACCGAATTGGAAGGATGACTTGTGTTAAATGCATAAGAAATATTTCCTGTACCTCCATCAATGGTATTACTTAAGATTGTGGGCGTATTTGCATGAGGAGTGTTATAAATTCCATGAGCAGAATCTAAAGCAATTCCTCCAAAAATGACATTACCGGTAATGATTGGTGAGGAACTAAGTCCAACAGAGATTCCAAAGGTAGATTGAACTGTCGAAACTCCTCCATGAATGGTATTGTTTGATATTATTGCAGAAGATGACTCTAAAAGAATTCCCGCCGAATTACCGTTAGCAATTGTGCCAGCTTCCACGCGGTTGTTTGTGATTGTTGGTGAACCAGAAAAACAGTAGATCGCCATGGATGTTCCCGTAACATTCGGGTTCGATGATCCTTGAATGGTAAATCCATCTATAACTGTCGTTGCCGTGATGGTTGCACCCGCATTAATTGTGAGGGTATCTGGAACGACGGATGTAGTTGTATCAATGATTTTTGAAATGTAAAGATTTGAATTTCGATTTAAAAAATCAGAACTAAATCCACCGTATAACGAAACATTATTTACTAAACTAACTTGAGTCCCGAGGCCACTGTCCACAGGAAAGTGCCCTTCAGAGACCAAAATGGCTGCGGGAGCGGTCGCTCCCGTAATGGTAGAAGGAATTGTGAGTTTGGCACTTCCCGGACTGGTTCCTGAATTTCCATTATTTCCAGAGGGACTGACATAGTATAAATTTGTATTGGAAGCTAGAACCGTATAACTTCCTATAATTGTAGGTAAAGGAAATCCATTTGCATCTGCCCCATCCAACAGAAAGGTATTTGTTCCTAGTGGTATGGTACCGGAAAGAACCACCGTATCATTTACCGCATACGTATCTGACCAAGTTTGGCCTAGAGGAATTCCCAAAGTAGCAGATAAAGAGTCCGGATTCATACTCCGATTGAATACCACGCGGATTTTTGTATTGGCAAGAATGACAAATCCTAGAGACGGAGTGATGGTGGCAGAAGGGCCCCCATACAAACCGAGAAGGATACTTAAGTTGAAAAGGTTGTCCTTTTTTTTGGAGGGATCTAAATCCAAAAGTTCCCTAACAATTGGGTTTAACAAACAATGGAATTGAAAACAAATAAGAACGAAAACAAATAGAAAAGTAAACCTTGGATTTTTCCTATATTTTCGCATAACTAACCAAAGTTGTTTTTAAGAACTAATTTTGTCAATCAGGCAATTTATTTATCAATTGAGATTGGACAGTTTGTTCGAGAATAGGAGGGGATTTGAATCCTGAACGTTCCGGGTTATACGGATTTCATTCCTACGTATGCATACTCGGTTACGGTTTGGATGAATTTTTCCATTTCCTTTATATCGTTTTTCATCTGCAAACGACCTTCCAAAAACAACATAGCAATTCCATGGATCATGGCCCAAGAGGCTAAGGTTTTTTCTCTTGTATTCCCTTTTTCTAAATGTCCTAGGTTTTGGCCCATTCGAATGATTTCGTGTAACTGCCGATAGGTTCTTCTTGATACTGCGAGTAAACTGGGATGGGTTTTTACATCCACTCCTGTCCCACCAAACATAATCCTTGCGAACTGTCTGTTGGCCATAATGAATTGAAAGTAGGTCCATCCAAGGGCTAGGTATCTTCCCTTGAAGTCTTTATCTGTTTTTTGTAATTCGTTTTGGTAAGTTTCAAAATACTTTTGAAAACCGATCTCGGCAATCGCCGCAAATAAGGCATGTTTATTTTCAAAATGATGGTAACTTGCGACATGACTCACTCCGGCTTTTGCGGCCACTTTGCGTAAAGAAATATCTTCTAATGATGTGTTTTCGAGAAGTTCCACTCCTGCGTGGATGAGAGCCTCACGGACATTGAGCCCATTTTCTTTGGAAGGGCGACCCACTGGTTTTGGTTTTTTGGGACCTATTTTTTTTTTAGAAACCGCCATTTCCCCAATTCTACGTTTCAGTCTTTTAATGACTAGTGTTAATTACCGGTGGTAATTTTACGGCTTGCCTAAGTTGATTTAAATATTACCAATGGTAAATTATTCGGATTTAAGGATTTTTAACGAGTATGAATACAGCATTTTCACCTATTTCCATTGGAAACTTAACACTCCCCAATCGTTTTATTATGGGATCCATGCACCTTGGTGTGGAAGGAGAAACCGGCACTGCCGAAAGAATGGCTGCCTTTTATGGCAAACGTTTTGAAGGTGGAGTGTCTCTTATCGTTACGGGTGGGATCAGTGTGAATGAGGAAGGAAAAGGATCTCGTACTTTTTTTAACATCCAAAATCCAGACCATGCCAAAGAGTTAAAACGTATGAACGAACTTCTTTTAGGCAAAGGAACTATGTGTGCCCAACTTTTTCATGCAGGACGTTATGCCGCAGACAGAAATTGTGTAGCACCTTCGGCCATTCGTGCACCAATCAATCGTTATGTGCCAAAAGCCCTTACAGAAGAGGAGTGTTGGAAAACCATCGAAGACTTTGGACTTGCTGCAAAACTGGCACATGAATCGGGGTTTGGTGCCGTCGAAATTATGGGAAGCGAAGGTTATCTCTTAAATCAGTTTTTTTCTGCTGTAACGAACAAGAGAGATGATTATTTTGGTGGAGATGCCAAAAGAAGGATGAACTTATCCATAGAAGTCCTTCGTGCCGTTAAAAAACAATTACCCGAAGGTTTTCCTGTAATTTTCAGAATGTCGGGAATTGATCTTATCCCAGGAAATCCAAGTTTTGAGGAAGTGATTCAGCTAGCACAAGTTTTACGAGATGAAAAAGTTTCTGCACTCAATATAGGCATTGGTTGGCATGAATCAAGAATCCCAACCATAAGCCAACTAGTTCCAAGAGGGGCTTGGGTTTCCATCGCCAGTCGGATCAAAGAAAATACACCTGGTGTTCCTATCATTGCCTCCAACCGAGTCAATGATCCGATTACCATGCAAAGAGTTTTTGATGAAAATAGGGCCGATATCATTTCCATGGCAAGGCCATTCCTTGCCGATCCAGCCATCGTAAAAAAATTCCAAGAGGGAATGTCGGAACGAATCAACACTTGCGTGGCTTGTAACCAAGCTTGTCTGGATCACGCCTTCCAAGAAAAATTTGTTTCTTGTATCGTAAATCCAGAAGCTGTACATGAATTAGAATATTCGAAACCAAAAACAAAGGATCCGAAAAAAGTTCTAGTGATTGGAACAGGCCCTGCTGGTCTAGAAGCAGCACGAGCCAGTGCCAGTCTTGGACATAAAGTCACTTTAGTCGAAAAGGCAAATGTCCTTGGTGGACAATTCCAACTAGCATCCAACATTCCGGGTAAGTCGGAGTTTAAAGAAACGATTCGTTATTTTACCAATGAACTTCCAGCCCTTGGTGTAGACATTCGTTTGAATACAGATGCAACCTTAACATTGTTAGAAACAGAAAATCCCGATGTTACGATTTTTGCCAGTGGTGTGAAACCGCGTGAGTTTTCCTTAAAAGGACTAGAAAATCTTCCGTCTGGAAATTATACTGAGTATCTCACGGGAAAATTCAAACCAGGCAAACGTGTGGCAGTGATTGGTGGAGGGGGAATTGGAGTGGATGTAGCTCACAGGTTGACAGAAGAGGAAGATCCTACTTTAATTTCATATGATAAAAAATACAATATCAGCTCTTTTACCAATGCAGTAGTTCAAAAAGAAAAAGCGCACCGGGATGTAGCTGTGTTTCGTAGAAATGGAAAACACGGAGCGGGTCTTGGGCCAACAACATTTTGGGCACTCAAACAAGAGTTAGAGTCTGTGGGAGTTGAGTTCTATCATGGACTGACTTACAAAGAGGTCACAAAAGAGGGTTTAAAAGTAGAATTAAAAAACGGAGAGGAATTTTTGTATCCTTGTGATTCTCTAATTTTGTGTGTTGGTCAGGAAAAGGAGTCTTCAGTTTTAGAAGAATACCAAACCAAATACCCAAACAAACAAACCATCGTGATTGGTGGAGCAAAAGATCCAAGGAACATCGATGCCAAAAGGGCATTTTTAGAAGGTTTAGATGCTGCGCATAGCATTCATTAGGAGATAAAACATGATCGCAAATAACTATTTTTCAGAAGACGAAGATTTACAGGTAATTTTTAACCAACTATTGGATTGGGACTCCATCATCAAAGAAACCGAAGGGGAAGGTTTTTTTGACCACCAAACATTTGTAAAAACAAATAACCCTCGTTATGAAATGGCTCCGTCCACAAAAGAAGAAGCCTTCGAATTATACACTTCCAGTTTGGATGCAATGGGAGATTTTTTTGGAAACGACGTCTCTCAAAAATCCCAATCCATGGATCGGAATGAACTTAAGTATTCCAATGGAAAGGTAATTTTTCCTAAAGAAACCATAGAGATCTACGAAAAATTTCGTAACACCGGCCTTATGGCATATTCTCTTTCCAGAGAAGCCGGTGGTCTTGCATTCCCAGCAACTGTTGGTGCACTGTATGCAATGCTTATGGCAAGAGCCGATGTTGCATTTTGTATGACAACTACCTTACTCAACTTAGCACAAATTGTGGACCGGTTCGGAACCCCAGAACAAGTGGAAACTTATGCCACAAAGGCTGCCAACGGTGAATGTTTGTTTGCCATGTCTCTCACGGAACCTGACTACGGATCAGATCTTAATAATGTAAGAACAGTCGCTGTCAAACAAGAGGATGGAAGTTACCGTTTAACAGGAACCAAACGATTTATTTCCCAAGGATGTGGTTTGGGTGACCATCCCGCTTTACTTCTTACTTTGGCACGCACTGGAAAATCAGAGGGTGGCGCGAGAGGTCTTTCTGTATTCATTGTTAAAAGTGAAGATGTATTTGTGGCAGGCATCGAAAAAAAGATGGGAATCCATGCTTCGCCGACTTGTGAAATCGTTTATGACAATACTTACGGTGAAATTTTAGGGGAAGAAGGCCTTGGTCTCACTCGTTATACGGCAGGTATGACAAACTTTATGCGTCTTGTGAGTGCTTCCGGTGGATGTGGTGGGGGAGCTGCTGCTTATTTTGAATGTGTAAAGTATGCGCAGGAAAGAAAACAATTCGGAAAACCAATTGGAGAAATTCCAGCCGTGGCAGAGATGATTCATAAAATCAAACGGGAAACAAATGCAATGCGTCTTCTCACTTTAGAAACGGCTCGAGTGATTGATATGTACCAACACCACCAAATCCGTATGGAAAAAGCTGGAAAAGATGACAGAGAAATCCGAAAAGATGAAAAAGTAAAATACTGGTCCACACTTGCCTCCACACTCACACCGATGGCAAAGTATTATAGTTCCGAAGAAGGACATAAATGTACAAATTTAGCAGTACAAGTGTTTGGTGGAGCCGGTTACACTGAAGATTACGATATCTCTCGTATGTTTAGAGATTCTCGTATCAATACCATTTATGAAGGTACAAGCCAAATTCATGTTCGTATAGCAACAGGGGCTATCCTTGCAGGGATGGCGGGGGACGGAAACTTCAGAAAGTATCTTAATTCTTTGAAAGCGGAAATTCTATCACCTTCAATATTTCTTTTGGAACAAGAAAGAGTGTTAGAAGAATCCATTCGTGTGATGCGTAACATTTTGGAAGAAGTAAAAAAAGAAACTGTTGCAGAAAACCTAATGATCCAAATGACTCGTTACATTTGTAGTTTGTTATACGAAAAATCCATTACTCAAATCAAAGATTCTAAAATCAGAGAAACTTGGGAAAAAGATTGTAAGGCTTATGTCATTGATAGTGCCGCCATCGCTCAATCCTCTTTGTATCGAATTCAAAATTTTGGGTAAACAGGGGATGTAACATTTCACTTAGCGGTTGTTATGATTTTTTCGACAAGGTCCAAAATTCTTTGGATGGCGGTCGGATCTCCATAACCACCGGCTGTGGTGACAATCACCATATCTAAACTAGGGATGGAAAAAATAAGTTGGCCTCCATTCCCTAGTGCCAATGACCAAGGGATTTTTTTCTCCATAAAAACTGTTTCTCCGAGCCACCATTGGTATCCATAACCAAGAGACCTTCCATCTTTTCTAAATATTTTAACTTCTGAATCTATTTGGTGTTCCAGAGATTCGTTTAACCATTGTTTGGAAACAATTTGTTTTCCTTTCCAATTGCCACGATTTAAAACCAACCTTCCTATCTTTAACATATCTCTTGGTTTTAGTCTAAGTCCTGCATGCGCAAGAGCTCTTCCATTTTGATCTTCTACCCATTCAAAGTTTTGAATTTCTAATGGATCAAATAACCATTCTTTGGCTAGTTCCTTTAATGGTTTGCCAGTTTTCTGAATTAGAATAGCCGAAAGAACTGATGTTCCTCCTCCATTGTATTTGAACTTCGTTCCTGGTGGTTGTAACATTTCTCTATCAAAAACAAAACTAGGGATGTCCTTTTTCCAAAGGAGTTTCGTCTCATCACTAAATAAAAATCCATACCTCCATTCTTCCCAATCGAGTCCACTACTCATTGTTAAAAGGTGTCTCCAGGTAATTTTTTGTTTGGGATCATCGGCGGGAATCGATAACTCAGGATAAAAAGAAAGAACTGGCATATCTACTCTATCGATCATCTTTTTATCAATTGCAATTCCAAATAGTAAAGAAACAACCGATTTACTGACTGACCTCACATCGTGTAAGATGTTCGCATCAAATTTTGTTTCCCCATCAAAAGGAAATCTTAGACCATAGCGTTTGTTAAACGGATGATCTTTTCTTGTGTTATAAACTTCTGCGATTAATTTTCCGTGCCTTTCGATTACGAAGGAATGGAATTCACTTTCATCAGAACTAATTTCATTCACATACAAACAAAACTTTTTTTGATCAAATTCAGATTCGATCGATTGCGAAATTTCCCAGTCACGATCGGCAATGGGTCTCGAGCAATCTTCTTTGTCAGTCGTTTCTGTATGGATCGAAAAACTCGTAAAAATAAAAAGGAAAAATGCTACATTGATTAAATACTTTCTTTGGTTCATTGTTTGTTTCCAAGGACATTCGTACAGAAATGATAAACGAACAAGAATCGTAAGGATATAAAAAAATAGAATGAATATAAAAAAATTCCAAAGATAAAAGTTCGTGAAGGGGTTGACTCGAATCCAAATTTGTTAAAAAATTCGGCAGAGGTTTTTTATGAAAAAAATTCTAACTGTTTTGACTGGTTTAACCTTTGTTGCGGTAACTTCCGTTTTTGCTCATGACCACGAGGGCCACGGGAAAAATGGAATGGCAGGGGAACATTTTAAAAAAATGGACGCCAACTCCGATAACAAGGTATCCAAAGAAGAATGGCAAAAGTTCCATGATGGATTCTTCACCGAACTTGACAAAGACGCTGATGGCTCTCTTACATTAGAAGAGATAAAATCTGCTAAAAAAGAAAAACGGGAAGAGAAAAAAGAGGAAATGAACGAAAAAGCCAAAGAGGCAAAATCAAAGAAAAACGATAAAAAGAAAAAACCATCCGAATGACATCCGTTTGGACCGGGGCGCCTCGATTTGGTTGTACCATTGGTATCTATTGATGACTCGACCGGGCTCTCCGCTCCAATCTTTGCACATTCGTGCAAAGGATTTTCGCTACGATCCCTGGCGCAAGAGTTTCATTTTTTGATCATGAACATAGTAAAAAATTTGTTTTACTGATTCTACGATCACTAAATAAATCACAACCATAGAGGCCAAGATAAGATAAAATTCCAAAGGTGGTGGAACTAGTCCAAAATAGGTTCCTACAGAAGTGAATGGCAAAAAAGCTCCAATTGCTGCAACGCTGAGTGATACAATCGCAAGCAATCGATGAGGCCTACTTTTCAGTGGATTCCCTCTTGTTCTAATGATAAATATTACTAAAACTTGTGTACAAAGGGATTCCACAAACCAACCCGTTTGAAACAATGCTTCGTTTGCATTTAAAATAGTTAACATCACATAAAAAGTTAAAAAGTCGAAGGCAGAGCTAATCGGTCCTATCGTTAACATAAAATTGCGAATGAAACTAATGTCCATCACTCGAGGAAATTTTAATTCTTCTTTATCCACCTCATCTAATGGAATTGGCACTTCCGAAAGGTCATATAAAAAGTTATTAAGGAGAATTTGTGTGGGTAACATTGGTAGAAATGGTAAAAACAACGCGGCTCCGGCCATACTAAACATATTTCCAAAATTAGAGCTTGTACCCATCATAATGTATTTCATGATATTTCCAAAAGTTCTCCTTCCTTCTTGAACACCATCATATAACACGCGTAAATCATGGTCTAACAGAATCATATCTGCTGCTTCTTTGGCTACATCCACTGCAGAATCTACTGACAATCCAACGTCTGCTGAATGAAGTGAAGGAGCATCGTTTACTCCGTCACCTAAATAACCAACCACATGACCTCTTTGTTTTAAAGCTAAAATGATCCTGTTTTTCTGCGAAGGGTTCATTCTGCAAAATAGATTGGTTGACTCGACTTGAATGTTAAGTGCTGAATCATCCATGGTTTCCAGTTCCTTACCTGTGAGGATTCCTTGGATAGGTATTTCTAATTCGGTGCATACATGTTGAGTGACTAGTTCGCTATCCCCGGTGATGATTTTGACAACGACGCCTATCTCGTTTAATGCAGATAATGCTGTCTTTGCACTTTCTTTGGGGGGATCTAAAAATGCTGCAAATCCAGAAAGAGTTAATTCGGTTTCGTCACTCACCACAGCATGTTTGTGTTCTAGGTTTTCCTCTCTCCAAGCAATTCCAAGAACTCGAAATCCTTCTTTTTCTAAGGAGGTATACACAGTTCGAATTTTTTCAAGTGCGTTTTTGTCTACAGGTTGAATCGATTCTTTTTCAGTTTCATAATTTGTACAAAGTCGAATGATTTCTTCTGGAGCACCCTTTACCACAAGCATTCGTTTTTTTGTTTCCGATTGGTCTAATAAAACGGAAACTCTTCTTCTTTCAAAGTCAAATGGAACCTCATCAATTTTGGTCCAAAGTTTGACAGAAATTTCTTCATGTTCTAAGATAGCTTCATCCAACGGACTTTTTAAGCCTGTTTCAAAAAAACTATTAAGATAGGCTAATTCCAATACTCGTTGGTCTGTTTTTCCTTCTGGGTTTACATGTTTTTCGAGTTTAATTTTTGCTTCGGTTAGTGTTCCTGTTTTGTCCGTACAAAGTGTATCCATAGAGCCAAGGTTTTGGATTGAGGAGAGCTGTTTTACGATTACTTTCTTTTTTGCCATCATCATGGCACCACGTGATAATGTTACCGAAATTACCATCGGCAACAGTTCTGGTGTTAATCCTACAGCTAAGGCAACGGCAAATAAAAAAGAATCTAACCAAGGTTTTAGTAAAATTGCATTCACTAAAAGTACAAAAAGAACTAAAAGGACAGTCATCCTCATAATCAAGATACCAAATTTTTCAGTACCTATTTCAAATGAGTTTGGTGGTGGAGAAAGGTTTAAGTTATCTGCAATTGCACCCATAGCCGTATTAAGTCCTGTGTTTACAATGAGGACTTTTGCACTACCGCTAATGACTGATGTTCCCATAAATACAGCATTAGAGGCTTCTGTGATATCATTTGTATCTGAATTTACTTCTCCCGAATGTTTTTCTACTGGATAGGTTTCTCCAGTAAGTAATGCTTGTTTGACAAAAAAATCCTTTGCATCTAACACCCGTCCATCGGCAGGTATCATGTCACCAGCTGAGAGTAACACTATATCACCAGGAACAATCTTTGAAACGGAAAAATTTTTTGTTTGCCCATCTCGTAACACTGATGTATGTACGGAAACGGACTGACGCAATTGATCTGCAGCCTTTCCTGCTTTGTGTTCTTGGAAAAAATCCAAAAGGACACTAAAAAAAACTAAAACAGAGATAATCACGAAGTTGGAAATTTCTCCCATGAAGGCAGAAACCCCACTTGCAAATAGCAGAAGTAGAATTAGAGGATTTCTAAATCGAGATAAAAGTTGTCTCCATATTGGTTTTGTGTTTCGATTCACAAAACGATTGTCCCCAAATTTTTGAAGTCGAAGGGAAGCATTCTCTTCGGAAAGGCCTGTATTGTCTACACCCAGATACAATAATGTATCATTTAGTGAATTCAACCACCAAGTGGAAGTTTTGAAATTGGGCTGCATCAGTAGACCTCAAATAAGAACAAAAAGAAAATGTTGATTTTATAAAATTTGTTCCTTTTGGCCTTATCGTCAATCATATGATTTCTTTCGATTGACGTTTGCAAAACAGAGAAACTAAATTGCAGTAACGAAAGTATCATGAAAGCGAAAAAATCCAAAATCAATCCAGCTAAAAAATCAAATCGTTCCAACAAAACTCCAAATAAACAAACAAAACAGTCCAAAACGATCGCTGAAAGAAATTCTGTAGCCTCTTCTTTGCAGTTGAATTCTCCTCAACATACTACGAGCGAACTCATAGATACCATTCATGAATACTCCATTGGACATGAGATCGCTAATGCAGTTACACATGGAATTGGTGGAGGATTGAGTATTGCAGGCCTTTCAATTTTACTTACAATGGCAGTTCTTTATGGGAATGTTTGGCATATTGTTAGTTCAGCTATTTATGGAGCAACACTCATTCTTTTGTATCTTGCTTCTACTTTGTATCATGGGATTTATCATACGGCTACCAAACGAATTTTTAAAGTAATAGATCATGCATCAATTTATTTGTTAATCGCTGGAACGTATACTCCGTTTACTCTTGTTAGCTTGCGAGAAAATTCGGAGTGGGGATGGACTTTGTTTCTTGTCGTATGGATTTTGGCATTTGCAGGAGTTTTATTATTATTACTGTTTCCGGGAAAATACAGCGGTGCCCGAGTTGTGGTTTATATTCTGATGGGTTGGCTTGCAATTTTTGTTGTTAAAGACATTCGGACTGCCATCGGTGTAGGTGGGATCACTTGGCTTGTGGCCGGAGGACTTAGTTATACGGTTGGTGTGATATTTTATCTTTGGGATAGTTTACCATTCAACCATGCAATATGGCATCTATTTGTTCTCTCTGGAAGCCTTTGTCACTTTTTTGCAATTTTGTTTTATGTATTACCACCCATTCAAAAATAAAAAATGAAAGAAACGGGAAGGGCAAAACTTACTCGTTTCGGTATTTATTATTTTGGTGCAAGGCAAATAACAAACATTCATTTTTTAACTTAAGATATTGATTGCTACATTCCCCTTTTTATGTCCAGCTTCCACATATCTGTGTGCCTCGGCCATTTCTTCTAAGCTGTAAGTTTTATCAATCACCACCTTTATTTTTTTTGTTCTAGTGAGTTCCGTTAATAACTTTAAATTTTCTAAAGTCTCCGCGATTGGTCCAAATTTAATACTGATGCGTTTGGTTAGAGAAATCCAAGCAGCTTGAAACATTTCTTTGAAGGAAGCACCAACTAAAACTAAAACTCCACCTATTGAGAGATGACGTAAATTGGATACAATAGATGATTTTCCTACACATTCAAATACCACATCATATTGAGTTCTGTGATCATCTGAATGAAATTGTTTGTAATCCATAACAAAATCGGCACCGATGGATTTCACCAATTCAAAGTTATTCTTGCTACAAACAGCGGTGACGGTAGCTCCAAATAGTTTTGCCAATTGGATAGTAGCCGTTCCTACTGAGCTGGAACCACCATAAACAATGATGGTTTGTTTTTTTTGTAGGTTGCACTTTTGAATAAAATCAAGTGCAGTCAATCCTCCGAAAGACAAACAAGCTCCTTCTGCAAAAGAAATTTCTTCAGGTAAGATTGTAATGACAGATGTTTCTGGAATACATGTAAATTCTGCATATGCTCCCAATCGCATTCCCGTGGATCCCAAAATTTTATCCCCAATTTTAAATTGAGTTACGTTTTCTCCGATAGAATCAACGACACCTGAAATTGATATTCCTAGAATGGGTTGTTTCGGACGAAAAATCCCAAAGTATAATTTGGCTAGTTTAGGATCTGCCTTGCGAATGCGCCAATCACCAGAATTAACGGCGGTATTGTAAATTTTGATTCTGATTTCATTTTTTTTTGGTGTTGGTATTTCCCATTCTTCCAATTGTAAAACATCCGGTGTTCCATAATTTCTATAGGCGATAACTTTCAAAAGGTAGCTCCTATTAAGGAGATGAACTTACGATGTAAGTTTGTCAATGAAATTTATTTACTGATTATTTGTATTTTTTAAAATGGGTATAGCAAAATTTAGGATATAAGGATTTGTTTATGGTAAAAAAGAAGAAACGAACGCCAGTAAAAAATTCTCAAATAACAAAAATTAGAAAGCGGCAACCACTTTCTAAGGAATTGGTTCTAGATACAGCAATCAATCTAGCCGATGAATTCGGTTTGGAAAAATTGTCAATGCGCAGTTTGGCATTACGTCTTGGTGTAGAAGCAATGTCATTATATAATTATGTTAAAGATAAAAATGATCTTTTAGATGGAATGGTGGATACAGTCATTTCACAGATCACCTTACCTAAGATAGGCGGCAACTGGAAAAAAGAAATGAAAAAAAGGGCAAGATCAGCAAGAAAAATTCTAAATTTACATCCTTGGTCACCAATGTTGATTGTCTCTAGAATTAATGTGGGCCCTGCCATGTTATCTTATTTTGATGCTTCACTTGGTTGTCTTCATTGTGCTGGATATTCACTACCGTCGGCTGATCATATTATCAATGCCATTGATAGCCATATATATGGTTATATTTTACAGGAATTGAATTTCCCTATCGATTCCAAAAAATATGCTCAAACAGCAAAAGAATTCATGCCTAGTTTGGAAGAAAGTCCTTATACTTACTTAACTCGTTTAACCAAAGAAGTTGTGACAAAAAAATACAATGGACTTCATAATTTTGAGTTTGGGTTGGATTTGATTTTGGATGGCATTGCTTTTCTCTCTAAACCTTCCCATAAAACTAACTTTTAAGAAACATTATTGTATTGGTATAGAAGACCACTTTGTTTCTTCTAAATCTAGTTTTGTTTGTTTTTTGATTTCTTCAATTATTTCTGGTGTTTGAATGATTTCTTTAAATCCTGAATACCCTGAACTATCTGATTGGCCAGCGTCACCTGTTAGCAGGGAGGAAATAATAGCAGAGCTAATTTTTGTGCTGAAACTTGTTTTGAAACTTCCAACTATAGATTCCCCCACATTGTCCATATCAGGATCAACACCCAATTCGCTTTGGTTAAAGTCTGCTACGTATTTTCCTAATACAATAATTTGATTTGCTTTCACAGTAAACTTTGATTTTTCGAGATTTTTCCGATCCATGATATAATACACGTTAGCTTCTTTTTTCGTTTGTGGATCATTTTCGTGTACATGTGCACCAACAATCGCATATTCACCGGGCTCAATATTGAAAACATAATATCTTGAACGTGAGAAAAAATTTGTCTCAACTATTTTCAACTCACTGATTTGCTGTTTCGATTTGTCTAGTTTTACTAACATTACCCTTTCCGGATAGAAATTTCCCATTAGGATTTTTGGTATCACAAATTCGAACACAATCGCAGAAGATTGATTGGGGATGTTAGGTAAAATTTCCGGTTTAAACCTGCAGCTGAATAATGTGATCGCTAGTAAAATGGTAATTCTCATTTTGTAACCAAGTTTTTTTATTTGAATTATAGTGAATGTTTTTTTTGTTATGTGGTCAACAAAATTCTAAAGAAGATTTAGTTGGAGAGGTTGAAAAAAAGCCAGAAAAATTCTGGCTTAAGAATGACTTTTGTATAGTTATCAAATTGCAAACACACTCTGGAAAGTAAAGTAACTTGAGTTTGGTTTGAAATCGTATCGATGGTAAGGATCTGTTTCGTATGGATTGTTTTTTTGATTTCTAATGGCTTCCCCTGCATAAAGAGAACTTGCACCAAACCAAAAGGAAACATTTTCAAATGGTGTTACGATATAGATAAAATTAATTTCTGTTGCAACATGTCTCCCTAGTTTAGGGCGGTTTGGATTGTATGCTTCAGTGTTATAGTAGTCTTCAGTTGATGCAGTTTCACCTGTCGCTTTACTTCCAGCTACATAGTTATTATTATCATAATAGCCGTCTTGTAGTTTTACTTTATAATACCAATGTGGGTTTAAAATAAAGATTCCCCATTTTGCTGATTCATATTTGATATGAACGGAGTAGTCTTTTATATTCTGCCAGAATACCATCCCTGAATTACCGTTTCCAGAAAATGGCATACCACCACCAGCCATCCTTCTTGTTGCAAAGAGTGGATTGTATGTTGCAATACTTCCGTCATTTCGGTTCGGATCTCCTGATGCTTGGACATATTGTACTCCAATTCGAAACTCTTTTACAGGAGTGTACCCTAATTGGACTGCTACGATATTTGCTTTGTATTGCACTCGTGAAGATAGTGGAGGAGCTTCACCTGTTTTTTTATTGGTCGCGTAGGTCCCGGTTTGGTTTAGCCAATCGGGGGATACTCTTTCTCCATTAAATCCTGTTTGCCAAGCTGCTTCCACCATCCAATCAATGCCTGTTTCACTCGTTATTGTATTGTTTTTGGTTCTGTTGGTTAAACGAAAGCCTGAGGTATTGAGTTGGTCTGGACCTCGATAATAAATATCGGAGCCATAGTTAGCAGTTGTGTTGGTTGCTTTTTGTTTTTGTTTATAAAGAGTGAAATTATACATTTCAATTCCTAACCAATCCCAAGGTTTATAACCGTAGTGTGCGCCATAATAAGATGCGTTTCCTGTTCCGCCAAGTTTTGTGGAATTGTTAGAAACCATACTGTTGGCATTATTTTCGGAGCTAACGACGGATCCAAAAAAATCTAAACTTTGTTTCTGGATTGTGATTGTGGTTCGGACAGCATCAAATGCGTTTCCATTTAGACTATCATTCCGAGAACCTAAAATTCTACCGTCTCCATAATCTAAAATTTGGCGACCAGTACGCACTCGAAACATTTGGTTGGTGGTTTTTAAATCTACAAATGCTTCTCGGAATCCAGTGTTATTATTCAATGCAACATCTCTTTGTTTGGTGGTGTCAATGAGAGTTCCGCCATTGGGGATCACTCCATATTTTTGATCTGCTGCTCCACTTGTGATTTCTCCACCCCAAAGGCGAACATCTTGCATCGTAATTTTAAATAAAACATTTGGAGTTAAATCTCCAATAATATAAAACTGAGTTTGGTTACTGACAGTGTTGCGGTTGTCAGGTGTAGATCTGTCAAAGTCAGTATTATAGAGTGAATCTGCTTTTGGCCGAATTCCAAACCCAACACGGAACCTATCAGCAAACCAAAGATTTGTATTTTCTTGCATTGCCTTTCTTTGTTTTGCGGTGACTTGGAGGCTTTTTAAGTATTCACCAGTCAAATTACCTTTTAGCGGACTGACATATTCTGCGGGTTCCTCCGGTGGAGCAGGTATTGGTGGCGGCGGAGGTGGAGGTGGGGGCGGTGTTTCAGGTATTTCTTTTTTCGTAGGGGTGATGAACTGTGCTTCCAGTGGCATTGCAATGGAAAATAAAATAACTCCTAACCATAAGAGACCAATGATCATTCGATGCTTGCCTGCGTACATTTGATACCACCTGTGTTTTGAGCCAGTGGATATAGTTTGTAACAACATTCAAATCTTATATTTTGGGGTTGGTAAGAATCCTAGGATTTGTCATAGGAATTAAATTGAAAATTAGGAAAGAAATTATAAACCAAGTTTATTCCAACCTTCATGACCCAATTTCTGCATTGTTTTTCTGTTGTTTTCAAATATGCTGTCAATATTTGGATGTGTGTCAACGATTCGAGAAATAGAATCTTCACGTAACAGATGTAATATAGGGTATGGTGCCCGGCCCACAAAATTTGTTATGTCGTTTATATTTTTATCAGCAAACTGAAACATTGGGTGAAAGTTGGCGATTTGTATGACACCTTCTAAATCCAAGTTGCGAAGGAGGTTATCTGCTTCATCCAAAAAGTCGTTTTGGTCAAGGTATTCATTGAGTACATAGGGATGGATGAGTAGTGAAGTTTCAACCAACTGCGGATCCTTTGATGCAATGAATTCTAGTTCTATTTTTAGATGAACTAATAGTTCTTTGTTGTTTTGAGAATTGCTTACCACATAACGGATCGTATTTGATTGAAAGGTAGGTTTTGCAAAAGGACAAAGGTTCAGTCCGATTACAGCTTTTTGAATCCAATCTTTTGTTTTGCCTAGAATCTCATCTACAGTTTCTACTGAGTGTGGTAATTTTTCCAATGGATTTCCTTGTTTGTTTTGATTTAGTTGAGATTTTAGATATTCAAATGAATTGTTGAAATTTATATTCAATTCTTTGTTAATTTTACAAAATTGATCCTTAAAAACAAGCCAATTGTTCAAGAATCGGAATCTGATTCAGATTATTTGATTTACGAAGTGACCCTAGGTCAGAAGATTTCAAATATCTCTTTCTCATGAATGCAAACTTAACAACAGATTTTACTCAATTCGTTTTTGATCAAACTACAAAATCGGAACGTGAATGGTTAGAAAAAAAAAGTCAATCAGATGTTTTGGATTTAATGACTGCATTTGTCGCGGCACCACGTTTTATATCAAAAAAAAATATTTCTTATGATTCTAAATCACGAGGTAGTTTGATTCCTCATTTACCTGGATTTCAAGTTGAAGGATGGACTTTGGTTCGATTAACTAGGGTTTGGTTACTTTTACACATTCCTCAAAATCCAAAAGATGAGTGTATTAAAAATATTGAGACACTTTTTGATACTGCTGAGTTAAATGAATTGGTGGCTTTATATTCGGCTTTGTCACTCCTACCTTATCCATGGGAATGGTTGGCGCGAGCCACCGATGCTGTTCGTTCAAATATGGGATTTGTATTTGATGCAATCTCTCTTATGAATCCATACCCTGAGTTGTATTTTCCAGAAGCTGCATGGAATCAATTGGTTCTAAAAACAATATTTAACGGAAAACCGATCCATTGGATATATGGATTAGAAAGGCGTACCAATAAAGAACTGGCAATTGGCATTTCTGATTTTATCGATGAACGGTTTGCTGCTGGTAGAAAAGTTCCCCCTCAAATTTTGCGACTCATTAGTCCATTTTCAAATGACAATCATTCGTACATGTTAGTTCGTATGTTGGCTTCTGATGAGAACTATGAAAAAGAGGCTGCTGCTCTTGTTTGTTTTGAATCCGAAGAACCTAAAATCCGCTCTTTATTAACAAAACATCCAGAATTAGAATTATCAATAAAAAATGGAGATTTGGATTGGTCTAAGTTAGAGTCCATTCCTTAGTTATAGCCAATGTGCCAGAACCCAAACGAACAAAAGAAAAATCCTTCTCATTTTGAGTCGACTCTTCATTCTGAAGATTCTCCGACACACCGTGATTTGTTATGGGAAGATTATGAGAACCTAATCAAAGATATGCGATTTTTTGATCCACATATCCATATGGTATCAAGGACAACAGACGATTACCAAAATATGTCAAAGGCAGGAATTGTTGCAATCATTGAACCTGCATTTTGGGTAGGACAACCTAGGACTGGCCTTTCTAGTTTCAAAGATTATTATAGTAGTCTAGTTGGTTGGGAACGGTTTCGGTCTTCGCAATTTGGAATCAAACATTACTGTACAATAGGATTAAATTCTCGTGAAGCAAATAACGAACATCTTGCGGAAGAGGTAATGGAAATTTTGCCATTATTTGCTTATAAAGAAGGTGTAGTTGGAATTGGTGAGATTGGTTTTGATGACCAAACTGTTTTAGAAGAAAAGTATTACCGGCTGCAACTAGAACTTGCAAAAAAAGCAAAGTTGCCTGTACAAATTCATACTCCTCATCGAGACAAAAAAAGAGGAACAGAAAGAAGTATGTCGATTGCCATCGAACATGGTTTAGATCCGTCTTGGGTTGTGGTAGATCATAACAATGAAGAAACAGTTAAATCAGTGTTAGACCAAGGTTTTTGGGCAGCCTTTACTATTTATCCATTTACCAAAATGGGAAATGAAAGGATGGTTTCTGTTGTGGAAAAATATGGTCCAGAGAGAATCATGATTAATTCAAGTGCTGATTGGGGAATTTCTGATCCACTTGCAATTCCGAAAACTGCAGCACTGATGATTCAACGTGGCATTCCAAAAGAAGTGATTCGGATGGTAACGTATCAAAATGCGATAGATGCCTTTGCAAAAAGTGGTCAGATTGATGTTAGTGATTTTGATTTGGAATTTTTACCTGACCCAAATGCCAAATTTCATGGAAACTCAATTCTTCGTGGTGGCCAACAACCCGTGATCAATAAAAACTCTTTGTTAATCCAATAAATGAATTTTAAAGGTTACCTAACTTTACTTAGACCCGCTAATGTAGTCACAGCACTTGCTGATATTCTAGCGGGTATGGCGATTGTGGGTTTTGTTTGGAATGACAAATCGCCAATTTTACTCTTATTTTCCACCATATGTTTGTATGGTGGCGGTGTTGTCTTAAATGATTTTTTTGATATTGCAATTGATACAAAAGAAAGGCCAGAACGTCCCATCCCTAGTGGGAAGGTATCAAAGCATTCCGCATTGATTTTTGGTTCTGTCCTACTTGGAATTGGAATTCTTTTTGCCTACCTCTATCAAAACCAAAGTGGATGGATTTCTATCTTTATTGTTTTTTCAATTCTTGCATACAATCGATTTGCAAAACACCATCCAGTTTTAGGTCCTCTTGTTATGGGGATTTGTCGAGGTGGTAATTTGGTTTTGGGAATGAGTTTGGTGGAAAATATCGAATTATATCAATTTTTTTTATCCGTTCTTCCGATTGTGTATATCGGTGCGATTACAATGATTAGTCGAGATGAAGTCCATGGTGGTAAAAAAACTCCATTGATGGTGGCTGGTGTTTTGTGTCTTATGGTAGTAGTTTCTCAATTGATTCTTTCTTTTCGATTAGGAAATTTTTTCTTTAGTTTTCCCTTTGCTCTCTTACATTTTGGAATGATTTTTCCTCCTCTTATTTCCGCATATCAATCCCCAGTGGGACCAAAGATTGGTAAGGCGGTAAAAATGGGAGTTCTATCTTTGATTATTTTAAATGCAACGTTCGCTTCCAGTTTTGGTTTTGTATTTGTTGCAGTTTTTATTCTTTGTTTATTACCAGTCTCCCTCTTATTGGCAAAATATTTTTCGGTAACCTGAAGTTTAATTATGTTTGAAAGTAAATTCCCTTCTCTTTCGTCTGAGTTCGAAGTTAAATTCCGTTATACGGTGCAGTTTACCAAAAGGATTTTTCATCCAGAAAATCCAACTTTGTCTCGTTTTTTTATTTCAGAAAATAAAACAGGGGTCACAAAAAAAGCTTTGGTTGTTTTGGATGAAGGTTTAATCATTCATTTCCCAAATTTAGTTTCAGAAATTCTTAATTATTTTTTAGAAATTTCTTCAGAAGTTCAGCTAACGGAAGATATAATGATCGTTCCCGGTGGAGAAACTTGTAAAAACGATCCGAAAATTTGGGAATCATTGATCAGTGCAGTCGATCGTTTTGGAATCGATCGTCATTCTTATATCATAGGCATTGGTGGAGGGGCCATTCTTGATTTAGTTGGTTATGTGGCTTCCGTATCACACCGAGGTATACGGTTGGTTCGCATCCCAACTACGGTTTTATCACAGAATGATTCCGGTGTAGGAGTCAAAAACAGCATTAACTACCAAGGAAAAAAAAATTTCCTAGGAACATTCTCGCCACCTATCGCCGTGTTCAACGACTTAAGTTTTTTAGAAAGTTTAGATGATCGTGATTGGCGGTCTGGAATGGCTGAGGCTATCAAAGTTGCTCTCATCAAAGATCCAAGTTTTTTTGATTGGATAGAATCGAATGCCATAAGATTAAAAAATCGAAATTTAGAAACAATGTCATATTTAATCCATCGTTGTGCGGAACTTCACATGAATCATATTGCCAATGGGGATCCATTTGAATTTGGTTCTTCAAGGCCTTTGGATTTTGGACACTGGTCCGCTCACAAATTAGAATACTTAACTGAGTTTTTTTTACGTCACGGTGAAGCAGTGGCCATTGGTATGGCTTTGGATTCCATTTATTCCTTTCAGATGAATCTTTTGTCAGAAGAAAGTAGGGATCGTATCCTAAAATTGTTGAAACAATTAGGATTTGCGACTTACCATCCCAAGTTATCTGAAAAAGATAAACAAAATTTATTTTTAGGATTAAAAGAGTTTCAAGAACATCTTGGAGGAAAACTCACTATAATGTTGTTATGTGGTATTGGTGTAACTAAAGAAGTGCACGAAATGGATTTAACCTCTTTAGCATCTTCCGTTGACTTTTTGGAACATTTCGTATGAGAACAAAATATGGCCACCTAACTTATTGTTCTAATATCCACCCTGGCGAATCTTGGTCAGACCATTTTTTTCATTTAAAATCAAACTTGCCTGTTATTCGCCAAAAAGTATCTCCCAACGCACCTATGGGTCTTGGACTGCGTATCGCCAATGAAGCCTCTATAGAGCTGCTGAACCCGCAGAGATTAGGTGAGTTTAAAAGCTGGTTAAACAAAGAAGGGTTTTATGTATTTTTAATCAATGGATTTCCTTACGGCGGTTTTCATGAAACCGTTGTGAAAGAAAGTGTATACCAACCGGATTGGACAACCAAAGATCGGTTAGATTATACATTGCGTTTGTTTAAAATTCTTTCTGAATTGCTGCCTCAGGGAATGGAAGGAGGAGTTTCTACACCTCCATTGTCTTATTTTTATTTTGATTCAGAAGAATCCTCTCGTATAAAAAGAAAATTTGTCGCAACCAAACAAATTGCAGATGTTACGTTAGATTTGATCCAAATCAAAATTGAAAGTGGTCAAACATTACATTTGGATCTAGAACCAGAGCCTGATGGAATTTTAGGCAATGTAAAACTATGGGTGCATTGGTTTCTGGAGGATTTCCTTCCTGTCGTCATTCCGATGATCCAAGCAAAATGGGATGTTAGTTTAGAAATTGCTGAACAAATGGCAAAAAATCATATCCGCATTTGTTTGGATGCATGCCACGCAGCTGTTAGTTTTCAAGACAGCCAAATGATTGTTAAAATACTTTCAAAACATTCCATTTTAGTTGGGCGAATTCAAATTAGTTCTGCATTAAAAGTCAAGTTTTCAAGTGAAACCGATCGATTGTTGGAACTAGTTTCCAGTTTTGATGAGCCAACATATCTGCACCAAGTTGTCATCCAATCAGAAGGAAAAGTATTAGATTCATATCCTGATTTGCCAGAAGCGATTCGCAATGGTAAAAACCAATTTGTTGAATGGAGAATCCATTTCCACGTGCCGGTGTTTTTAGAATCTTATGGCCTTTTGACTTCTACTCAAAAAGAACTGCTGGAACTTTTAAATTTACAGAAACAATATTTGATTACTAACGCTTTAGAAGTAGAAACATATACTTGGGGTGTTTTGCCCAAGGAATTACAGGTTCCCATAACCGATTCAATCATTCGAGAGTTGGAATGGGTTAAAACTGTTTTAGGCGAAGAACTCTAGTAAGTAGGAATTAAAATGAAACAGTCAAAGAATCAGTCGTTTCAAAAAACCGTCGTTATTGATGTTGTTGGGCTTAGCAGTAACTTGGTGGGTGATTACACACCTTTTTTAAAAAATTTTTTGGCGAAAAGAAATACTCTTCTGATAGAACCGATGTTACCTGCCGTCACTACGAGTGCTCAATCAACTTACTTAACGGGTAAATGGCCGAGCGAACACGGAATCGTTGGAAACGGATGGTATGATCATGAAGATGCTGAAATTAAATTTTGGAAACAATCCAATCATTTAGTAACTGCAGAAAAGATTTGGGAAAAGGCCAAAAAAATTGATCCCAACTTTACATGTTCAAAAATGTTTTTTTGGTACAATATGTACTCTAGTGCAGATTATTCTGTCACCCCAAGGCCGCAGTATCATGCCGATGGAGTCAAAGCTCCCGACTGTTATTCTTACCCTCCAGAACTTCGGGAAGAATTACAATCAGCCTTAGGACAATTTCCACTATTTCATTTTTGGGGACCAAATGCCAATATCAAGTCCACACAATGGATCACCGATGCAACTATCTATGTTGATAAAAAATACAATCCTAAATTAACGTTTGTTTATCTCCCACATTTGGACTATTGCCTTCAGAAATTTGGTCCTGATGTATCAAAGATACAAAATGAACTTTTGCAATTAGATTCTGTTTTGCAAAAGTTAATTGAATACTATGAATCAAAGGATACCAAGATTATCCTACTGTCTGAATATGGAATTACTCCAGTTCATAGACCAATTCATATCAATAGGATTCTAAGAGAAAATGGGCTGATCTCTGTTCGTAACGAAAGGTGGTATGAACTTCTTGATCCAGGTGCATCGAAAGCCTTTGCCGTATCTGATCACCAAATTTCGCATATTTATTGTAATGATCCAAGTGTTCAAAAACAGATTATAGACATATTGAAAGTTGTTCCTGGAATCAAACTTGTTTTAGATAAAAAGGCCCAAAAAAAACACCATATCAGCCACAAACGATCTGGTGACATAGTGGTGGTAGCCGATTCAGAGTCTTGGTTTACATATTATTATTGGTTAGACGATAGTAAAGCGCCAGATTATGCGCGTTTGGTGGATATTCATAGGAAACCAGGGTATGATCCTTGTGAAATGTTTATGGATCCAAAAAAACCTGGTATCAAACTTAGGGCAGGGTTAAAATTACTACGTAAAAAACTAGGGTTTCGGTATCTGATGGATGTGATTCCTTTGGATGCGAGTTTGGTCAAGGGTTCACATGGGGCATTACATCAGAAACGGGAATTTTACCCCATTTTTTCCACAGCCAAATTTTATCCCCAAAAAGAAATTTCTGCTATTAAAGTGTACGATTTGATTTGGGACCAGATGACTTCCCAGATTTAAATGTTTGACTGGTAAGCTTCGAAAACATTATTTTTAACTCAGTGTCTGCAGAAGAAATCAAAGTTGTTAATTATTCAAAAGGTGCTGCCATTGTTGTGCAGAATTCCATCAATACCGGAAACTTTTTCATTGTCAGGTCTGGCCGGGTTTCGGTCGATTCCGAGCACATTGTTGTGGATCATGAACTTGCTTATTATGAAGCTGGCGATAGTTTTGGGCTAGTTTCTGCTCTCACCGAACATCGGTTTTTAGTGACATTGTTTGCAGATACAGATGTGGAATTAGTTCAAATTCCTATTCGACTTTTAGGATCTTACCTCAAAGAAAGAAAAGAACTCGCAATGAAAATTTTGGGTTTGTATTCGAGAGAACTCAGAACTTTACAAAAACACCTTTCGAAGGCTAATAAACCTGCGGACCGCGATTACCATCCAGAGCGATTGGTACTCAATGCTCGAACCTATCTTTCTTGGCAAAAACCTAATTTAGCTGCTTATTCCTTACAAACATTTATTAAATGGTCAAAGGAAAATAATTCAACAGATAACCTAACAGAAGCTACAGAATTACTTAATTCAATTGGAGCAAATTACAAACCTTTTGTTTGGGATAGTATGCAATCCAATTTAGAAGCTGGCGAAATTCTTTTTGTTGAAAGTGAAAAAAATAACGAAATCTACGTAGTGTTAGAAGGTAATGTCAAACTTTTCAGTATAGTTCGTGGATATGAATATGTAATCGATGTTTTGGGACCTGGAGAAATTTTTGGGGAAATGTCATTGATTGACAATGCTCCGCGAATGGCATCTGCAATAACCGAAACAAAAAGTAAAATTCTGCGAGTCACAGCTGAAAATTTATTTGAGTCGGTAGGACCATCTTTACTTCAAAAAATCTTCGAGAGCATCGCTAGACGTATTTGGTTTTCTCACCAACGTTTGGTTATCCTTCGTTTGAAGACTCCTGTAATCCGACTTTATGCTTATTTGTATAATTCCATTCGAGACCAGGACATTCGTTTGGGCAGAAATTTGGATGAAAGCCTTGCCAACGCACATACAATTTATATCCAGATGGAAGAACTTTGTAATATGTGTGGGATCATCAAAGTCAAACAAGAAATAATTCATGAATTTATGACAGATACAAATCTTGTGATTGAACCAAACCGAATTACGATCAAAAGTCGCAAACGT
Organism: Leptospira harrisiae; assembly: GCF_002811945.1. Lineage (NCBI taxonomy): Bacteria > Pseudomonadati > Spirochaetota > Leptospiria > Leptospirales > Leptospiraceae > Leptospira > Leptospira harrisiae. The sequence continues at coordinate 232,245 of NZ_NPDX01000003.1, read as the reverse complement.
TTGGAAGAAAAATTGGGTCATTATAAATCAAAAGAAGGGCAGATTGTCGCTTAAAGAATCAGGCAAAGTCTGAATTTTCCATTTCTCTGGTTAGGAGAAATGGATCCGAATGGGAATCATTTTTCAAACATCCTAAAATTTGTAATGATTTTTTTTTCCACTATGCTCTAGTTCGGTGATGAAAAAGTTTCTCGTGTATTCTCTCGGGGCGTTCTACATAACAGCGGGTATCAATCATTTTTTCTCTCCTGAATTCTATTTGGAAATGATGCCAGACTACCTTCCTTTTCATGTACTTTTGAATGTTACGAGTGGACTTGCAGAAATTACCTTGGGTTCCCTCGTGCTTTATGAACGGATGCGAAAGATGGCAAGTTATGGAATCATTATACTTCTTTTAGCTATTTATCCTGCAAATATCAATATGTTATTAACGGCTTTGGAAGGCAAAGATTATGGAGTCCCCATCTGGGCATTGTACGCGCGATTACCGTTCCAATTTTTATTTATTTATTGGGCCTGGCTTGTGCGAGACTATAAATGGTCTAGTGAATCTACTGAATCACAGTAAGTTAGGTGGCATTTTCCCTAGGATCGTTTCATTGGTTTTTTTGTAGATGAATTGAGTAGGCGATTTTAGTTGGAACATGAGGAGTTTATGTTTTTCGAAGGAATCTCCTATTTGAATTTTAGATAGAAAAATGACAAAAGAGCCAAAGAAAAAATTGTTAGATAACACTAAAAAAGGAGGGCAATGGACCTTTCTTTCAAATCATTCTCATGTTCTTATGTGTTTGAGTAAGGATCCGGAAATTCGTTTGAAGGATGTTGCCGTGCTTGTCGGAATCACTGAACGTGCAGTACAAGCCATAGTTAAGGATTTGGTTGAGGCTGAAATTTTAGAAAAAAGCAAAGATGGACGTAGAAACCAATATATCATCCAAACAGAACAAAAATTAAGACATCCTCTTGAGGCAAATCACTCTATTTCGGAACTACTCAGGTTAGGGAAATAAAGCGAAGGTTTTCGAACCTCGTTATATTTTTTCTTCAAGCTCTTTTACTTTCTTAACAATCCATTCATTTTTTGGCACAAGGACACCTCTGTCATTTGCAATTGTAACAACCTCACCATTGATATAATCAATTTCTGTTTTTCTTTTATTATCCAAATCTTGAACCATGGAAGTACGAATGCGAAAGTATTTTAAGCCAAGTAAAATGAGTATGATGTGGCGTACCCAAGTTGGTAATGCACCTTTTCCTCCACCTAATTTTTGAATGGAAAACGATCCAGGTACTACCTGTTCTTCAATTTGTAAAACATTCATTACTGATTTAATTTCTGTTAGAGTGTCTAATGCATCTTTTCGCGAATTTTTATTTAAGAATAACTCACCTAAAGTTTGTTGTTTTGAAGCAGCTAAACCATTGATGATCGCATTGATTGCAAGTTTATGCCAGCGATAACCCGCAAGTTGGTCTGTTAGAATTAAAGGAATGTATGGTGGAAGCAGTAGGTTCCAAATTGGATCTGGTTTTGAATTAGAAATTCCACCGAGAATGAGACTTCCCACATTTGATTGGTAATAAGTTCCATCTTGCAAAGTTTGAGTATTCCATCCCACAACTCCACCAAGGATTTGACTTTGATAAGATTCTAGATGAGATTCCGGAATTCCATTTTGAATGAGTATCAATTTCCCATTAGGCTTTAGGAATTTTTTTGTTTCTTCTAAGTATTCAAGAAGGTTTTGGTTTTTGCATCCAATAAAAATATAATCAAATGTATCTTGGCAGTTTTGAATATTTGTTAAGTAACCATTCAAATCAATGGACACAAGGTTACCTTTTGGACCACGGAAACGAATTGGATTATCGCATAGAAACTGATACCTATTTTTGTTACGACAAAGAATTTGGAAAGGAATTGAATTTTGATAAAGTGCGTGGATGATCGTTGCGGTAACAGAACCGATGCCACTCAAAGCAATGGAAGGATAAACTGTTTTCATTTCTTTGAAGTCAAAGCGAGAGGAAAATTATTTCCCTCTCATTGTGATGACTAGTTTTACGTTATCTAAATTTTTACCTGTCTTTCTAAAATAACTTTCCTTTAATTCATCCAATACTTTAGATTCGAGTTCTTGATCCATTTCCACGTCTGTGATCTCTCCTGTTTCTTCATTGAGAGCATGGTGGTGTGGACCGATGTTGGAATCAAAATGTGTTACACCACTTTTTAATTCCAGAGTACCTAACATTCCCTTTTCAGAAAAAAGTTTGAGGTTATTAAAAATGGTAGCTCGTGATGCATGCGGAAAGTGGGAATTGACCAAATGGAAAACTTCTTCAGCAAAAAGATGTTGGTGTCTCTCTAAAAGCAAATGTGCCATTTCCAATCTCTGCGAAGTGGGTCGAATCCCATGAGATTCCAGGAGTTCCTTGGTTTTTTGGTAACTTAAATCCATCTCAGTTTCACCTTCTCTGGAAGCTTTTTTTTGTCAATAATTAGACTAAGTCTAAAAAATCATTTACTAGGAATGAGTTTTGTTTTAGATTTAATCTAAAATAAAATAATTACTTTCTAAGTTAAGCCAGTGAAGATAGATAGGGAGTCACTTTTTCCAATGGATGGTTTTCATTGGTGGATCGGCCAAACAATGCAAACAGCATACAAATCACCAGGCAGTGGGAAACACTCTTTCGCAATTTAGTAATGTAGTGAAAAAGGTAACTCACTTACTTTTTACACTGTCCAGAGATATCCAATGCCTTTCAAATGTTCCTGGATTGGAATGGTGTGGAAGTGTTTATTTATCTTTTTTTAGATGATTGATAATTGCCAACTAACCAAAGCAGATGCCAATTTTCTCAGGAATTTTCAAATAGTGGAACAAAAGAGGGCTTTAAAAAAAATCCTTGCACTTCGAAATGGTTTGGATTCAATCCTTCCGGTGATCTCCGGGGATTCTCGAAAACATCTACGTTGCCTGCCTATGAAATTTTTGTTTTTAGTATTTCTATTCTTTACGATTCCTGTGGGGGCAGAAGTGGTTTCCTTGGAAGAGGGTTGGACATTCCAACGTGATGGTGAAAAGGAAACCAAACCAATATTAGTTGGAGTTCCTTTGGTCAAACAAGGTTACGAAGTGCCATTACGAGGCAAATATCGACTAAAAATTTCGGTTTCAACTTTCCCTGAGTCTTCGCAAGCAATTTATATGGATCGGGTTCATTCTGCTGACCAAACCTTTTGGAATGGAGTGCCCATTGGTTCGACAGGAAGTTTTTCTCCTGACTATTACCCGTATTGGCATAAAGTGCGTTATTATGAAATTCCCATTTCTCTATTAACAAAGGGAGAAAATGAACTTGTTGTGGATATCGAATGTCGTGAAACACAGTTTAGGTGTGGAATCTTTCGATCGATACCGGTTTTTGGAACTCAAGACGAAATTAAAGATAAAATGGTTTTTGAAGATGTAAACCAAATCCTTATAGGTGCCTTGTTTTTTGGAATTTTTTTACAACAAGCAGTTGGTTATGCATTGAATCGATCTTCTAAGTCTGGATTGTATTTAGCTGGTACAGCTATTTTTTTTGTAGGTTGGCGATTGCCTTCTGTAAATAAAATTCATTTTTTGATGATTCATCCAGAGGTTCTGGTTAGACTTTTGTTTTTTTGTCAGTTTATTTTCCCCGTCTTTATTCTGTTATTCGTTCATACTTTATTTGATAGACGTATTTCGAAACTTGCGTTCACAACATTTTTTTTAGATACCGTTCTTGCGTTCATTCACTTACTTCCAATGGATCCCGATCATCGGTTTTATTTGGTTTACATCTGGTATCTATTACTTGCAATTAAGGTTCCAATTCTGATTCAACTATTGCATAGAAACTATAAAAAAACTGCGGAGGCTATTGTTGTTTCTTTAGGTGCACTGGTAGCAACATTTTTCGGAATCGCCGATGTCATCACCGATGTGATTACAGGAAAAAATGCTTATTTAACACAATATGGCATTTTAACATTTTTATTTGCTGGGGTTTTTGCCATTGCCTTACAAAGTGCGAGGACAAGAAGAGAACTTCGAAATCTAAATGAATCTCTTGAAATGTTAATCACTTTGCGTACTCAAGAATTACACAAACAGTATAAATTGTTACATGATGATTTGGTTATGGCGGCAGGTTTACAATCTAAACTAATACCACCTATGGAATTTAAACACCAAACACTGAGTGTGGCTTCAGTGTTTATGCCAATGGAAAAAATTGGTGGTGATTATTTTGACTATTATATTCATGAAGATGGATCTGTTACTTTTTTGTTATGTGACGTACTTGGTCACGGGATTGCTGCAGCCTTGATCGCCAGTATGCTAAAGGTCAATTTTTTAGAAATTGCTCCCAAGGAAAAAGATCCCGCCAAGTTTATGTTAGATTTAAATCTTAAAATGTTGCCTGTGGTCGAAAAAAACTATATCACTGCCGTAGTGAGCCATTTTGATTTAAAAAACTCTGTAATGAAATATTCTGTGATGGGACATCCTAGTCCTTATTCTATGAATATTGTTTCAAATTCCTTGGCTGCCCTCGGAGGAAGAGGCCCCATCATGGGTTGGAAAAAAGATATTTTTGTAGAAACATTTTCACATGATTTATCGCCAGGGGATCGATTCTTTTTTTACACCGATGGGATTACAGAAAGTCAAAATAAAAATAGGGAATTGTACGGAGAATCAAGGTTAAAAGAACAGTTAGCGGGTGGCTTCGACCTCTCGCTTTTTGAATTAAACGAAAAAATTAAAAAGGACATTCGGAATTTCGCATTTCGTTTGTCAGATGACGTAACATACTTTACGATCGATATCAAATGAAAACCCTTTTGAATCGATGGGGAGTCTATCGGTTGCTCAATTTAGGAGTGACGGACCAATTGGGTTTAGAGTCTTCCGTTCGCGTCCAACTTTCCAATTTAGTTGCTATTTTAGGAATATTCTCGAATATCGAATATTCCATTTTCTTTGTAATCGCGGGTGCTCCCTATTATCAAATCATGAATATCATTCATATCTTTGTGATATGTTCATTGATTTATGTGTTATATCTTAATACAAGACAACGGTATTTTTTTTCTCGAATTCTATTAATAATTACAATTTCCGTTCCATTGTTTTGTGTATCCACGATTAGTTTTGGAACCTCTGGTGGATTTTATTATTATTTTCTAATGTTCGCAATTGTTCCTTTTGTGATATTTCCATACGAGGAAAAAGGGTGGATACTCTTTGTCTTTTTAATGAACACGGCCTTTTATATCTGGTTTGAGTTTTTTGGGAGTCCAGGCAATTTTAAAAAAGGAACTTTATTGTATTATAAAGAAGTACAGGACTTGTTTCGCATTAATTCAGTTGTGTCCTGCCTGTCATTTGTGGCTTTGTTTATGTTTTATTTTTTAAGAAATATCAACCGAATCCAAAAGGAAATGACTCGGATCAATGATCATAAAGACCGAATTTTTTCTATCCTTGCACATGATCTAAAGGGACCAATTGGAACAATAAGCACATACCTTGGTTATATTACAAAATCTTTGCCAGAAAGAGAAGAGTTACTTTTTGGTTTAAATGAGCTAAAAAAAAGCACAAACCAAACCTACCTTGTATTGGAAAATTTGTTGGACTGGGTACAAAACGAAACACAAAAAACGCAATGTAATCCTAGCAATTTAAATGTATCGAAAATTTTAAGAAATGCATTGGATCTACTGAACATACAGGCAACTGAAAAAGGTATTTCTTGGGAAACTAATATTTCGGAAGAAGATTGTGTATATTGTGATGAAAGAATGACTGCAACGGTTTTGCGTAATATATTATCTAATGCAATAAAATATTCTCATCCCAATAATAAGGTATTCATTGAAACAGAGAAAAACTCGAATTGTTTGGAAATTCGGTTTCAAGACTTTGGAGTGGGAATGGATTCCGATTTAATTGCAAAGATTTCCGAAGGAAAAAAATTTGATTCAGGATTTGGAACCTCTGGCGAAAAAGGAACAGGCCTAGGTTTACTCGTTTGTAAGGAATTATTAACGGAACAAGAAGGGTCGATTCAAGTTTTCAGTAAACCGATGGAAGGAACAAAAATTATCATTCAACTTCCTTTAGCAAATTAAAATCATTTCTTTTTTTTAAACATTAAGTCCAATCATTAAGTATGTGGCCATCTGCTTATTTTCGTTGGTTAACCAAATCTGCCCCAATGGGTACTGTTGAAGTATATCCAGAACTCTCTGATTCATTTGAAACAAATCTCCCTAATGTTTTTATAATCGGTGATTTAACAGGTGTTCCTCTTTTGAAGCTGGCAGCTGAAAGTGGTGTTTTGGTCTGGAAATACATTCGTGGGTCGAATGAAGATTGTTTGGATGCAGTCATTATTGGATCAGGGCCTGCTGGTATATCCTGTGCGTATGAAGCTAAACGTTTAGGGAAAAAGTTTGCACTTCTAGAAGCAAATATACCATTTCAAACCATTCAGAGTTATCCAAAACAAAAACCGATATTTGCTGAGCCAAAGGATCTAAAGTCCCATTCTAAAATTGAAATTACAGATTCGACAAAAGAGGAATTATTAGAATATCTAAATGTTCTAATAAAAAACAATCCAATTCAAATACAAACTGGGAAACGAGTTGTTTCCATTCAAGCAGCGGGAAAGTTATATCAAGTAAAAACGGAAACTGGCGAATCGTATCTCACAAGTTCAGTGGTGATAGCAATTGGAAAATCGGGTGATCCCAAACGTTTAGGTGTGAAGGGAGAATCTAACCCATCTGTTTTTTATCGAGTTTTTGATCCATACGACACACATGACAAATCAGTCGTTATCGTAGGTGGTGGCGATAGCGCGGTAGAAGCAGCAATTGCAAGTTCTCGTTATGCGAAAGAGGTTAGATTAATTCACCGAGGAAAGGATTTTCGAAGACCAAAACAAAAAAATATAGAAGAATTGGATAGGTTGGTCCGCGAAAATAAAATCAAACTGCAACTTGAGTCAGAAGTCACAGAAATTTCTGAACAAAATGTATTTGTGAAAACTCCTGAAGCATCGGTTAAACTCAAAGCAGATGTGGTTTATGTTTTGATTGGAAATACTCCCCCCATTCATTTTTTAAAAAAAATTGGTATTAAAATTCAAAATCAAAAATCGATAACGGATTGGATTGGATTTAGTTCTCTTTTTTCCTTTGCAGGTGCAGCTTATTTGGGGAAAGCCTCTTTTTATGGACCTGGCTGGTTTTCACCTTTGGCCACAATCTTTGCGAGCATTTCATTTCTAACTTTATCTTTGTTTGTTTATTTTAAATGGAATCGGAACCAATGGAAAATCAATTCTTGGGTTTTCCTAAGAAACACCTATCTTATGTTTGTCTTTTTCTATTTTCTATTTGTTTACCTTGCAGCAACATATTTCGGATATACTCTTTTTGGCAAATATCCTTCTTTCCACTATACTATGTTATACTCTCTTACCATATTATTTTTTGGAATAAGAAGAATATTAGTTCGAAAAACAAATTATATTTTTTACCAGACTTTAAGTTTGATTTTTGTTCAAGTTTTCTTTTTGTTTTTATTGCCTGAGTTAATCCTTCCCGCATTAGGTGACTTGGGTTATTTGGGAACACCTGAAGGTTTCGTTCGATCAGAAGTATTTCCAAATGATGCTTATTGGAAGGCCTATGGATTTATTTTGGCATGGCCTTTAAGTATGGGTGTATTATATGATGGAGGAATCACCAATTTTTGGTTAGGTTACGGTTTTTTGTTTAGTTTTGGGTTCATCCCACTTTTGGTTTATCATTACGGTAAGGGTGCTTATTGTGGTTGGATTTGTTCGTGTGGTGGGCTTGCTGAAACTTTGGGAGATGAACATAGGCAGAAAATGCCTCATGGAAAATGGGCGTATCGATTAGAACATTCAGGTCAGTATATTTTATTTTTGGCTTTTATGTTAACATTATTAAAGTTAATTGGCGTTTATGGAAAAAGTAAAAATCCAAGTTTAGAATTAAGCGAAATTATTGCTGATTCAGTTAAATGGATTTATGATATCGTAGTAGATATTGGGCTTGCTGGAGTTGTAGGAGTTGGATTTTATTTTCTTTTTTCTGGAAGAATATGGTGTCGAATGTTTTGCCCTCTCGCTTCTTTGATGCATATTTATGCTCGGTTTAGTGAATTTAGAATTTTTGCAGATAAAAAGAAATGTATTTCTTGTAATGTTTGTACGAAAAATTGTCATCAAGGGATTGATGTGATGGGTTATGCAAGTCGAGGGATTCCTATGGATAGCGTACAATGTGTCCGTTGTTCTGCTTGTGTTTCTCTTTGTCCGACAGATGTATTGGAATTTGGAAAGTTGACCTCTCGTGGAATTATTTATGATTCCATTCAGGCAAAAACTAGGAAATAAATCTCTGAGTAATTTAAGAAAAGATATTGAAGAACTTTTTTTAGAAGGAGTCAGGGTGGCAACACCAGAATATCTTTCAATTGAGTTCTGGAAAAACCAGAAAGATCTATGTGAAGAGCTCTCAAATCCAAGGAAAAAAAATTATATTTTTGCATTAGGCAAAGCTGCTTATTCCATGGCTCTCTCTTTTCAAAGATCTTTTACTGTTGATAGAGGTTTTATTCTCACTAAGTACAACCATCTTCCTAAAGATATTTCGGCGAAGGGACAAATGGGTGTATGGAAATGTCGTGAGGCATCTCATCCTGTACCTGACAGAAATTCTGTATTATTTTCAAAGGAAGTGATGAATGATTTGTTGCAGTTAGGTGAAAATGACCAATTAATTGTTTTGTTATCTGGAGGTGGGTCTAGTCTTTTTGAAATTCCAGAAAACGGATTTGATTTGAATGATGTGATTGATCTGAACCAGAATTTGTTAAAAAGAGGACTAAATATCCAAGAAATCAATGCAGAAAGAAAGAAATATTCTGCAGTAAAAGCGGGTAAACTCTTAAAAAAACTTTATCCAGGTTTGAAAGTTTATACGTTTGCAATTTCAGATGTGTTAGGTGATGATCCTAATGTGATTGCCTCTGCACCTAGTTATCCTGGCAGCGAATATTACATTATGGGTAATTTAGCATCGTCTCTAAAGGCAATAGAAAATATGGCTAAAAGTTTTGGGTATGAAGTAAAAACCATTTCGGATTCATGGGAATTATCAAGTGAGGCCACGGCAGAACAGATCATTGAATACATGTTAGCTTGCGATGAGAATCCTAATAAACAGACCATTTTAATAGGTGGAGAACTAGTTTGTCCAGTCCAAGGATTGGGACTAGGAGGCAGAAATCAGGAAGCAGCACTTCGTGTGGCGATTCTTTCAGAATCAATAGCACTAAATCGGGATTGGTTATTTCTTTCCTGTGGTACGGATGGAACTGATGGTCCGACAGATGCTGCTGGTGGTATTGTTGGTCCAGGATGCATTAGAAAAATGAAAGAAAAAGGTTGGGATCCGATAAAAGAACTAAATCATTCCAATTCATATCCCATACTAAAAGATGTGGATGCGCTATTATTTACAGGTGCCACTGGCACCAATGTAAATGATGTTTTAATACTATTGTTGACGGAAAGGTATCCCTAATTTTTTATTTTGTCCAGACCAATAGATTTGGTAAAGTGGGTTTTGCCATCGACTTGTTCCTATTTTGGAACGGATGAGTTCCTCATCAATTTTTTTCAAAATATTTACATGATCTTTTAAGAATCGCCATTGAACTTCTTCTTTTTTCTGGGGAGAAAGATACTCTTTCGAAATATTTAAAATTGATTCCTGTAATCCGATAATCGCAGGAACTAAAATAGATCTGACTGCTTGGTAATCAAAATTTGATTTTCTTGCTATTGATTCATGTAACCACCATAAGGTTTCTGAATATGCTTCATTTGAAGATAAACTTGACGAACCAATGAAGTTTTTTGTTCCAAAATAAAATGGCTTAAATAAACTCAAACAAGGCGTGGACGTGCCAGTATAAAATACTCTGAGTGGGTCTTGGTTGGTTTCGGAGGTATCCCATTCAACGATCAAACTGCCATTGGTTTGGTTTGGTGTTGTGGGACCTGTTGCGTGCAAACAAAGTGATTTCATGGAAGAGGAAGATGGTTCAAATTCATCTGTGTCAACAGAATGAGTTTTTAAAGTATCCATTGCTTGTTTAGTTGTATAACTTGCGAAATCTAATGCAAAGTTTCCAGCAGTTTCTTTGTGTAAAAGTCTTCTGTCTTTACAACGACTCATATAGCTATAAAAATGATCGCTAAAATGATCTTTAAAAGAGAATTCTTTATTTGGCTTTTTTTTAAGTTTCTCTATTAAGTTAGGTGATGAATATTCGAAATCAGAGCCAATTGTTAATCCATTGGAAATGGCATAAAACGAATCAATTTTTTTAGCCACCCAATAACGATCTGCTGTTTCTAAAACGTATCCATCATTTCTATCTGCAATGATAAAGCTATTATGGTAAAAGAAGGATTTATTTTCATACCCGCCGCATGCGTCTTGTCCGTAGGTTTCCAAGAATTCAGTAATTAGGAATAATCCATCTTTGGCAGATTTACATCTTTCCAGTGACAATCGGATTAAGTCCATTCCTGTTAAACCATCATTCTTTTTAGGAATTTTTAAATTAGTAAATACTGCTTCATTACCAATACAAAGTCCAAATTCATTTACGCCCATCTCTGCACCCCACATATGAAATGGTTTACTTAAAAAAACTTCATAAGTAACGGGGGTTTGTGGAATTTCAATATAAGTCGTGCGTAATTTGGAACCTTTTTTGTGCTCTAAACGGGGAACGTGGAGTATGGATTGCGCTTCGTTTGGTTCTCGGTCTGAGTTTTTGGCAAATATTCTTTTTTGTGTTTTTGTAAATTTTTCAGTGGCAAGAGATGTATCGCACATTCTAGAATGTTAAACAGATTTTTTATAAAACACAAGAGCAAATCAAATAAGAATATGCCTTCGATTCCAAAACAAATATCAGAATACATTCTCATGGGACTTACCCAAGAACAGGTCAGAAAAAACCGCGGTAAATATGGAGCCAATGAAATCAGCTCTTCTAAAAAGAAAGGGATTTTACAGATGTTGTTCGGAGTGGTTACAGAACCAATGATTCTGCTTCTCATTTCCATAAGTATCGTTTATTTACTTTTGGGTGATCGGGGCGAAGCTCTTTTATTATTATTCTCTGTCGTTGGAATCATCACGATCACTTTTTACCAAGAGAAAAAAACAGAAACTGCAATTTCTGCATTACGTTCACTAGCTAGTCCTAGAACCAATGTCATCCGAGACAAACAAATCATTCGTATCGAAGGAAAGGATGTCGTATATAATGATTTGTTGATATTAAACGAGGGGGATCGGGTGCCAGCTGATTGCGAATTAATTTCTGACAGAATGTTCTCATGCGACGAGTCTTTGTTAACTGGTGAATCTGTCCCTGTATCTAAATCGCAGTCAAATTTAGTATATTGTGGTTCGTTAGTTGTTAGTGGAGAAGGAGTTTGTCGAGTCTATGCAGTTGGGAATCAGACAGAAATAGGAAAAATTGGACGCAAAATTGCAGATGAGGCTGTTGGTCGCACTTTGCTTGAAATAGAAGTTGCACGTCTAGTACGTAATTTATTCATTGTTGCTGCCTCTTTATGTGTCATACTCGCACTTTATTTTGGATTCGTAAAAAACCAGTGGTTACATGGTCTTCTTTCCGGATTAACACTAGCAATTGGTTTAATGCCAGAAGAACTGCCATTGGTACTGACCATTTTCTTTGCGTTAGGTGCTTTCCGTTTGAGTACTAAAAATGTTTTAGTTAGGCGTTCATCGATAATTGAAACTTTAGGAGCTGCTACTGTTTTATGTTCCGATAAAACCGGAACCATAACTCAAAACAAAATGAAAATTGGAATTGTTGTGACACAATCGGAAACAGTCACTTTGAATCCTTCATCAATTCTTTCGGAAGAAACTAAAAATTTACTTAGGATTGCATACTGTGCATCTAAACATCCAAGTTTTGATCCGATGGATACTGCGATTTCGGATTGTTTGGTTTCCTTTCATGAAAGAGAAGATTCTGCTTTATTGTCAGTTCGTGATTTTCCTTTGACGCCAGATCATTTAACAATGGTAAGAGTATTAAAAGAAGAGAATGTGTATCAAAGTTTTGCAAAAGGTTCTCCCGAAGCAATATTTGATTTATGTAAATTTGATTCTACTGAATTGAATTTTTGGACAACAAAAACCAATGAGTTGGCAAAGGAAGGTTACCGTGTTCTTGGTGTTGCAAAATCTAAATTTCCTGGAACAGAAATTCCAGAAGAAAGAAAACAAATTGAATATTTGTTTTCTGGACTTCTCGCTTTTTTAGATCCCATTCGCGAAATTGTTCCCTTGGCCGTCAAAACTGCATACGACTCGGGAATTCGTGTCATTATGATTACTGGAGATTATCCGGAAACAGCTAAAAATATAGCAGATCAAATTGGTTTAAAAGATTCTCATTTAGTTTATACGGGAAAGGCATTGTCAAGTTTGAACGAGGAAGAGATACAATCTGTCATCCGGACTTGTAATATTTTTTCAAGAGTGAGCCCCGAAGACAAATGGCGAATCGTACGGATGTTAAAAGCAGATGGTGAGATTGTTGCAATGACAGGAGATGGAGTAAATGATGCCCCAGCTTTACGGACTGCCAATATTGGCGTTGCGATGGGTGAAAGGGGAACAGATGTTGCTCGTGAGGCTGCCGACATTGTTTTGTTAGATGATTCATTTTCTTCAATTTTGGAATCTGTTCGAATCGGAAGGCAAATATTTGATAACTTAAAAAAAGCCTTGGGTTATTTAATTGGTGTACATATTCCAATTGTTGGAATTACCTTTTTCCCTATAATTTTTGATTGGCCAATCGTAGTATTGTCAGCCATTCATATTGTTTTTATGGAAATGGTAATTGACCCCACCTGCACCATTGTATTTGAAAGGGAATCACAAGAATCTGATTTGATGAAAAGAAAACCTCGGGAAACTTCGGAACCACTTTTAGATCGGGAGCTATTTATTAATTCTTTGATTCAAGGTGCCATTTCTTTATTATCAGTAGTGTCTTCTTATTGGATTACTGAGTTATTTTTGAAAGGAGCCTCTTCCCCGAAAGTTGTCAGTACTGCTACATTTGTTACATTAGTATTTTCGAATTTATTTTTAATCCTGGCCAACAGGTCTCTTCATGAGTCGATGTGGAGTAGGATGCGGATTCCCAATCCAATCATTCGTTATGTTTTTGCTGGGACGATCGGTGTGCTTATTTTGTCTATGTATTTGCCCGGTTTGAATGCAATGTTCCATTTTGTTCCGCTTAATTTTGTTCAGTTCGCATCAGCGATACTTGTTGCATTTATCGGAGTATTGTTTTATGATATGACAAAAGTTTTGGTTTCAAAATTACTTCGTGGCTGACATGATCGTAGTCTGTTTCCAAACTTAACAAAAGCTTATGATAGAACTCTTCTTTCCTAAAAAGTATTCTGCACTTTGTTTGAAATCCGCTTTTTTTGGATTTTTTGCCCATACTGGATTTGTGCGTGGTTTGCAAGAAATAGGTTTCAAACCCTCAGTTGTGACAGGCTCCAGTTCCGGTGCGATGATAGGCGCACTTTATGCGACTGGGCGTGAAATGGTCGATTTTGAATCGTTAGTTTTAGGACTTAGAAAAAAGGATTTTTGGGAAGGAAATTCTTTGTCAATGTTAGGTCGATTGTTACGAAAGGGACTCAACGGATACAGTGGGGTATTAACGGGCAAAGCCACGCGTGAAATTTTATATCCTTATTTAGGTAACAAAAAGTTTTCCGATCTTCCTATCAAGTTAGGAATTGCAGTTTCAAATCTTTCAAAAAATAAAAGAGAACTGATTACGGAAGGAAATGTTTTGGATGCAGTGATGGGATCCATTGCCTTTCCTTTTTTATATGAAGTACAGGAATTTCAGGGCCAAGAATTTTTAGATGGTGGGATCGGCGATGGAGAACCAATTAAGGAACTCATTTTGGATCCAAGTATTGACCGAATTGTAATTCACCAAATTAATAACCATCGGCCAGTTAGTCGTAATACCATGAAACGAGCATTAGATGCTTCGGTTCAAATCATCGAATCGGAAACTGAAGATTTAAAATCTTTATTAGCAAAAGAAAAAGGAAAAAAGCTCATACGATTGGAAACAAACACACCCTATCTTTCACCAAATGATTTTTCTAAAGGAAAGTTTGCACTTGCTGAAGGCCGGGGAACTGCATACAGACATAGGGCTGAGATTTTAGGTGATTTGGAATTGCCAATTTTTGGTTTTTTAAATCAGTAATTAGATTATGGACATCCAAAAGAAACTCAATGTATTGATTGTAGAAGATTCTCTTGCCTCTTATAAAGCGATTGTATCAGTTCTACAAAACTTTGGGTTTTCTATATTTTCCGAAAGAGCGGAGTGGAAGTCGGAATTTGAACAAAGAATCAATGATGAAACTTGGGATATTGTAATTTCCGATTTTTATCTACCTGATTTTGACGGCCGTTACGTCATCACAAGAGTCAAAGAAGTCAATCCGGATTTACCTGTAATTCTTGTTACTGAATTTTTACCTGAAGAAGCCGCATCTGAATTTCTTAATTTAGGAGCAGCGGAATTTTTGCCAAAATCATCAATCATCAAACTTCCGTTTGTTGTTAATCGTGAGTTGGAAGCTTACCGTCTCAAACAATCGCAGAAAAAAGCATGGGATATGTTGGTTCACGGTGAAGAAATTTTAACACGTTCGCAAAAGATTTCTCACTTGGGACACTTCGAAGTTATTTTTCCGGAAAAAAATACATTATGGTCTTTGGAATTATACCGGATTTTGGGTTTTGATTTTGCTGAAATTCCACTAATGGAAAAGGTATGGGCGCTACTAGATGAAAAGGAACAAAACCATATTAAAGTAGTTTGGACCGAATTACTGAGAGACAATCATTCCAAGGAAATGATTGTCACCTTAAATACTAAAACTGGTAAAAAGAAGGTTAACCTTTGGTTGGAAGCCGAAAAATTTGACGACTATCGATATAGAATTTTTGGAACCATACATGACATTTCCGATTTATCTGAATTAGAACATTCGATCCAACTCAACGAACAATTGTTTAAGGGTATTTTTAATAATTCTTCGCAGGCGATTTTTCTTTTGGATTTACAAGGTCATGTGATTCGTATGAACCGAAATGCTGTAATCTCATTTGAAAGAGAAGAGACCGATATCCAAGGTTTGGAATTGATACGATCCATTTTTTCTAATTCTGATGAAGAATCTAAAAAGAAATTAACTTATGGAATGAAACTTGCTTTAAAAAATCAAAGTTTTGAGGTATTTGTCAGTTATATTCTGTTAGATGGGAGAGAAAAATACTTTGATTGCGATTTCTATTCTTTAACGGACCCATCTGGAAAAATTTTATACATTGTTTTAGAAGCAAAAGACATTACAGAAAAAATTGTTCTCGAACGTGCTTATGCACAATCACAAAAATTGGAAGCACTCGGAACTTTTGCTGGTGGAATTGCTCACGATTTTAATAATTTACTCACACCTATGTTAGCATATGTTTCATTTTTAAATTCAGAATGGTCTAAAACAGAAACAAATGAAGTTATCCAAAAATCTTTACCTGCAATAGAAGGAATTTCTAAATCATTAGACAGAGCTAAAAATTTAATCCAACAAATTCTTACTTATTCTAAAATTGATAATTCAATTTCAAAACAATTAGATCTTAGAGAAAATCTTTTACAAGTTTTGAAAGAGGTTCGGACCGTTTCATCAAATCAAATCACTTTATTTACTGATTTAGGAAACGAACCAGCCTATGTAAATGCAGATCCAATTCAAATTTTTCAAATCCTTTCTAATTTATATGAAAATTCTGTATTTGCATTGCAAGATGTGACCAATCCTAAAATAACAATTACTCTTTCAAAAGTTTTATATGAAAAATCGGAATTACTTCACATTGGTTTTATGAAAAATACGGAGTATTGGAAGGTGGGTTTTGCTGACAATGGGGAAGGAATTCCTTCTGAAATTATCGAAAAGATTTTTGATCCATTTTTTACTACCAAAGGTGGAAAAGGAACAGGATTAGGTTTGCCAATAATTTACGGAATTATGGTCAAGATGGGTGGGATGATCCTTGTTAATTCTAGAGTAGGCAAAGGAACAGAATTCGATTTATATTTCCCTGCATGGAAGGCTATGCTTTAATCAATTGACAAATTTTTTCTTTTGTATTACCTAATGATGGTTCTATGAATGATTTCCTGAGAAAGCACTTCGAGTCCTTCTACCTTGGTTTTTTATGGGGACTCCTTGTCTTACTTCTGCTTTCTTCATTTTTTTTCTTTTATCAAGTTTATGAAAGCCGTAAAGACCGAAGTTTATATGAAAATCAAAGTCGTTGGAATGCTCTTTTAAATCAATATTCCTCTTACTTAAAAGATGCGGAAACGGGAGTAAGAGGATATCTTCTGACTTCCGATCCAGAATTTTTGGAACCTTATAAAATTTCTCTCATACAAATGGTTAAACTTGAAACATCACTTCGAGAAGAGTGTGAGTTTCACTTTATCGGTGAGTTAGAATCAATCATCCGAGCAAATCATCAAAAGTTGGAATTCATTCAAAAATTTGTAAAAAATTTTCCAGACAAACATCCAGTAAAATCAGATTTTATCGAAAGCAAAAGGCGAATGGACGTTTTTCGTGAAGAAGTTCAAAGTCTTTTGGATAAGAAGATAGAAAATGAAAATTCAAACAAAGAGAAGAATCGAAAATTTACAATTCGGTTGATTGCAATTTCCGGTGGTTTATTTTTTATTTTATCTATATTCATATTGTGGATGATCTTTGTTTTAAAAAGAAACACGGAAATTTTAATTGAGAAGGAATTAATCGAAGATCGTTTATTTGAGATCGATGACTTATACCAAAACTCACCAGTTGGATTCCATAGTTTGGATCCAAATGGTTACTTTGTCAAAGTAAACCGGACTGAATGTGAATGGTTTGGTTACACAGAGGAAGAGTTAGTCGGAAAAATTAAATGGCCCGATCTTCTTACCGAAGAAAGTAGAAAAAACTTTCAAAACAATTTTTCCGTTTTTAAAGCAAGAGGACAAATCAATAATCTGAGATTTGAGGTTATCCGTAAAGATGGAAGATCTTTATTTTTAAACGTATCAGCAACTGCCATTTATTCAAAGAATAACGAAATGATTCGATCTCGTTCTGTATCTTTGGACATATCTCAAATGGTTTTGTATGAAAGAGAATTAATCGATTCCCGCGTTAGGGCAGAGGAAGCTAACCGCGCCAAGTCAGAATTCCTTTCGAATATGAGTCATGAATTGAGAACTCCTTTGAATGCAGTGATTGGACTTTCGATGTGGCTTATGGAAGACAATCCCAAACCAGAACAAGTTGAGTATTTAAAAAATCTTCGTTTTTCCAGTGAAACACTTCTTACTTTAATTAATGATATACTAGATTTTAATAAAATTGAAGAAAGAATGATAATCATTGAGGAAATCGATTTTAGTTTAAAAGATTTTATTAGTTCTGTATCTTCTTCTTTTGAAATTAAAGCCAAGGAACAATTGTTATCATTTCATGCTGAAATTGATGAGAAACTTCCTGAATCAATTTGTTTTGATCCTACTCGAATGTTGCAAGTTCTTAATAATTTATTATCGAACGCTGTAAAGTTTACCAAAGTTGGTAAAATTACTCTTCGGGTTCTTCTTGTTTCAAAAATTGGAAATGAAGTTGTGATTCGTTTTGAAGTCGAGGACACTGGGATTGGAATTGCAAAAGACAAACTCAAATTTGTATTTGAAAAATTCACTCAAGCAAGTGGAGACACAACAAGGAAATATGGTGGTTCCGGTCTTGGGCTTGCAATTTCGAAAGGTCTTGTGGAGCTCATGAAAGGAAATCTTGAACTAGAATCAGAGTTAGGCAAAGGTTCCAAGTTTTCTTTTACTTTTCCTTGTAAAATTGGTAACACAAACACAAACAGACAAATTCATTCCTTAGACGAATCTTCAAATTTAGCAGGTAAGAGAATACTTGTCGCAGATGATATAGAAATCAACCGATCCATCGTCATTCGATTTTTACAGAGATGGGGCATTGAGTCAGTAGAAGCATCCGATGGTGTGGAAGTTTTAGATAAGTTATCAAATGGGAAATTCGATTTAGTTCTTATGGACTTACATATGCCAAATGTAGATGGTTATATGGCAACGAAACAAATACGCGAAAACTTAATTTGGGCAAACTTACCAATCATTGCTTTAACGGCTTCGGCCCAATTGGAAACCCAGGCAAAAATACATTCAGTTGGAATGAATGATTTTATTTCGAAACCCTTTTACCCTAATGATTTGTATCAAAAATTAACACACTGGATTGTCTCTTAAGTATCTTTATCTAAGGATATTGCAAGTATCGTAATATCATCATCCGATCGTTTTGATTTTTGAAATTTTTCAACTTCTGCAATTACTTGGTCACAAATGGTTTGTGGGCCTTGATTTGCCAAAGCCTGTAAAAGAGAAAAAAATCTTTCTTCACCAAAAAGTTCCCCAGTATTGGCTTTTCTTGCTTCAATCACTCCATCAGTATAAAGTATGAGTGTTCCAGATTTGGGGAGAGGGAGTGTTTTTTCAATTACTTGTGCTTCGATATATTCATTGATAGCTCTTCCTTGACTTGTAATATGTTCTATATTCCCATTTCGATCTAAATAAATCATAGGATGGTGGCCAGCATTGGCAATTTTCATGATTTGATTTTTTGGATGGATATAAACAAAGAAGGCACTTAAAAAATGTCCTGAAAGCGAACTGAGTAAAGATAAACGGATGCGTTCCGCTGCATAGGCCGGTCTATCGAGTGAATCATCCCAAATTTGTAGAGAAACTTTTGTCATGGATGCAATCATAGCTGCAGGAATTCCGTGTCCCGAAACATCACAGAGAAATAGACCTATTTCATTTTCTTTTACAATGAATTGAACAAAATCACCACCGATATCGGATGCAGGTGAATAACGAAATCCCAGCGCGTAACCATTTGCATGAGTTCTTTTTTGTGGTAATAGTCCATTCTGAAGTTTTTGAGCAATTTTTAATTGAAGATCGATTTCTTGTTTTTCTTCGGTTGCTTTTCGGTAATCGGAAACTTTTAACACCAATGCCATAGACAAAAAGAACACTTCCACTGCAGAACCTAAAGGCAAGGAGTAAGATGATAAATGAATTGGTTTGATAAAACCTTGAACAGTTAGTGTATTTAATGCTCCTCCAATTAATATAGAACCAAAGGCTAGTAGGAAAAGGACAACTTCGAGTTTCTTTTTATTCTTTATCATCGCCATAAGGGAAATAAAAAGAGCTAATGAAATAGGAATAATCACAAGAGAAACACCTAACTGAATGAAGTTTCTAAGTTCTAAGAAAAAGATGGTAAAAATCAAAGAAATAAATAATAGTATAAAACCTTTTGTAAGTTTTGTGACTTTTGGAAAGTTTTTTTCAGTTTCTAAAAATTCTATAGTAAAAAGTAATCCAAAGACTGATGTCAAATATATCGTAATTGGAAATAAATAATTTTTCCATGTATGCGAGTTTCCAATTTCAATGTATTGCATAAATCCTGTGGAAAACAAATTGATCAAAAGGACTGTCGCTAAATAGAAAAAATAAAAGAAAAATTTTCTGTAACGCAATGTATTCGCTAAAAATAAGCTGAATAAAAACATCATAAAACCTGCACCAAAGTATGCGGCAAAAAAGATATCCTGTTTTTTTGAAAATGCGATGAAACTTCTGGAATTATAAATGGAAACGAAGTTAAAGATTGGATTTGCTGAATCGATTTTTACGTATAAGGTTCTAGTTTCATCAGGTGAGAGTGTGATAGGAAAAGCGGGGATGTGGGAATATATCGGTTTGTTTCTTTGTAGGACTTGTTCTCCCGAAACCTGCGTAATCCAATTTCCTTTGACTTGTGTATGGAGTTCAAAGACATCAACTACCGGACTTGAAAAATGTAAGAAGAATGTATGCGGTAAATTTCCGTAATGGATCAATGTGATTCGTAACCAAAGTGGATCCTTCACTCTTGGAAAAGAGATAGTCGCTTTCGGATTTGGGTGCCAAATCGTATCCTCTCTTTGGACCCGATCCAAACTGGATTCCTGTTCCGGTACAATTACATACTCAAAGTATTTTCCGATGTCTCTATAATTTTTTGATTCTTCAATGGAGAGGGGAAAGGCGGCAATTGGGCTATGGAGAAACAAAGTTCCTAAGCAAAAAATAATCCAGAGTATGGGAGATTTTAGGAAAGATCCTTTACCAACATTTTTTTGAATTGTATGCTTTCTTCCGATTGAAAGGAATTTTACTTTTCTCCTTTCTGTTTCACATTTAGATAACGCTGTTATCTTTTTATTCTTTGGTTTGGAATTCCAACCTATGTTTCGTAGGGGAAAATGGGGTGAGGAGAAGCAAAAAGTAAGCCAGTTTCGAAACATTCGCACTATCATAGGACGAGGAATGGGAAAGAGAAAGTGATTTTCCGTGAAAAAACTGTAACAAGAACGAAGAATTGGCAGTCAAATGATTAGAGTGCTAAAAGAGAGGAAACACTATGAAACAGTATGATTCCAACGTCCAAGGAGCTTTGGACATTGCGCAAACAGAAGCAATGAGGAGACAAAATACAGAAATCACTCCTTACCATTTGGTTTGGGGTTTGATGACCCTCCCCACATCTGTTTCGGGCAAAACGTTAAGTAAGTATAAATCGACAGTCGATGAATTTTTAAAAAAACAAGCGAGAGCTTCGGGAGAGATCCCTTTTGAGTCGTTACGAACCTCTCCTAAATTGGCGCAGTGGTTCACTATGGCCTCGTCCCGAGCTGCTGAAAATGGTCGGGAAGAACTGAAAGAGGCAGATTTTTTAAAATTTTTACCTCAGATCCTACCTGAATTAAAAATCAATTATGAAGACCTGCAAGTGAAAGAGACGGATGAAGAGGTACCTAACTTTCTTGTGAATTTGAATGACCTCGCACGGGAAGGAAAACTGGATCCCGTCATCGGTAGGAGCAAAGAAATTCGTTCCGTAATGGAGATATTAGGTCGCAGGTCGAAAAACAATCCAGTGTTAGTTGGTAGTGCCGGTGTTGGTAAAACAGCTATCGTCGAAGGACTTGCAGAACAAATTGTAAAAGGAAGAGTTCCTGATGTACTCAAGGGAAAAACCATTTACTCTTTGGATATGGGCCAACTCATGGCAGGAACAAAATACCGAGGTGAGTTCGAAGAAAAATTGACCGCATTACTTCGTTATATCAAAGGACAAGCAGGAGAAGCCATCCTCTTTATTGATGAGATACATCAATTGGTGGGAGCAGGAAAAACTGATGGTGCAATGGATGCAGCCAATCTTTTGAAACCAGCATTAGCACGTGGTGAACTACATTGTATAGGCGCCACTACGCAGGATGAATTTCAAAAATATATTTTGGGTGACCAAGCTTTAGAAAGAAGATTCCGTGCAGTGCCTGTCAATGAACCAAGTAAGGAAGATGCAATCGAAATCCTTATGGGGATTCGTGATAAACATGAAATCCATCATGGAATCAAAATTTCTGATGAAGCGATTTATGCATCAGTACTTTTATCAGATCAATATATCACGGATAAGTTTTTACCGGATAAAGCGATCGATTTGGTTGATGAAGCTGCGTCTGCTTTAAAACTTTCAGCGGAAGCAATGCCTACGGAACTTGTGGAGTTGGAGAGTGAGATTCGTTCCAAAAAAATCTTTGCGCAGGTAGAAAAGAAAAACGAAGAGATTTTAAAGGAAATTGAAATCTTAGAAAAAAAATTCCAAGAAGGTAAACTGGTTTGGGAAAAAGAAGTCAATTCTTTGAAACAAATTGCTTCGATCAAAAATAAAATTGATCGAGTGAAGTTTGATTTAGATGCGGCCCAACAAAGAGCTGATTATACGGAGGCTTCTCGTTTAAAATATGCAGTCCTTCCTGAATTAGAAAAAGAGTTAAATAATTTTCAAAACAGTTGGATTCTAGAAAGAAATCATATAGCGGCCGTAATTTCTAGGCAAACGGGAATTCCTGTAGAAAAAATTCTTAAAACCAAACAAGACAATTTACTTCATTTGGAAGAAGATCTCAATACGGTTGTTTATGGACAGAAAGAATCCATTCGTGAAATTGCGGATACACTTCTCACTTCCTATGCAGGTATTTCTTCGGAAACAAGGCCGCTAGGTTCTTTTTTACTCAAAGGACCTACTGGTGTAGGAAAAACAGAAACTGCGAAAGCCATTGCTAAATTTTTATTCGATCAAGAAACAAATTTAGTTCGCCTTGATCTCAGTGAATATTCGGAAAAACATTCTGTTGCAAAGCTGATAGGAGCACCTGCCGGTTACGTAGGTTATGATGAAGGTGGAATTCTGACAGAAGCCATTCGAAGAAAACCTTACTCGGTGGTTCTTTTTGATGAAGTGGAGAAGGCACATCCCGATTTTTCAGATATCCTACTTCAAATTTTGGATGAAGGTAGATTGACAGATAACAAAGGTAGAACGATCAACTTTAAAAATACCATTGTTATTTTGACTACGAATTCAAAAAATATTGAAGCTGACTTTAAACCAGAAGTTCTAGGGAGATTGGATGCGATTCTGACCTATCATTCATTAGATTCTTCTATTATGGAAAAACTGATAGAAAAACAAGTTCGCCAATTGAACGAACGATTGAAGGTAAAAGGGATCTTTGTTGAACTATCGGAAAGTACTGAACACATTTTGCGAGAACAAGGATTTGATCCGAAATTTGGAGCAAGACCTTTAGGAAGTGTTTTTAACCGAATTGTAAATCGGCCTTTGGCAAAGGAGATTCTATCAGGGAGTATAGGCGAAGGTAAATACAGAGCTGATTGGAATGGCGACCAGTTACAATTTGAAGCCATTCCGGAAACAGTAGGATCAAAACGATAGTTTTTACCGTTTCCAAAACTGAAACCCGACTATATTAAAACTATAGTTGGGTTTTTTTTCGTCTAAAATCTACTTTATGGCAAACCTAGAAATTACATCCACTTTACTATCGAATCAAAACGTTTCCGTACCTATGTTTGGTTTAGGAGTTTGGAAGTCGCGACCGAAAGAATGTTTTGAGGCTGTCAAATCAGCATTATCTTTGGGATATAGGCATATAGATACAGCAGCAATTTATGGAAACGAATCAGAAGTGGGAGCTGCGATTAAAGAAAGTGGTGTGAAACGAAGTGAAATTTTCCTCGTTACAAAACTTTGGAACGCTGACCAAGGTTATGATTCCGCCTTACGTGCAATAGACGTATCATTGAACAAACTGGATACTGACTATGTGGATATGTATTTAATTCATTTTCCAGTGACAGGGAAAAGAAATGAATCTTGGAAAGCATTGGAAAAAATAAAAAGTGATGGCAAAACAAAATCGATTGGAGTCAGTAATTTTATGGTTTCGCATCTAGAAGAACTTTTAAAAGAAACCGGCACTATTCCTGCAATGAACCAAGTGGAATACCATCCTTTTTTACAAGATACTGAGTTAAAAGAGTATTGTTTAAAAAAAGGAATTATATTAGAAGCATACAGTCCACTTGCACATGGACAAAAGTTGGAGGACTCGCGGATCACAGAACTTGCAAATCGTTATCAAAAATCAAATGCGCAAATTTTAATCCGATGGTCTTTACAAGCAGGCCATGTAGTCATTCCAAAATCAAAAAATCCAGCTCGTATCAAAGAAAATGCAGATGTCTTCGATTTTGTTTTATCTGATCAGGATATGAAAGAAATCTCTAGTTGGAATGAAAACTTCCGAACTTGTTGGGACCCTACCACTGTAGAATGATAAAGTTTTCCTTATCGATGCATTTTACTCGATTTATTTTTTTGAAAAAACGAGTACAGCGGATTGGCGGTTGTCTTTAGTTCCTAAATATCCGTAACCAAAGGGAAAAGGAAGAGGGCTATCGTTTGTGGCTTCACTCAGGTATTTTAGTTCTGGTTGGGCTTCAGGGGTGACAGCTCCAGATAAATTCCAAGATCTTTCATATCTTCCAAAAACTTGGCGTTTCCAGTTGTCTTCCGGAAAAAAACGAATAGGAAATCCCGACTCATCCTGTACAACAAACTCTGCATTTTTTAGAAGTAGGTCTCGGATTAACTTTCTTTTTTCTCCATGAAATAAATACTCAGCTGATTTTGTGAATATACCTACATTTCGTAATTCTGAAAAATATTCGGACAAGCAGTCACCTGGGGTTCCTTCATTTCCAATTAAGAATATTTTGAAATATGTAAGTGATTCTCGTTTTTTTAGTTTTGTATCGTAAAGCGAAATTGTAAATCCTTTGTAATTGATTCCTTTACCTTCTATTGTTTCTTCTTTTGAATCTAAAATCTCTTTGCCCATTCTGCGAAGAAAAGCAACGAACACGGGATAGGCTCCATTGAGTTCTTTTTTTTTGGTTTCTTCTTTCATCTTTCTATAGGTAAAATAATTTCTACCTGCCAAATGATCAGAAAGGTTTCTAATTCCTTGTTTTACGATTTGTTTTTCTTTTTCTGAAAGAGAATCGTATTGGTTCGGAAAACCAGGATCTTCTAAACCAAAGAGGATGTAACGTTCAGCATTCGGATAAAATGAAAAAAGATTTAGGACATCAATTCCGCTGAAAGGATAAACAACTGTTTTCACATTCGGTTGGTAATCTTTGTTTTTTAAATAGTTTGTAATTGTATCTCTGGTGTTTATTAGTTTTTTCCAACTAAGATCCATTTCGTTTTTATGTAGAGGATCCGACTCAGAAAGTCCTGCCCATTCGTCGTAAACTTGTGTTTCAGCAAATGCGATCTCTGTTTTCTTTTCTTGAAATTGGCATTGGAGGGTTAAAAATAATAAGCAAATAATTAATTTCTTCGTCATATCTTGTCGGTAGGTTTGTATGGAAATCAGCGAGGCTATCGATAAAGTACTAAATGCAAAGCAGGAGTTGGAAGCTGCCTGGGATGGGAATCCATTACCTTCTTTTGTATTAAACAATGACCTAAAGATCCTCAGATGCAATGCTTCTGCAACGGAACTTTTTCATACATCCTTTTTTCATCTTCTAGGAAAGGATTTTGTTGAACTATTTTGGAAAGAAGAAATCCAAGAAGAGATTCGAACCTCTTTGGTTCGCAGGTCTGATAAGTCTTCTTATCCTGTGATCCTTTCGCGCTTGGAAGGTTCCTTCCAAATACTTTCCCAATCAATTTCCTTAGATAGACGTGTTGTTTATATCATAAACTTAGATACCATTCGAGGACTTGAAAATCGCGAAGAGGAAGTTCGTTTAAAGTTAGCTTTAGAAAGTGGGCAAAGCGGTGTTTGGGATTTTTCTCTTCGCTTGGGGAAGGCCTATTTTAGTCCGGAATATGCGAGGATGTTAGGTTTTGAGCCTGAACATTTTCCACAAAACTTTTCCCATTGGGAGACTTTGGTTCATTGGGAAGACCGGGAACAAATTCGATCCTTATTTGAAAACTATCTTAACGGTTCTATCGAATCTCATGATCTAGAAATTAGAATGTTTACTAGGTCAGGAAAAACTGTATGGGTTTGGAGCCGCGGTAAGGTGGTGGAAAGAGATGAGAATGATCTACCCGTTCGAGTGATAGGTACTCATATCGATATAACAGAACGCAAAAAAACGGAGATTCGCACGGAAGCTGTTATAAAAATTGGTCAAAAAAGTTCTCGTACGGAAAGCGAAGATAAAATATTACTTTTGGCATTAAGGTATTCTTTACAGCTAACAGAAAGTAGCCTAGGTTTTGTTAGGATTTGTCGTGATGGCGTTACTTTAAGTGAATCTGGTCTTTATACAATGCGGGACCAATCAACTTCCGTTTTTATGCCAATTGATTCCTCTACTACTTTACCTCGAATCATTCGGGAATTGCCTCTTAAGTTTAATTTAAAAGAAAATGAATCTGTCGAATTAACACTTTATAATAAAAGAACTGAATATGAGGGAATCGATTTTAAAGAAGTCGAATTACTTGGTACTGAGTTAGTTCATATTCTGGTTCGAAAAAGAACTGAAGATTTACTTTTGGCGAGTGAGTGGAATCTTCAATCAATAGTTGAGTGTTCTCCCAATGGAATTTTGATATTAGTCGATGGAAACATTCAGTTTTATAATCGAAGTTCAGAGATTCTTCTCTTACAAAACAAAAATCAGATGAAAAATAAAAAAGTTTCTGAAGTATTTGGTTTTTTGAACGGAGACGATCCTTTTGAGTTCATTCAATCCTTATCCAACAATGGATTTGCCCCTGATCAGAATGTTGTAGAGAAAAATATTATTTTGTCTAATGGTCAAAAAAAATGGATTAGTTTTTGGGCCATTGAGATTATCTATAATGGTGAAGTTTCGATTTTAGTTTACCTTAACGATCTTTCAAAAGCAAAAGATACAGAGATACAACTTTTACAAAGTGAAAAGTTGGCTACAATTGGACAATTGGCTGCAGGTGTTGCACATGAAATCAACAATCCGATGGCATTTATATCAAGTAATTTAGAAACTATGAAGAGGTATCACAAACAAGTTTCTAACATAGTGGAAAGTGTTACTATGGTTCTTAAAAAATACCAAATGGATCCTGCGGTTTCAAAGATTATTTCTGATTGGGATCGTTTTGATTTATCTAATGTTCTATTGGATACATCTGATATGTTGGAGGAGTCGATTGACGGCGCCAGTCGCGTTGTGGATATCGTTCGTAATATTAAAAGTTTTGCTCATGTAAATAAAGAAGAAAGTTTTGTTTTGTGCAATTTAAACGATGTGATTACTTCTGCTATTAATATTAGCCATCATAATATAAAATATGATAGCGTAGTGGAATTTTCTTTTGATAAAAATCTTCCCGATTTACCTTGTCATCCGCAAGAGATTGGTCAGGTGATTATCAATTTACTAGTTAATGCAGGTCATGCAATTGAAGAAAAGAAAAAACATGGTTTATTCCCTGATACTCAAGGCGAAAAACCTGGAAAAATTGAAATTAAAACAAGTTGGGTCAGTTCTGAAAATAACCAACAATTTGCGAAGATAATCATTAAAGACAATGGGATTGGAATTCCTGAAGATATCCAGTCAAGAATCTTTGATCCATTTTTTTCGACAAAAGAAACAGGAGAAGGAACTGGCCTTGGATTGTCCATCAGTATGGATATCATAAGAAAACATAAAGGGAAAATAGACTTAGAAAGTGTACGTTGTGAAGGTACAACGTTTTCGATTTCATTACCAACAAATCTGGAGGATTAGTATGGTTCCGAGTAGCATAGACCAATTGATACAAGAGGTAGAGTCTCAGGTAACTGACGTGTCAAAAGACGGGAAAGTTTATAAAATAGTTATGGTTGATGATATAAAATCGATTTCATCTTCCATGAAACGAGAGTTAACCTTTGTTGCGCGTAAATTAGACAATGTAAAATTATCTATTGTTGATATCCAGGATCCAGAAATTGCATATGAATACCTGCAAAAGAGTAGACCTGATCTGCTTATTTCTGATGTTAAGATGCCGTACTTAACTGGTGACAAATTAGTTGAGGCAGTTAAAAAACTTTATCCTGATTTGCCTGTGATTGTCGTCACTGGTTTCGCCACTAAGGAAAACATTCTTTCTGTTTATAAATCAGATAAAAACAGCATCATTTTGTCAAAACCATGGGAACCAGAGCGACTCGTTGGTGCGGTGAACCAAATGTTGGGAACGAACTTTCAGTGGAATGATTGATCATTCGTTTTTTGTGAAAGCAAAAAAAAACCGGCCCGGGAAACCCCGAACCGGTCAATGGTTCCTAAAAAGAAAGCCGTCTTTGTTTATTCTCCGACTGCCACGTCTCCGTCTGCTTCGGTTGAGAAACTAACTGGTTGTTTTGATTTTGTTTCTTTAGTTTCCTTTGGGTCCCTTTCAATGGATTTTACTTCTCTGGTTTGGATCTTTGCTTGGTCTACCAATGGAAGTCCATTGAGATCCCGAACTTGGTTCTCAATTTTAAATGCGATGTCTGGGTTTTCGAGGAAGAAAAGTCTAACTTGTTCCTTTCCTTGCCCGATCTTCTCTCCGTTATAGGAATACCAAGATCCCGCTTTTCCAACTAGGTCATGGCGAACGGCAAGATCAATGAGGGAACTTTCTTTGTTGATTCCGGTTGCATACATGATATCAAACTCTGCTTGTCGGAAAGGTGGAGCGCATTTGTTTTTCACCACTTTCACACGAACGCGGTTACCTACAGGTTCTTCTTTTTCTTTCAGAGTTTCGATACGACGAATGTCCAATCGGATGGATGCATAGAATTTTAAGGCATTACCACCTGTAGTGGTTTCCGGACTTCCAAACATCACTCCAATCTTCATACGGATTTGGTTGATAAAGATAACTGTGGTATTGGATTTGGAAATGGTTCCTGTGAGTTTACGAAGGGCTTGGGACATGAGCCGTGCCTGAAGTCCCATATGAGAATCTCCCATATCACCTTCAATCTCCGCTTTCGGAACAAGAGCTGCCACAGAGTCTATGACAATGAGATCAATCGCATTGGAGCGAACGAGAGATTCACAAATTTCTAGTGCTTCTTCTCCGTTGTCCGGTTGGGCAACGAGTAGGTCGTCTACATTGACTCCCAATTTTTTTGCGTAGGCAGGATCGAGTGCATGTTCCGCATCGATGAAGGCAGCAATGCCTCCTTTTTTTTGCGTTTCTGCGATCGCAGAAAGAGTGAGTGTGGTTTTACCAGAAGATTCTGGTCCGTAGATTTCTAGAATTCGACCAGAAGGAAACCCGCCAATCCCCAAGGCGATGTCCAAGTCCAAAGAACCTGTAGATACAACATTCATTTCTGCCATACGTGTATCTGCACCGAGGCGCATGATGGAACCTTTACCAAATTGTTTTTCTATTTGGCCTAGGGCGGCGTCAATGGCCTGCTTTCTTTGGTCGGTTTCTTTTTCTTGAGCCTTGTCAGCTTTCTCTTTTTTCATGAATCAAACGTTCTCCTAAAATCGGTGTTCCGAAAGACTAGGTAGGGGACTGGGCCGGTTGGTCTCAAAAAAATGATCTGACCGACTCTCTCAAGGATGAACCCATCCCTTCCGAATTCCACTCTTTTTCTCTTCCAGATTGACTCCAGTATGAATGAGACCTGGGACAAATTGGGAAGATGAGGGAAATTTTTCTGGATTATGTCTTTTTTTGTCGTTTTCAACACTAAACAAAATGTAAGTACTTGTATAGTATTTTTTTGCCGTTGGAGAAAGAAAACTTTGCCGATAGTTTGTCTGTATGACTCTGCCAGCTCTTGAAGTCCAAATCCCCGACCATTTTCCACAAGCCATGGCTGAACTTTTCCGAAGTTACCGAACTTACCTGAAAATTGAAAAAAACTATTCGGAACATACGTTATTCGCCTATTTACGTGATTTGAAATTTTTCTTTGAGTTTTGTCTGAAAGAGGAGATCGACATTTTGACTGTCGATGTTTTGGATGTAAGGGCTTACTTTGCTGATTTAAAATCTACGAAAAAACAAGACAAACGAACGCAAAGTCGCAAACTTTCTTCGCTTCGCACTTTTTATAAATTTTTATTCCGTGAAGAAAAAATTGGTGCAAACCCCATCTTACAGGTAAGTTTTCCAAAAACAAAAAAGAAGTTACCAAAAAATTTCACTCCCATTGAAACAGAAGACATCCTTGATTATGAAGATGGTGAAAAAGCAGAAGTGCTTGGAAAGAGGGACAAAGCCATTGTCGAAGTTTTATATAGCACTGGCCTTCGTGTATTTGAGTTAGTCAATGCAAAGTTAAGTGATCTCAATCATGAATTAACTTCCCTCAAAGTGATGGGGAAACGTCGCAAAGAACGTTTTGTTTTTATTGGCGAAGAAGCACAAAATGCACTTCGTGAGTATTTAGAAGAAAGAGGAACCACTGGACCTGAAGAAATTTTTCTAAACCAACGCGGCGGAAAACTAACGACACGTGGGATTCGTTATATTTTGTCTGAACGAAGAACAGTGATGGGAATGGAAAAAGCCATCACTCCTCATAAGTTTCGTCATACCTTTGCAACTGATCTTTTGAATGCTGGTGCTGATATTCGCGCCGTACAAGAGTTACTTGGTCATGCTTCTTTATCTTCTACACAAGTGTATTTGAGTGTTTCGAGAGACCGGTTGAAAGAAGTGTATCGGAATGCCCATCCTCACGCAAAGAAATAGGGATTGGATTTAGTTTCCGCGCGGATAGAATCTCCCCGCCCTGATTAGGGTGGGGAACTAGACCCACCGCCCAATACTTTCCTTCTACCACGAAACTACATTTTGCGAAACCAAATCCCTTCCTGAGTTAAAAAAATATCCAAATAGTTCACCTTTTGGGATGTTTTTGTAGGTAAATATGGTTGACTATAAAAATAGTCCTGACTATATTTATTTTACATGTCGCAGAACACTGAAAAAAAATCGGAAGTCCTCAAACAATTTTCCCTAAAGGAAAGAAAATTTGCCAAAACTCGCACGAACTTAACCTTAGCTTTCCTCTCGGAATTGAAATCAAAACCTTTTGAAGAAATCAAAATTAAAGATCTCTGTCAGATAGTTGAAGTTTCGGAGCCAACCTTTTATAATTATTTTCCTGAAAAAGGAGATTTAATCCTTCATTACATCCAAATTTGGAGTTTGCAAGTTTCAGTTTTTGTTCATGAGAATAATTTATCTGAAAGTGGATATGAAATCCTATCTACGTTATTTCGTTATACAGCAAAAGAATCGAAAAAAAATCCAAGAGTTCTTTTGGAAATTATTTCTTTCCAAGCGAAAACCAAAAAACCAATACAAATCAGTCGGCTTACCTATGCTGAGCGGGTATTATTATTTCCAGAGACCTCTGGCATAGAAAATCTCCCGGCAGATGGAATCGAAGGAATCATCCAGAAAGCACTTACGCTTGCTGCAAAAAATGGAGAACTTCCAGATTCGACCAACTGGAAATCCTTATCATTATCCATTGCTTCCTGTTTTTTCGGGATTCCCTTACTTGCTTTTCAATTAAATCAGAACTTAGAAAAACTTTGGTTAGACTCACTTCAGTATTTGTGGTTGGGGGCTGGTGGTAAAGTCAATGTTTGAAAAAGAAATAGTTATTAATATATTTATATTATAAAACAGGAAAATCTAATGAAATATTTGAATCAAAAATGGTTTTTGTTGTCGGTTGGTGGATTATTGATTGGATTCACGGGAATGAATTGGAACATCCCCTTGTTTGTTTGGGTAGCCATGGTTCCCTTTTTAAGGTATATGCGCCTTGGTTATTCAGTTTGGCATTTACTAATAGCTTTGATATTATTTCAAACATTATCAACTATGCGGATTGTATCCGAACCATTCCATATTATGATTGCCGTTCTTTCTGGAATTCAAGGTGGAATTGTGTTTACTGTTTTACTATGGATTTGGAATCAATTTCGAATTAAATTCCCTAAACAAATCTCGTCTATTTTATGTTTTTCGTTTCTCTTTATGATCTCAGAATGGATTGGAGGTACCTACTCTGAGTTAGGTGTTTGGGGAATGTTTGTGAATAGCCAATTAAACAATTTAATTTTGATACAATCGGCTGCATTAATCGGTGCTACAGGAATTAGTTTTCTGATTTATATGGTGAATGCGAGCATCGAACAAACTTTATCAGAACAACTATCGACTGGAAAAATATCAAATTCTTCTAGCAGGTTTCTTTTAGCCTCTTGTTTTCTATTAGTAGCATTATCATTTTATGGAACCATTCGTTTGACCATTCCAATTGAAGGTAGAAGTATCAAGGTAGGTACTGTCACATCTAAGATGGAAATCCAAACCATTTGGTCTGACCAAGAACAAAACCAAATAAACACGGAGCTCGTTTTGAGTCGTACGCAACAAGCAGCCGCCGAAGGTGCAAAAGTTGTGGTTTGAAATGAAGGCGCAGTAATGGTCCATCGAAAGGGTGAGGATTCGTTTCTGAAAAAAATTAGTTCCCTTGCTTTAGAGAAAGAAATAGAAATCATTGCGGCATACATTGTTCCTCTAAAGGAAAATGAATTCTTTATGGAAAACAAATTGTATTGGATTGGAAAAGATGGTGCCGTCCGACAAGTTTATTTTAAACAATTCATTCCTCCGGGTGAACCTATTTCTCATGTTACTTCAGAGATCAAAACGATTGATGTTGGTTGGGGAAATGCTACAGTCGCAATTTGTTATGATTTTGATAATCTTAAACTAACAAAAAAACATGCGGAATTAGGAACAGGAATCAGTTTGATTTCAGCTTCAGATTGGAAAGGGATTCATCCTTTCCATACAGAAATGGCGGTTTTGCGAGGTATTGAAAATGGTTCTTCGATCGTACGGTCAACGCGAGGCGGACTGTCTGGAATTTATGATTCTTATGGTCGTGCCAAAGGTACACTTGACTACTTTGAAGAAAATGATGGTGTTCTTGTTTCTTCCGTTCCAACAAACCAAATACCGACACTTTATCGCTTATTAGGGAATTGGATGGTGGGAATTGGTTGTTTGTATTTTCTAATTTCCGGTCTTTTCATTGTAGTTCATGTACTAATGGATAAAACTAACAGAGATTTGGGTAAGGTTAGGAAGGAATGACTCCCTTTTGTTTAGAAAAATTCTAAATATTTGATTGAATTAAAATTCGTTTTTGTCATCATTTGTAGTTTGTGAATTCCTAATGCCATCGTTAGGAATCAACAAAGGATGTTTCATGACTCTAGTCGCTGATAAATCCATTTTGCTTGTAGAAGATGAAGCCCTACTTGCAATGTTTGAGAAAAACCAATTGGAACAAGGGGGTTATTTAGTGACCCATGTTACAAATGGAGAAAATGCCATCCAATTGGTCATTCGTGAGGAAAAACCTTTCGATCTAATTCTAATGGACATTGATCTTGGAAGGGGATTGGATGGAACGCAAACTGCTACAGAAATTTTAAATCATAAAGAAATCCCTGTTGTATTCCTATCTTCCCATACAGAAAGAGATATCGTTAAAAAAACAGAGACCATCACATCTTATGGTTATGTAGTTAAAAATTCAGGTTTTACTGTGCTCGATGCTTCAATCAAAATGGCATTTAAACTTTTTGAAGCAAATGAATTGACAAAAAGTAAAAAAGAACATCTAGAGACCGTATTGCACTCGATAGGTGATGGTGTCATTGCCACAGATAGTGATGGGAAGATCATAAGGATGAATCCCATTGCTGAAAAATTAACTGGTTGGACACATGATGAAGCTGTTGGTTTAGAAATAAATCAAGTATTCAAGATTGTGAATGTAAAAACCAGATCATTAGTAGAGAATCCTGTTGATAAAGTGTTAAGAACCAATTCAATTGTAGGACTTGCGAATCATACTGTCCTTCTTTCTAAGGATGGATCAGAATACCAAATTTCTGATTCAGGATCTCCTATTAAAGATTTAAATGGTGATACAAGAGGGGTTGTTCTCGTTTTTCGAGATATTACAGCAGAGTACAATGTCCAAAGTCATATTGCAAAACAAGCTAATATGTTGAATAATGTATTAGATGCAGTGATTGGAACAGATTTTAATCATCGGATCAACTATTGGAATAAAGCTGCAGAAAAAATTTATCTTTGGAAATCTGAAGAAGTTATGGGGAAATCTGTTTTAGATACTCTTAGGACAGATTATCTTAGTTTAACAACTGACCATGTGATTGCAAAAGTTAATATAGAAGGTAGTTTTATTGGAGAAGTAGTTCAGGTTGCAAAAGATGGAAGTAACCGTAATATTGAAGTTAACCAAGTATTGTTAAACGATGAAAGTGATTTACCTATTGGTTACATTGCAGTAGGTAGAGATATATCGGAACGATTGAATGCCATGAATCATATTCGTGAATCAGAAGCAAAACTCACTCAAATCATTGAGTCTGCTATGGATGCAATCATCAGTATTGATCAATCCAAAAGAATCATTCTATTTAATGGAGCTGCTGAAAAAATGTTCGGTTACCAATCTACAGAAATCATTGGTCAACCTTTGGATCGTTTGATACCACTTGATTTTCGTAACCAACATGATAGTCATATTGATTCATTTTCTAAAACGGGAGTTAGTCGAAGAGCAATGGGCGCGCTTGGTGAAATTCGTGGACTTCGAGCCAACGGAGAAGAGTTCCCGATTGAAGCATCTATTTCACAAATTTCAGTTAAGGGTGAAAAATTATATACTGTAATCTTAAGAGATGTCAGCGTGAGAAATCTATCGGAATCAAAAATTCAAAAATTATTGCACGAAAAGGAGAATATACTCAAGGAAATCCACCACCGTGTAAAAAATAATATGAGTTCCATCTTTACCTTGTTAACTCTACAGGCAAGAGCTCAATCCGAAAGTTATGTTCAGACAATTCTCTATGAAGCAGCAGGTCGTGTTAAAAGTATGATTGTTTTGTATGATAAACTCTATCATTCGGAAACAGACAACACTGTATCTTTACAAGATTATTTTCCGGCAATATTTAAGGAAATTGTATGTATTTTTCCAAAACTCGTCGAAGTCAAGATGGACATTTTAGAAGATCCAATTGAGTTAAACGCAAAACTTCTTTCTTCACTTGGGATCATTCTGAACGAACTCATTACAAATTCAATGAAACATGCATTTGGAGAGAAAATAGATGCAGAGATCGGACTCAAAATTTTCCGCGAAGGGAAAAAAATATTTTTAGAATACTCTGATAATGGGGTGGGAATACCAGAAACTGTATCATTCGACCATTCACCTGGATTTGGTTTACAATTGATTGGTATGCTTGTCGATCAAATCGAAGGTAAAATTAGCATCGTTAGAAATCCAAGTTCTAAATTTCTATTAGAACTGACAGTTTGAATCATTATTACTTCTATTCAAAAATATTTTAATTTTCGGACAATCAATACGAATTTATTGTTTACCAACTCTTGGGTTCGGCTCCCATTCTCACATGGGCCAACTCCAATTCTTTGTGGTATTGTGTTATTCAATACCATTTCTAGTGATTCTCTTTCCTATAGGATTGTCATTCTCTTACATATTTAAAATCACTGGACTAGATCGCTGGTCGAACCGAATCAATAATTATTTAGGTTTCTTTTGGTACCGTTCTTTTTTCCTCATTACAGGACGCACTTTAGATTTTAAACAAGGAGATTGGGATCCAAACGGGAACAATCGTTTTTTAATTTGTAATCATACAAATGCAATGGAAGTTCCGCTCATTGTTGCACTTCCATATTTATCTAATTCAAAAGATGTAAAGTTATCTTATTTAGGTGGTGATATCATTCAAAGGTATAAAATCATACCGCTAATGATGCATAAAACAATTGTAGAAGCAGTGATTTATTCTGAAAAAAAACCAAATTTCCGAAACTTTAAAACCGATGTGCTCAGAGTATTAAAAACAAGATCTATTTTTTTATATCCTGAAGGCGAAAGAACTTTCACAGAAGAGATCAAACCATTTCAAACTGGTGTGATGAAAATTGCTTATAAGTTTAACGTTGACTTAGATGTATTTGTTGTGAGTGGAATGATGGGATATTCTAACCTTGCAGAATACTCTCATTTAAAGAAAACAAAAACTGTGTATTTTCATTTTTGTGGTTCTATTAAAGCAAAAGATTTTTCAACGTTTGAATCTTATCTAGCAGAGGCAGAGACTCTGATGAGGAATAAAAAACAGGAAATTGAATCTTTAGAAAAGTCCGCCGTTACTGTATAACGGCAAACATTTATAGTATTATCTTGGTAAGGTTTTCGTAAAGGCAACAAGTTGGTCTAAAGCAGTACCCCATCCATCCATAAATCCCATTTCTTCATGTTGTTTTTTAGTGTCTGGGTCTTTGTGTTTTGCGACCGCTTTGTATTTTGTTGCAGCACCAATTGATTCCATTGTTACAAATGCTGTCATAAAACTACTCCCTGAAGGTCGATATCCTGAAAGTAAACTATCGGTAAAAACAAGTTTCTCAAATGGAATGACTTCCAAAAAACATCCGTTATTTGGAAATTGGTTTCCTTCCGGCGATTGCATCAAAGTGTAAAACTCTCCACCTGGTTTTAAATCTATTCTACAATCGATTGTTTTCCAAGGAACTGGAGTAAACCATTGTTTTAATTGTTCTGGTATTGTCCAAGCATTCCAAACTAACTCTACTGGCACTTCAACGATTCTTTCCAACACCAAATCCAATTCGAGATTGATTTGTTCATTTGATTCTTTATTCATGTTTTCCCCTGTGTTTTTAATAAGAAAGAGTCCAATTGGTTCAATCGTCTCTCCCATTGCGATTTCTGCACCTGTAACCAATTTTCCATTACAGCAAATGGATTTTGATTAATATAACAGATGCGAACCCTCCCGACTTTTTCCGTGTAAATAAGTTGAGAGGATTCTAAAATATCCAAGTGCTGCATAAACGATGGCATAGCCATAGAAAATGGGGATGCCAATTCACTTACACTTGCTGGTCCCATACTTAATCTTTCGATGACTTGGCGTCTTGTTGGATCTGATAGAGCATGCAAAACGACATCAATGCTGTAGTTTCTTTTGACCATAATGGCATTTTGCGTAAGTCCAATACTTAGGTCAACACCTAAGTATTGGTTTTTCTAATTTTGAAAAGTTGGTTTTCGAAAGGATCGAATTCCATTTGATGGAAAAGGTAAGTTGATGGAAAACTCCAACTTGAGTTCAAATATACCCAAATCCCAATTCCAGCCCCTTTCTTTCGGAATTCAGTGGCTTATTGTTTTTTTGTGGATTTCCTTTTTTGTTGGTTCTGCATCAGCTATCTTTCTTTTTGCATTAGAAAAAGTAAGCCAGTTACGGGAATTGAATTCTTGGTTGGTTTATTGGCTCCCAATGGCCGGATTCTGCATCGGTTGGTTTTATTTTCATTACGGTAAAAACGTGAGTAAAGGGAATAATTTACTCTTAGAAGAGATTCATTCTCCCACTTCCATCATTCCGATCCGAATGGCACCATTTGTATTTTTAGGAACCCTAATGACCCATCTATTTGGTGGTTCTGCAGGCAGAGAAGGGACGGCTGTACAAATGGGAGGAGCCATCGCCCATCAGTTGACTCGTTTGATTCCCTTTCAAATAAAAGACCAACAAACTTTAATTATATTGGGAATTAGTGCAGGTTTTGCCTCTGTATTTGGGACTCCACTTGCAGCTACCGTATTTTCTATCGAAGTCATTCGAATCGGGGAATATCGATGGAGACTATTTTTTCCTGCTTTGATTACAGCTTATCTTTCTCATTGGGTTTGTCTTCTTTGGGGAATTGGTCATTCTCATTATCCAAAAATACCGTTTGAATTAAGTAGAACATTAATTCTTTGTTTGGTGGGAATTTCAATTCTTTCAGGCCTTGTTGCGCGAACCTTCAGTTTGGTAGTTCATAAAGTATCAGAATGGTTTTCTATTTGGATCGGATATTCTCCTCTTCGGCCTTTGGTTGGTGGAGCTATCATCGTAAGTTTGGTAGGATTGGGTCTTAATCCTATTTATTTGGGACTTGGGTTACCAACCATCCAATTAGCCTTCCATTCCCCTTTGCCAATGGAATCTTTTCTATTGAAGTTTCTCCTTACGACTGTTACTATAGGATCCGGCTTTAAAGGGGGAGAAGTGACTCCTTTGTTTTTTATAGGTGCAAGTTTGGGAAATTTATTTGGTTTTTTTGATCCCACTCATTTGTCATTGTTTGTTGCGATTGGTTTTATTTCTGTTTTTGCAGGCGCAAGTAATACACCTCTGGCTTCTGCCATTATGGGGATCGAATTATTTGGTTGGGAGGCAGGTGTTCTTTTTTTCTTTAGTACTTGGATTGCTTTTATATTTTCCGGGCACACAAGTATTTACCAATCGCAATTGATTGGTAAAACAAAATTTTTCAGTAAGTCTCAAGATTTAGGTAAAAAAATTTCGGAAATAAAATGAATTTACTCCCCAACAGTTTTGCCCTATTGTAAGTAGTGAAGCGAAAGATACAAAACTTATCTATTTCTCTCAAGTGACACAAACATTTTGGCACTGAACTCTTGTTTATTGGCGTATTTTTCTGTTGCCATTTGGTAATTTTTCCGTATTCTGATTTGTAAGTACTAATCCGGAACACGAAATCCAAATATTTTTGTATAAAAAATCCCTCAATTTCCTAAAAATAATATTTTGTTTTTACAAATTTGAAAATGAGGTTAGTTTGGGTTGTTTCCTATATTACAAGGCTTAGTTGGAAAAAAAATATGAAAACAAAAATAATCCTCACAACAATCCTCCTATTTTCCTTTCAATGCAGTCGTTTCCAATTTGGATCGAATGCCTCAATTGACCAAACTGCTGGTGCTGTGGTCACTTTTTTGCAAGGAGATGTGTTGATACTTTCTCAAGGAAAGGAATCCAAAGGCAAAATTGGTGACGTAGTGCGACCAGGAGACCGAATCCTTTCTAAATTAGGAAAGGTTGATTTACAAACCTATCGTGGGGAAGTGATTCGCATCAAAGAAAATTCAGATATAATGTTTCGCGATATCGCTGGCGAAAATCATCCGAATACAGAACTACATTTATGGGCGGGAAACCTACTTGTAAAATCTGTAAAATTAAAATCATCTCAAAATCTTTCAGTAACTTCTCCTACAATGGTCGCAGGTGTTAGAGGAACTGTTTTTTCCTTTGAATTAGAAAAAGGATCTGTTCCCAAAGTAAAAGTATATGAAGGTGCCGTTTCTGTTGCCTTTAAAACATCTCCCAAACTAGTAGAAATCAACGAAGGTCTATCTGTGGAGAATTACAATCGTTTGGTGAAAACTTTAGAAGAAAATGAAGTCATTTTGGAGCCAGGTGAAAAGTTGGAAGTGAATCCCAACTTAAATGAACTTGTGTATCTGATCAATGCAAAAGTGGCAGCCAATGCTTTGACAAATAAAGAATTGGCTGGATTTATCGATTTTGACAGCGGTTTGTCTAAACAAGAAAGTGTAGTATCGCCTCAAGAGAAAGCTGAGGCAGAAACGCTTGTTGCAATTCCATCTGAAACAATTCAAAAACAAATTGAATCGCAAAAAAACAATCCAACCAATCCATCGGAAGTGGTGATTTCTACAATTGAAAAGGAACATGCTGAGAAACGAGCGGAAGCGTTAAATAAAATTGTTTCTGATGCTACAAAAACGGGATTGGACGAAGAAGAAGAAATTCATAACCATTATAGTGTTTTGGAAACTATTCATAAATCAAATGGAGATGTTCTTTCCGGTGCCGTTGTCGCTCAGTTAGGTGACATATTTATAGTTCACTCAACAAAAGGAGTGCTCCAACTTTCAGTCGATGATATTGAATACGTGGAATACAAAAATTTCTCGGTAAAAACTAAGGCAAAAAAATAGAGATTCAATCGAAATCGATTTTTCCTCGAATTTCTCTTTAACGTAGACCAGGGACATCCAAGAAATTGACAAAAAACTTGGTGTTCCTAATTCTTGGTTAAAAAATAACGGCGATCAGTCGCCCAGTAACCAGACTCATTCTTTTCTTTCATTCATATCCACTCTCTCCAAAAACCAAAATGAGAACCTAATGTGACAGATTATCTCAATTTGGTAAAATTGAGTTACCCTAAAGGAGTCCAATCTTAGTAAAACTACCAAAAAACAAAATTAGAAATTAGGAAATTAATTTCATCCTAAACCTTAAAATCGGATTTCAAACATAAGAAACGGTAATCTATTTACAAAAAATTGAAAACACCTAAGATCGATCCTTATGAGTATACGCCAAAGGGTCTCTCTTTCCATCGCAGGAATTTTGTTTATTGGATTTGTTGTCTTAACCACTTTTCAAATCTATCGCACAGTCTCAGACCTCAATGCTGAAATTAAGGAAAATTCAAAAGTCACTTCTGAAAAATGGTCTTTTGAAATTCAAGAACACCTCAATGCTATGATGGGTGTGATACGGGGATTCCGATTTGCTTTGTTTTATACTTCACCACCTCGGGATTCTATGATCAGTAGTATGAGAGAGATCTTAGAGCGTAATGATGATATTTTTGCCATTTGGCTCTGTTATGAGCCGAATGCATATGAAGGAAGGGATGCCACTTTTGTTGGTAAACCAGGTCATGATAAAACAGGAAGATTCATTCCCTATTTGCACCGTACACCAGATGGTAAAATTAACTTTGAACATTTAGTCGATTATGATAATCCGAATGGGGCTGGTGATTATTACCTTCAGGTGAAAAAATCCAATAAAGCAAAAGTATTTGGACCTTATGAATATTTGGCAGGTGGAAAAAAAATTCAAATGATATCTCTTGTGGTACCAATTTATCCGAAAGGAAAATTTTTAGGTGCGGCAGGAATCGATTTAGATATTACAACATTACAAGAAAAAATCGGAGATACCCGACCATTTCGTGGACAAGGAAGAATCGCCTTCTTGTCATCTAATGGGACTTATGTGATGTATGGGCAAGACCAAACTAAATTAGGGAAAAAAATAGAAAATCCAGATCATCTCAAATTTTATTTAGAAAATCTAAAATTAGGAAAGAGTTTTACCATCCAACACGAAGGTTATACTCACTACTTTTCTCCATTTCATATTGGTAAAGATCCGCAGTTTTGGGCATTACAGGTGAGTATTCCTGATTCAATTTTTAGTGATCAAATTACAAAAGTAGTTCTAAGTTCAACTTTGATTTCTATAGCTATTTTAATTGTAGTTTTGTTTTTTCTGAACTTTGTATTTAAAAAACAAATCAGTAGTCGTTTAGAAAAAGCAATGGAGTTCTCTTCCCAAATTGCAAATGGAAACCTAGCTATCAATGCAGAAGAGATCAACCAGGATGAAATTGGTAGTTTATTGCATTCCATGA
Source organism: Leptospira harrisiae (assembly GCF_002811945.1). Classification (NCBI taxonomy): domain Bacteria; kingdom Pseudomonadati; phylum Spirochaetota; class Leptospiria; order Leptospirales; family Leptospiraceae; genus Leptospira; species Leptospira harrisiae. Next base: position 190,902 of record NZ_NPDX01000003.1, on the reverse strand, counting down.
ACCAAATGAAGAATAGTTTGGTTTCTATCATTGCTGATATAAAATCAACAGTGGAAAAACTTGGCAGCCAGTCAGGTAAGATGGCTTCAACATCTCAAACCCTATCTGATACTTCACAAGCCCAGGCATCTGCTGCAGAAGAATCCTCTGCAGCGGTAGAAGAATTATCGGCATCAGCAGATAATGTCGGTAAGTCAATGGAAGATGCTGTTGTAAAAATGAAAGAAATAGATAAGTCGGTGTTAACTCTCAGAGAAGAAGTTCAGAATATTAATAAGGAAATGGAATATCTTGCTAAGTTTGCTTCTGAATCCAGAGAACATGCTGTTGTGGGTGAAACTGCAATGAATGAATCCACAAAGGCTATGGAAGACATTGGTGAAAAAGCGGAACGAATTAGTGAAGTTCTTGATATCATTACTGAAATTTCGGAAAAAACCAATCTATTGGCTTTGAATGCTGCGATTGAAGCGGCAAGAGCTGGTGATGCTGGACGAGGATTTGCGGTTGTCGCAGAAGAAATTGGAAAACTTGCATTACAAACCGGTGCCTCAGTAAAGGAAATTGGTGATCTTGTAATATCAACCAACTCTGCTGTTGAAAACGGAAACAAAAAGGTAACTGAAGCCGCCCAGGTTTTGAATTTACTCAATAGTCGAGTGAAAGAGTTTGAAACTTCAGCGACTAGAGTTTTGGAATCAGTACTCTTGCAGGAAAACAATGCAAAAGATATTGCTCAAAATTCAAATCTTCTCACCAACTTGAATTTACAAATTGAAGATGCTGTATTTGAACAGAAAAGAGCAACTGAAGAAATTTCCAAAACCATCATCAGTATTTCAAACGGAACACAAGATGTGGCGACCGGATCCGATCAATTGACCATTGTTGCCGCTGAAATTGCTTCACAGGCTTCTTACCTTTCTACTCAAGTAGAAAGGTTTAAACTGAAGTAATTTCTTAATTAATGTGTCTGACACAAAACAGAAAAGAACAGTATTTTCGATTATTTATTAAATCGCAAATACTGTTTGGAATGTTGCCATTGTAGCGGTTGGACTCAAATCATATCGATGTAGAGGATCTGTTTCAAGAGGATTATTTTTTTGATTACGAATTGCATCTCCAGCCTTGATGACCGTTGCTCCAAACCAAAATGAAACATTTTCAAATGGAGTAATGATATAGATAAAGTTTAGTTCCGTTGCTACCAAGTTACCTAACTTTGGTTTAGTGGGATTGTATGCCTCTGCGTTATAATAATCTTCTGTAGACGCTGTTTCGCCTGTAGCTTTGCTTCCAGAAACATAATTATTGTTATCATAATAACCATCTTGTAGTTTAACTTTGTAATACCAATGAGGATTGATGATAAAAGTTCCGTAATTTGATGATTCATATTTTAAATGTAAGGAATAGTCTTTGATATTTTGCCAGAAAACAAGACCGGAGTTACCATTACCGGCAAACGGTAAGGAGCCACCTGCCATTCGTCTGGTAGCAAATAGCGGATTGTAAGTTGCAACGCTCGAGTCGTTTCGATTAGGATCACCTGAAGCTTGTACATATTGGACTCCAATTCGAAATTCCTTTACAGGTGTATAACCTAATTGGACTGCCACAATGTTCGCTTTATATCTGACTGCTTCTGAAAAAGGAGGTGGTTCTCCTGTTTTCTGATTGGTAGTGTAAACCCCATTTTGGTTTAGCCAATTCGGAGTTACTCGTTCGCCATTAAAACCTGTTTGCCAAGCTGCTTCTACCATCCAGTCGATTCCTGTTGTATCAGGGAGTGCATTATTTTTTGTTCGATTCGTGAGTCGAAAACCAGAAGTATTTAATTGATCGTCACCTCGGTAATTTCTTGTTTCAGAAAGTGTAGGAGGGGCAGAGGCTTTTCTTTGTTGTTTAAATAAGCTGTAGTTATATAAATCAATACCCAACCAATCTGCCACTTTCCAGTTATAATGAATACCTCCATAGTAAGAATCACCAATTCCACCTAACTTTGTAGAGTTGTTTGATACAATACTATTTGAATTATTTTCTGCCCCTATGACGGAACCAAAAACATCTAATGTATGATTACTAATTTTACCAGTAAACCTGAGTGCATCAAAAGAGTTTCCATTTAAACTATCGTTTCTAGTACCAAGGATTCTACCGTCACCAAATTCTAAAATTTGTCTTCCTGTTCTTAATCTGAATGCTTGATTTGTCGTTTTTAAATCCAAAAAAGCTTCTCTGAGGCCTGTGAAATTATTGATGGCAACTTCCCTCTGTTTGGTGGTATCAACTGTAGTTCCAGCATTGGCGATTGCCGCATATTTCTGCTCTGCATTTCCGCTAGAAACCACTTCTCCTCCCCAAAGGCGAACATCTTGCAATGTGATCTTAAAAAGGACATTTTCGTTGATGTCTCCCAGGATAAAAAACTGCGTTTGGGTCAAGGCATTGTTTCTGTTATCAGGTGTAGATTTATCAAAATCAGTATTATTCAATGAATCTGCTTTTGGGCGAATGCCAAACCCAACACGAAACTTGTCAGCGAACCAAAGGCTTTTGTTTTCTTGGATCGCCTTCCTTTGTTTGCTTGTAACCTGGAAACTTCTCAAATATTCTCCAGATAAATTGCCAATCTGCGAACTCACATACCCTTCTTTTTTTTCTTCTTTCGGCTGCTGAACTACGGGTTCAGAAACTGCTTCAACTTTGGGAGTTGCATTAGGTTCCGCCTGGGCATAAATTCCACTCACCTGAAACACTGCCGTTAAGATGGTAATCGAAAGGAAAAAAATGGGTTTAGATTTTGTAATTCGCCAGCTCATAGATTAGGACATTAGCTAATCTGCAGTTCAATATTGCAAATAAAAAATCGATATATTGAACTAAAAATCCGTAAAAACAGAAATTTGGTGAAAAAACATGCCTTTTATACAAGATAATTTATCCGAATAGCGGATCATTTCACCTGCCTATAAAAGTAATATTTATCAGAAATGACGAGGAACGGGTGGGTTTCTTTTGGTTTGATTTGTATTGGGATTCTAAGGTTGTAATGTGGAAAGATCAGGAATCGATTTAGAAAGTTTCGGAAAAAGGAAAGTCAGTTACCAAAGAAAGCCACTTACCTTTTAGCACAAATTACTAAGGTGAGCCAGTTTCCAAAGTAACTCGCTCACCATTTCTATTCTGTTTAAAAGTTTTTAGTTAGAAAAGAATCTTTTCTCTACTTCGTCTGGAAGTTTTTGCCCTGTCAATTTTGCTCTTTGGACAAGTTCCCAGAAATATCGGTAAGTAGCCCGGTCATGTAAGTCGCCATCATGTTGGATTGGTCCCCATTCTGCGTCTTGTGCTTTGATTAGAATGTCACATGCTGTTTGTGTTTCAGCAAAGTTTGGAGCCATTGCATCCAAAATAGATTGGATTTGAGCAGGGTAAATAGACCACATACGTAAAAATCCAAATTCATCATGTGCACGTTTTGCATCTGCATATGTTTGGTAAATGTTTTTCAAATCCAAAGTTACGTTATGAGCTGGAATCACTCCATTCATAAGTGCAGCCGCTACTAAATTCGCCTTTCCACGACGAAGAAGTTCGTGGTCAAATTGGCCTGGAGATTTCATGCAAGATGCAGGAATCGCACCGTGGTGACCGGAAATAAAATCCATAAGTCCGAAATCCAAAACTTGCAACCAAGGAAGTGCAGCAATTTCAAATACATCATTCAATGCGCCATGAGTTTCAATCAACACGTGAATTGGGATTTCTCTTTTGATACCTGCTTTTTTGCAGGCTTCTTGAATGTAAGTGATTTGCTCTTTCACCTGACTTGCTTTTGTCGGTTTTGGAATTGTGATGTAAGCAATTACATTTCCTGCTCCAGGAACAAGGATATCTACATCTCCACGCCAGTGTTCGTTAGTATAATCATGGATACGAACCCCGCTCATTTTGTGTTTATTCAGTTCGGAGTTTTGGATACGAACAATCATTTCTGCGTGTTCTTTCTCTTTTCCAGTTTGGGCACCGTCTTCGCAGTCCATCGTGATGTCGAAAAGTCCACCGAGTTTATTTTGTAACTCGAGCGCTTTTGTGATGAGTTTTTCAGATCCAGCGAAGTGTTCACAAGCAGGGATGATAGGGAAAGGTTTTTCTCCTGCAAAGAGTGCGGATTGCGGGTGAGTCAGTGCCATTTAGTATACCTTTTTCGGATTTTTTTACCAAGTTTTGTGAATTTTACCTATCGTCCAGGAATTAATGCCGAATTCGGATGGAAGCAATTTTGTAGAGGATTGCAAAAGGAAAGTCACTTTCTTTTAACAGTCGGTTCCAATGGAAATTGAGAGGGTTTCTTCTTGTTTTCTGGGGCGAACCCCTCGTGACCTCGGGGCCGGGCCATACCGGGCTCCGCCTTCGGCTCCGGTCGAAAATTCGACTTCCCCTACCAGTCCCTTTCGCTACACTGACTATCGATTTGGATCCAGATAATATCTACAACCCACCAGGAGGACCACCTCCTCAGAACCCTAACGTAAAATTGCTTTTTCAAAAATGGGGAGAAACTGCCATTCGTGAGTTGGTTTCAGATTTTTATGATCTGGTTGCCAATTCTGAAATTAAATGGATGTTTCAAGGTGATTGGGATTTGGCCAAGGAGAAACAAGCTGATTTTATGATCCAAGTGTTAGGCGGCCCGAATTACTATATTGAAAAATGGGGACCCGCTCGTATGCGGATGCGCCACTTTGTTTTTCCAATTTCAGATAAAGAAAGAGAAGTTTGGTTTCGGTGTTACGATGAAGCCTTACAGAAGTTTGATTTTGAACATGATGATAAAATCGATTTTTTATACTTTTTAGATGGTTTTAGTGCGTGGATGGTGAATCGCAAAGACTCAATCTAATAAATATGTTCTTTAGCAAGTATTAAAACGTATTTGTTGTTTGATTTACTTTTGAAATTTAAAAATTAAATTAATTCTTGTGTAAGTTTAAGTTATGGCGATTGTATTGTGCATACTTCTCAATAGTGAGTCATATGTTCCCAAAATTCATCACTTTGTTTTTTCCCTTACCTTGTTTTCTTGCACAAGTAAGGGTATTCCTCTAGAAACGCAGTTACATACGAAATCAAATATTGCTCTCCAGTGTCAGGCAACAGAAATTAGGACTTTTCGAGTTTTGTTTTTGTTACCTGTATATCACATCTAAACTTTTTAAGCGACAAGCGATAGTTATGTGATCCAAACAAAATCCTATGCAAAACCTTTTGACATTGTAATTACTATTTTGGTTTTTTTCTGTGAATTTCTCAACAGATTACATTCGTTCTTGTCCTTGGGAGCAAGTTGAAAAATCTCTGAAAGACAAGGGAGAAGGTGAAAGTAGATTGGGAAAATCAAATTGGAAGCCAGTGGAGTTCCGAATCCATCAAATCTATACTGTTTGAGCCAGATGATCATAGACTTAGTGAAGAGTTGGTAAATAAATAAATAAATTAGTTATTTTAGTCCAAAAGATATTAAAACCAGAAGAAAAAGTTAAAGTGGTTTTATATGGTAAAGTCAACATGCTGGAGATGTTGGTTTTCAAATTGGACTTCTTGAACCTCGTTATTATGAGATAAAGTCAGCTCTTTCAAAAGAATCTTCTTTCGATACAAATACTATCATTCCAATAATTGGAGAAAGGGATAACTAGGCTGATTAAATACAGTTCAACGATTCAGATTTATTTGTTAATGAACTGATCAATCAATCAAACTGAATTTTCGTTTGGATTTTGAGTTATCTTACTTTAATTAATTATGATTTTCCAAAAGTTTTAGAATCACTGCTTTTTGTGCATCCAGGCGGTTTTCTGCCTGAGTGAAAATGATGGAACGTTCGCTTTCAACCATCTCTCTTGTGATTTCATAACCTGCATGGATTGGCATATCATGCATCACTTTTGCCTTAGTATTCTTTAGAAGTTCTGAATTCACTTGGTATGGCATCATCAATTGAATTCTTTCTTCTTTTTCTTTTTGAAACTTTGGATCATTAAAATATTCCATATCAACCCATGTATCAGTATAAACATAGTCGGCATTTGAAACTGCCTTTCTGACATCCGTTTCCCAGGTAATGGTACCTTTCTTTTTTGCTCTGTCTATGGATTCTTTTACAATGGCTTCATCTGAAGCAATAGGTGTTACAAGAGTTAGATGGATCTCTAAAGCTGCAGTAATTTCAATAAGAGAATTTGCTACGTTGTTGTGCACTCCAATATAACATAAGTTTTTCTTTTGCCAATCGTTTGGCGAATCCATAACGATTGTAAGTATATCTGCTAGGGATTGGCATGGATGAAATAAATTACAACAACCATTGATAACCGGTACTGTAGAACCTGATTTTAAAACGAGTAGGTCTTCATGTTTTTTGAGTCGAGCCATAATGATTGCAACATTGCTCGAAAGATACTTCCCCTCAAAATCTATATCTGAAAGAAGAAAGTTTGAAGCCATCCAATCAAGGAAGATCGCATGTCCACCGAGTTCGGTCATCCCCGCTTCGAATGAAACTCTGGTTCTCGTTGATGTTTTTTGAAATAACATGGCAAGAGATCGTCCAGCCATGTGCCCGGAAAAATAAACGCGATTTTTCTTTACATAGACTGCAAACTCAAGGAGTTCCCGGATTTCACCATCGCTCCAATCTTGCCAAGATATCAAATGTTTCACTTGGGACATAGCTTTCCCCACTAATATCGGAACAGATTGGATTCAAATCGAGAGATTCTCGATAGAAACTAAGCCAGATTTCTGATTTTTTTCCCTTTATGCCGCCGATTCTGCAATTGACCTGGCAATGATGAAATTGGGAAGGATTAGTTCCTCTGAAAATTTGATTCCAAAAAGGAGTCCTTGGTCAGTTTCTTTCATCCAAGCTATTTTCCCTTTGAATGAAATACGAGACCGAGTTAAGTCACTTTCAATGATTCCCGTGACATGGTCTCGGTCGTTCAGTTGGATGTCCTGATCGACACATCCGCTCACCCCAAGTTCAGAAATATTTCCTATCTTTGCGAGCAGGAATTCCGGTCGTTCATTGATTGAAAAGAGTTTTAAGACCAAATCATCCCAGTCCATTGATTCGATTCGATCGGTTCTTCTTGTGTTCAACATATGCAACTCCTAAAGATCTATAGACATGGTAAGCATAAATCGTGCCAATAGAGTAAGGGAGTTACTTTTTCCGGTTTGTCACTTGGGTGCAATTTGGACGCCATTCATTTGACTAAAATTGTTAAATTTCGATCATTTTCCGTTGGCTGGACCTATCGGATAACTTCCAAACTGCTTAATCTTGATACAAATTAAAATAATTCCAAATTTAGACTCAATGTATAATAATTCTAACTTGCCGATTCTAAACAAATCTAAGAATTATCCGTTAGAGGATCGATATGCTCAAACAAATATTTACACCTTTTCTTTTATCCCTTTTATTCGTAACGCTTACAAACTGTGGGCCGTCTGCGGAAACCAAAGATTTGCAACTAAAAGCAAAACAAATCATCGGTGCACTTCCTGCAAAAATGCCTGGATCGGAAAAAGATAGTCAGGAACTAATTTCTCTCGGTAAAAAACTATACTTTGAGAAAAAACTTTCCCTCAATGAAACGCAATCTTGTAACTCTTGTCACAATGTGGAAGGAAAGGCTGCAGGTGTGGACAACCTTCCTACTTCTCCAGGAGCTTTTGGTAAAAATGGAGACAGGAATTCACCAACTGTCCTCAATGCTGGTTTTCATTTTGTTCAATTTTGGGATGGTCGAGCTGCTGATTTGAAAGCACAAGCCAAAGGCCCAATCCTAAACCCAGTGGAAATGGCAATGCCTTCTGAAAAGGAAGTTTTAAAGCGAATTAATGAAGATGCTGAATACCCAACTTTATTTGCTAAGGCCTACCCAAATGAAAAATCTGCAGTTACTTACGATAATCTAGCAGGAGCGATTGCTGCATTTGAAAGAACTCTCGTGACTTCCTCCCGTTTTGATGACTTTATCAATGGGGATCACAAAGCGATTTCAAAGGAAGAGCAAGAAGGTTTTAAAAGTTTTATTGCTGCAGGATGCACTTCCTGCCATTCCGGTAACCTTCTTGGCGGAAATTCCTACAGAAAAATTGGATTAGTGAATGAGTATAAAACGACAGACCTTGGGCTTTATAATGTGACAAAAAAAGTAGAGGATAAGTTTTTCTTTAAGGTTCCTAGTTTAAGAAACATTACTTTGACTGGACCTTACTTTCATGACGGCCAAATTAAAACTTTGGAAGAAGCTGTTCAAAAAATGGCATTTCACCAGTTGGGTATCAATCTTTCTGATGAAGAAACAAAAAAGATTGTTCTCTTCCTTGGAACTTTATCTGACAAAACAAGAACCAATTAATTCATTTCATTGAGTTCGGATATCCTTGGATCCCTGATAGCATTTGTAGAGATCCAAGGAGCCATTTTTCTAATGCACGGTGTCTGAGTGCAATCGGTATCGGTTGTAAGTATTCCTTAAATGCCTTTGAGCCCAGGATCCGTATCACAGATACCATCTGTCCTGAAATTACCCTTAAAATGGGATTAAACTCCCTAGAGCCACTTTCTAATTGCAGCGCATCAGCCAACCTAACTTCATAATGCTCCCAAAGTAATAAATACCTCTGTGCCAAATCAGGGCTATCCATCCAAGGGTGAAAACCCGGAAGTGATTCGATCAACTCTTCTGGATCAATTGACTGAATTAAGTTCCACAGGAATTGTTTGAATGCGTCAAAGAGAGATTCGGTTTCACTTCTTGCCAAAAGACTTCGAATGAGTTCATCACAGAATAGAATTTCATCTTGAAAAGCCAGATCTTCTTTAGAACGAAAGTAGGTGAATAGGGTTTTGACAGAAACATCTGCATCATCGGCGATTTCGGATACGGTCACAGCAGAGTATCCCTTTTCCTGAAATAATTGTTTGGCGGACTGCAAAATGGAAATTTGCATACTTTGCTTTTTTCTTTCTCTAAGCGGTAGTCTGAGGATCATCTTGCTCATAGGGTTCCATTTTCCGTGTCTTGGCCCTAAAATCCAAATTTCTCTAGAAAAGGAGGGTGTTCGGATTTGAGGATAAATTTTGTATCAAGTGAGTAAGTAAAAGAATATTGGAAGGTACTTTATTTCGTAAGTCACTATACTTTTACATTTATTTTATTTAGAAAGCCACTATATAAATAAAGTCACTTACTTTTTATAGTCAAATAAAATTATCCTACCAATATAAAAATTTTGTTTCCGAGGTGGAATTGGAAAAATAATTGGACTATGTCTCAAACTTACCGTGACCAGCTTTTTCTTTGGATGAAATCCTATGTTTACCGTTATTCTGAAGCGCCGTTTCGATTGGCTAGCGGGTTAGAATCCCACCATTATTTCAACTGTAAAGAAATTACACTTCATCCCGAAAGGCTTTCGGTCTTAGCTGAGTGTTTCGTTGAGGAGATCATTCCAAAACTAGGAACGGAGTTCCAAGCAGTGGGTGGGTTAACCTTGGGTGCTGATCCATTAGCCTATTCGATTGCCTTAGCGTATCAGAGAAAAGGGAAACTCATTTACCCGTTAGTTGTAAGAAAGGAAGCGAAAGGACACGGGACCGGACAACAAATTGAGGGTTTTTGGAAGGAAATCAAATCTTGTTTGGTTGTTGATGATGTAATTACTACAGGCGGATCAACGCTCAAAGCAGTCCAAGCTTTACGAGAGGCTGGAATTTCCGTCACCAAGGGGATTTGTATTTTGAACCGGGAAGAGGGCGGTGCAGAAAATTTAGAAAAGTCTGGGATTCAGATGGAATCGATCTTTCGTAAAAGCGAGTTTTTTGAATGAGTACAAAAAAAACATTTCTATATGATGTGCAGTTATTCGGTAGTAAATTAAGAAAGAGAACCGGGTCCGTTATTTTTTTGTTTGTTGTTTTTGTTGCATATAACAGCCTACAGGTTCCAAAAGAAGGAAGAGTTCAATTTTTTACAATTTTTTTGCCATTACTAGCATTGTTCTTTTGGTTTTTGAGAAAAAATTATTTAAAACAAATTGAAATACTAACATCGGGAAAAATTGAACTGGATGGTGGATCGTTAAAACAATTTGATTCAAATGGGAATTGTGCCACGATTCGAATTAAAGATTTGGAACAAATAACAACTGATAAATTTCGTGGATATAATCGGATTGTATTGGAAACAAAGGAAAAAATTCACCCAATAGTAAACATAGAGTCGCAAGAAGAGCTTGTATCCATTCTTGAAAAAGAATCTGGAGTAAAAAGAATTAATGATCTAACAGAGGATAGGATGTGGAATTGGAATACTCCTTTGTATTTTATTCCGAGTATATTAATTTTATTGGTAACCTACATTCCGGCTATTAAAGAAAAATTTCCCATACTGACGCCTGAGTTTTTCGGATTGTTTTTTAATGTGAATTTAATCGTTTACTTGTTATATTTGCCTGAAAAACAAAACCACACAATCAGTCAGTTTTCATTGAAAAGAAGAATGATTTTTATAAGTTTAGTCGTATTTTTCTTTCAGGTTTACATTCAACTTGAAAAGTCGGGTTGGCTTAAAAATTAACTTTAGTTTTCTTGTTTAGAACCAACACCTTGCCTGAGTAAATTTAGTTTTGCTTGGGCATACCGACGTAACTCTATCATTTCTGTAGCATATCTTTTTAAAAGATTATCCTGTTCCATTCTATTTTCCATTAATTGTAGAGTGTCACGAACATATTTGATATCTTTTTCATCTTTTAATTTTCCTGACTGAATGAGTTTTTTGACTACATCGAATTCATATTTTCTAAAGTGTACACGTAACAAGAATTCCGTTGAAAAATTTTCCTTTGCTTTGACCCAATTCTGGTCAATTTTTTCTTTGGGACCTTGTTCCTTTAATTGGTCAACAGCACGTTTTGTCGGATCCATATCTCTGGTCGACGTTGCATTTGCTAATTCTTCGGCCGCGTTGATTTCATCTTTATAAATTTCTTGGAGTTTGTTCCTCCGCCATTGGTCCGTATATTCGTAACTTTGTGCCGTGAGCATTCTCTGAAATTCTTCGAGCATCACAGAAACATTTATGGAACGACCAAGAGGAGTGTTGTTGAACTCTTTGATTTTTGGAAATAACTCTCTTGTTATTTGGAATGCAGATTTTCTCTTATAATTACTGGCTTCATAGAGTTTTTCTAAAGCCTCTTCTGAATGTTTTTTGAGTTCATTTAGGATGAATGGCTCTGCAAACACATAAGCGTCTTCACCGTAAACAAATAAATTTGGATCTGGTGCAACTACTGATACTATAAAAATATAATGACTGTCTCTTAGCGCTGTCAGTAATTTTCGTAGGTCTTCTTCTGTCCTAGAGAGTTGCGAAGACCAAACTCGCAAATGTGTATCGGAGGTTGGGATTTTTTCTCTGGATTCGAGATTTTCTTTTCGAATCATTTCTGCGAGATCCAAACATACCTTGATACTTCCTGCCATGAATAGAGGTTACGAGTAGCACTTTTTCGGTAAAGAATTATTCATATTTCAGTTCTTTTGAAATTTTCATTTGATTTAGAAAATAAAATGGAAGTAAACAGATAAGAAAGGTAATTGCGGGTATTATTATCGGGAGTTTTACTACAAAAGAGAGCGGGTATTGATAATCGAGTATCCACCCGAAGGCATTTCGATTGATTCCAAATATAACTATTGGAGATAAAATTAAACTATTTAAGATTCCTGAAAAAATTCCAAATGAGACAAGGAATAATGCCTGATAATAAATCAATAGAAACATTTGGAATGAGTCCATACCTATAGATTTAAGACCTGCTAACATTTGTGATTTTTCTCTTATAAAATAAACTAGCGAAGTGGAAAGTGTTAGAATAGAAATGATAAGCGCTGAAATTTTAAGCGTGTCAAGGATAGAAAACACTTTCTTCATACCTTCTAGGTATAACTTTTTTAGTTCTTCCTGGTTTATATATTTCAAATCAAATTTTTTCGATATATTTGAAAGATGTGTTAAGACATCAGTCATTGGTTTTTCTTTGTTCCGTGTGATTCTAATGGAGTTTAAGAATTTAACTTTATAATTCTTTTGGAAGAAGGTGTAATCCATCATAATGGTTCCTCTCTCCGAAAAAAAATGATCTTTTGTAGCTTGGATTTTGATAGGAACATTTGAGTTTAGATCCGTATTGATATTGATTAAATCACCTTTACAAATTTGGTCTAAAAAACATAAGTTAGTTGAAGTAATTAACTCATCTTTTTTGTATTGTTTTGGGAAATCAAATACATGTAAGGTGTAATATTTCCCATTTACAATGAATTTCGAATCAATGTAGAATGGTTCTACCGATGTGAAGTTTGTATCCTTGGTTAATGTTTCCAAAAGAGAAATTGGAACACCTGGATCACCCGAACTTAATTTTTTTTCACTGATTAACGAAAAATCCGATTTGTTTTCCTCATCCACCCAACGAACGACTGAATGTTCGTAACTTTCTGTTAGGCTAGTAAGAGTGAATACAAGGGAGCTTGATAACATGATAGTCGAAGCGGTCAGTCCATGTTTCCAAGGTTCTGATTGAATTTCTTTTAAACCGATTTTAAGGCTAGGCAGGAACTTAAATTTAGAAAAGAGTTTGTCTATTAGTTGGATGATAAAAGGCAAACATAAAAAATTTAACAATACAAAGCTAAGGATTACAAATCCAACTCCAATCATTCCAGGAACGATTAGTTTGGAAATATTGAGAAGCCCCAAAAAAATTCCTATGGCAAGTGAGAAGAGAGAAATATTAAAATTTGATTTTTTTGAAAGTCCGAAAAGGAGGAAAGATTTTTCCGAATCTTTTTCCCTGATCAAATCAATCGGTAAAATCCGAAAAGTTTTGTATGAATTGTAAATTGATGCAAGAATGGATCCTACCATGGAAATGGTAATGCCTAATAAAATGATAGAGAAGGGGAAACGTCGGTAAGAACTAATTTGGTTGGCATCAGTGATCGTGTTCACCGTTGTCAAAAAATTTGTATTAGCAATCAAGATGCCTAATAACACGCCTGTCACTCCCCCTAAAGCCCCTATAACAATAGATTGCGTTAAAAATAAAAAGAAATTATCCTTTTTGTCTGAACCAATTGATAACAAAATTCCGAATTCACGTTTTCTGGATAAATATAGTCCAGTAAACATATTTGAGACCATAAAAAAGGAAATTAAAACAGATACTAGTGAAACAATCGTTAGGTTTATTTTTAGTGAACTTAATACCGCGCCAGCTCGTTCCAATATTTGTTCTTTGGATTCATAAGTCCATTCGTCTGAATTTTGAATAATGATATTCTGAATGTTTGTTGTATTATCTTCTTTAATTAGCCAAATGGATGTAAGTTGGTTATTTAGATTACAAATGGATTGTAACCTGGTGATATCCATAACTAAAAAAATTCCTTCCATAGGTAAAATTTGAATATTGTCATGCCGTAACTGGATTTCTTTATCGCAGACAGAAATTGTTTTTTGTTCCGATTGTATTTTTAGCTGATTGGCAAGTGCTATACTAATAAAATACTTTGGAATTAGATTCGTATCACTTTTTTTCGGCAAGATCGTAGACGTTAATAGGATGTCTCTTCCCACTACAGGAATACTTTGGATTTGGTTCTCTGAAAGAGAGTAAGTTGCTTTTGTCTGTAACTCTGGTTCAATCCGAATGTTTTCGGGTAACTCCGAATCCACTTTTTTTAAAAAACGGTCGTTTGCACCTTGGCTCTGGTGGTTCGAAATATACCTTCCCGTAAAATTTTCAGAGTTATAACCAATCATTTGGTCGAGAACACTTTGTTCTGCACGCCAAGCATTGATCTGTGTGCTTACAAATAGAGCAATTCCTAAACTAATTCCTGCAATGGACAATAACATTTTTGAAAAATGGTCTTTGAAATAACCAAGTATAAAAGAATAGTAAACCATTTTCATTTGGATTTGATATTTCCATCTAACATTCGCAGGTTAATGTCTCCAGATTGACCAATTTGTTCATTATGTGTAACAAGAAATACCGAAATATCTAACTCGTGAACACATCGAACAAATAAGTCCATAATCAATTCAGAGGAATATGAATCCAAATTTCCAGTAGGTTCATCTGCGAGGATTAGTTTTGGTTGGTGGATTATTGCTCTTGCAATTGAAACTCTTTGTTTTTCACCGCCGGACATTTCTTTTGGTGTGAAATCTCTTCTGTGACTAAGTCCCACAAGGGAGAGGACTTCTTTTGCCTTGGCTTCTGCCATCCTTTTTGTAATCCCCGCAAGATATAGAGGTAGGGAAACATTTTCAATCGCTGTAAGATATGGAAATAAATGAAAAAACTGAAAGACGATTCCAATTGTTTTTCGTCTGTAAATGGTAAGATCTTGTTCTGTGGCACCAGAGAGTTTGTTTCCAAATACAGTGATTTGTCCCGAATCTGCTGACTCAATGGCAGAGAGGATATTCAATAGTGTTGATTTGCCACTTCCCGACGGCCCCATCAAGGTAATGAGTTTTTTCTCAGCAATTTCGAATGAAATATCATTCAAAACAGGGATGGTGATCTCACCTTGTTGGAAACTTTTGTTTACATTTTTGATATGGATGGCTGTTTTTATGACAGGTTCTTTTTTTTCACTACTCACTAAAAATAACTTCCCATATATAAGACAGTCGAGAATATCAAGATTAAGGTAAAACTGATTGTTAGCACGTATATTTTACATCCTAATCGTTTCAGTTTTAGTATTTGGTAAATCACAAGCATGGACATCAATTGCGGAGTTTACCGAGTCTGGCGAAATTTTCACTTCCGAAAATAGTTTCGAAGAACAACCACCTGGCGAAGAAGAGGGTTTATTATATGTGACCGCTCTTACTGTTTCTATTTCTATCATTCGAATTCATTCTTTTTTAACTGCTACTTTACTTGCACCTAATATAGTTTCTATTAAGTTCCCTGATCGTAGGGGATCACCAAATTTCACATAACACACTTATTTCTTTAAAATTTAATTTTTGAGGTAGTTATGTTAGAAGATGAAAGGATTTCAATCTTCAGATCGGTTTTAGTGGGTATATCTGCGCTTTCGCCGCTCGCTATATTTTTGTTTTCTGATTATGATGTGTTGTCGGTTGACTTCCCCATTTTAGTTGGACTTGTCATTCAGGCGTATATTGGGTTTTCTTCATTTATGTTGGTTCAGTCTTATGAACCAAAGGAAAAAAACAAAGTCACCATTGGATACGTTATTTTTTGGTCAGCACTTGGTGTTTGTTATTTATCTGGTAAGTCGCTCGTTCTTCCCATTGCTTTGGAAGTAACTTCATTTTCCACCATATTGATTTATTCAGGTACTGAATTTGGAAAAAAACAGATTGAAAGTTTGGGATCATTACTCCTTGCTTCAGGTATTGCCGCTTTGTTTCTTGCCGCCTGGGTTATGTTACCCGATGGCGATAATGTTGGAACGATTTTACTTTTAATTGGTCTTCTTATTAAATCTGGATTCTCGGGATTTCATTTATGGATACCAAAAGTAAACGAAGGTGGTCCATCGCATGCACTTGGTTCCTTTGCCGGTGTTCTCGAAGTTTTTCCACTTTTGTTATTTTATCGTTATGTGCTACCTAACCAGTTAGATCCGATCATTTATCAAATTTTATTTCCGCTGGCAGCACTCGGGATTTTCTTCGGTGGTATCACTAGTTTTTTCCATAAAGATCCAAAAATATCATTAGCATATAGTTCTGTTGAATCAATTAACTTTCTTTGGTTGTGTTTGATCATTGCAGGAATGTTTCAGTTTTCGGTTGATTCTGAGTTGATGAACCTAAGTAATTCATTTCGGATTTTGTTTTTTCTTGGATTGTTTCATCATTCTTTTTCTAAAACATTTCAATTGTTTTCTATTGGTATGGTTGCAAGATTAAAAAACTCCAGTTCCAGCGATGAGCTAAAAGGTATTGGGCGATTGCTTGGGATTTCACCTTTGTTGGTCGGAGCAGGAACGTTTAGTTATGCTGTTCTTCCTGGCACTTTGGGATTTGTTTCTGAAGCAACATATTTTTATCTGAATGCTCGTATCTTGGATATGCCCATTGGTCGTTCTATTTTCCTTTTACCATCGATGATTTTTATTTTCTTTGGGATTGTTCTCGGCGGATTTACTCATATTAAGTTGTTCTTAAGTTTGTTTTTGTCTACTCCTGGAAAAGATATCAACATCCAACCTTTTGGACCGCAAAAGAGAATATGGGTAAAAATTTCATTGTTTAGTTTGTCATTGGTAATTTTTATTTTTCCTTTGGTGATACCTTATTTTGTTAAACTTCCGATGTTAAGTCCCTTCGTAGATCCACTGTTAGCGGATTGGTTTTGGACATTGTCAATTGTTTCTTATGTAACTATTGGTGCTGTGTTTGTTTTTCGATTATATGATCGTTACCAATTAAAAAAATACGGGGAACCAAAAAAGAAAAACTGGGATTGTGGAGGAGGATACAGTGGACATGAACTTTCTATACCGACCTCTGTTTTTTCTGAACCATTAAGAAACTCCCTTGGTAGGTATTTTCTAAATAAAGCCGGAGAGTCAAAGGTAGATTCTTTCCTGATAAAAGGGATTTCATATTTGTTTAGATTTGGAACTCGATTTGTGTCTGCAACGAATCATCCAAAGGAAGAAGATGTGAGTAAATATCTGGCGATTTCCTCTATGTTTTTGATTTTCATCTTCTCATTATTAATTTTGGGTGATTTTGGAGGTATATAGATGTATTCATCATTGTTATATTATTTATATCTATTAGTTTTGTTTGTTGTAATGCCCTTTTTGCTAACGGGTATTATTCGGAAAGTGCGTGCTTATGCTCAAGGAAGACGTGGGCCAAAATTACTTCAGTTCTTTTGGGAAGTGGATAAATCATTGAGAAAGAATCCTATTTCCCATACTAATATTTCTGATTTTACACATTTGGCACCAAGAGTGGCATTATTTTCTTCTTTGATGATTTGGAGCGTTGTGTTGTTTGAATGGGCTCCATTTATATTGATTCCGTTCTTTTTGGCATTGTATCGATTCTCTTACGTGAGTTTTGCGATGGAGGGTGCTTCTTCATTTGGAGGAATGGCATCTGGGAGAGAAATCCTTCTTTCTGTTATGGCTGAACCAACATTTATTCTAATGATTCTCGCCGCTCAGTCTCATATAGAAATATCCGTTAGTCCGCAAGGTGCTTTGATTGGCTTACTCTTTCTGTCATTGTCATTTATTGCAATTCTTGCTGAGCTCGCTAAACCACCGTTCGATGATCCACGAACTCATTTGGAGTTAACGATGGTACACGAGGCGATGATTTTGGAAGCTTCAGGAAAACAGTTGGGAATTTTTGAGTTGGCAAGTTCAATCAAACTTTCTACTTTACTTGTTTTTCTTGTAAAATTGGCCCTAGAACATTCTAAATTATTCAAAAATGAAGTTTTGGATAGTTTCGCTCGTGAACTAATGATTGCTCCAATGGTCATATTACTTGCAATCATACTTGGGTTTTGGGAATCGAATAGTGTTCGGAGGAAGTGGACATGGATTCCCGAATTTATGGGACTTACATTCATTGCAATTTTGATATTAGGCACATTGGTTAAGTTGTCTTAAGGGTTATTATGATATACGATTTTATCTATTTATTATTATTACTCACCGGCGTTGTTGTTTTAGTAGAAAATCGACTTAGTCGCATTATTTTCTTCTTAAGTATCCAGGGATTTCTTTTGATATTTCCTGTATTACAAACACATGAAGGTGAATGGAAACACGAAATTTCATTGATTGTTATGGTTGTTTTGTTTAAGGGAATTCTAACTCCGTGGGTTTTAAACTGGACAGCCAATAAATCAAAAATGAATGAAAGCACAGCTCCCCGATTTGGGTATTTAGCAACATTGTTATTTATGGTGCTTGGTTTGGTTCTTGCAGTAAAGATAACCGAAGGGGTTCCCGTTTTAACCATACCGGTTCATAAAATAGGACTAATCTACGTGATCTTATTGGTATACGTTGGAATTCTTTGTTTTGTTGTTAGGCGAAACTGGCTTGCACTCATTGCTGGATTTTGTGTTTTTGAGAATGGAATTTTTGTTTTAACAATGGTTTTAGATAAAGGGTTACCAGTAGGACTTGAGTTTGGTTCCTTTTTAGATGCCATTCTTGTGATTGTTTCTGGAGGAATTTTACAACTCTCTCCTCATATGCACACTAAGGAGAGAAAAATATGATGAAAGAATTGTTTTATTTTTCAGGTGTTCTCGCCTTCGTAATTATTTTTCTAGTTTCTGTTTTTGCACCAACAAAAGGGCAAACTCGGATATGGTTATGGAGTCTTTTGAAGATTTGTTTCTTTGGTTCTTTGTTTTACTCTTGGTTTACTGATAACATTGTACTCAAGTGGATTTTAATTGAAGCATCGACTTTATTTGGCGCATTGTTAATTTCTTCCAGTGGAACAGAACGTTCCTTCCATGTTGGTTGGAAATTTTTATTGATCAATTCTTATGCACTTGGTTTAGCATTTTTAGGGATTGTGATTTTACTTTTTGCTTCTACTCCGCTTGATAATTTGGATTTTTCTTCCTTAAAGCAAGGGTTAGTTGGTCAAAGCGGATTGTTAATTGAGACTGGAATCCTTCTTACTGTATATGGATATAGTGGAAAATTGGGACTTGTGCCAAACCATTTTTGGGTGGGAGATACCTATGCAGAGAGCCCAAGTCAAATTTCTTCTTTGATTGCATCATTTGTGCCAGTAAGTGTAGTACTTGCTGTTCGTCCTCTGATTCAGTTGGAACGCGAAATCAATCCACATATGATTAATGCGGCGAATGGATTGCTTTTTATCGGAGTTTTGACCATTCTTTATTCGACGTTAATTCTATTCTCACGTGAAGACATTCGCAGAATTTCGGCAAAAGTTGCGTTATTTCATACAGGTATGTTGACCTTGTTTTTGTGGTTAGATGTAACTGATGATGTGTTTTATTTTTTATTGGCTACAACAGTTTTAGTGAAACTTCTTGTTTTCCTTTCAATGGGGATTTTACGAATGGATGCAGGAAAAAGAAACATTTCACAGATTTTGGAAAAAGCATCTTTGAGCCATAAAGCATTGTATATGTATTTACTAGCACTACTTGTTGCTTTTGTTTTTCCATTATCCCCTGTTTTTGTTTTAGATTTAAAAGTCATTGAAATTGCAATCAAACAAAGAATGTTCTTTTTGTTTTTGTTTCCCATCGTTGGGGCAATCTTCTTCTTCATAGCACTTAATAAAGTATTGCCTTTGGTTCGATTGCCCAATCGAAACTTTGAATCAAGTGTTTATGGAATATTACAAACACGTTTGGTATTCTTTTGGTTCAGTTTTTTATTCACCGTAACTGTTGGGACATACGGCTTAACCTATTTAATGGCAGAACATATATGGAAAAGATAACAGGCGTTACTAATTTTGATGGTGTATATCACCAGTTTATTATCCGTGACCAAAAAGTGGTTCGGGAAGAAGTAGGATCTAAAAAAAGTAATATTGATTTTTTATTAGATCCACAATATCCAGTTTGGCTTGTGAGACATGCCTTCGGCCAAGATATGGGCGTGGAAGATTATTCCGAATTAAAAGAAGATGATTATTTATCTGATAATAGAGGAAAAAATCTCTCTTTACACCAAAAAACAGGTATTGTTAGAGATTTATCTTACCATGGATTGTTTGTTCCATTTCATGAAGGAACTTATTCTCATGCAGTCGGACCAATTCATGCAGGAATCATTGAACCTGGTCACTTCCGGTTTGTTGTGGAAGGGGAAGTCATTCGTCACCTCACAATTCGATTAGGATTTCAACATAGGGCAATACGCGAAAAAATTCACGGAAAACCTATGTCAGATGTGATGTCATTTTCGGAAACAATTTCTGGTGATACAAGCGTTGGTTATGCGACTGCATTTACTAAAATTTATGAAGAATTGTATGGAATCTCTGTTTCAAAGAGTGTTTCTTTATTTCGTTCATTTCTAGTTGAGTTGGAACGGATTGCGGTTCATATCGGGGATTTAGGTGGTATTTCTGAGGATATTGGTTATTATCCTTTGTATGGAGTTTGTGTTACCGATCGAGGTGCGGCACTCGGTCTTATGGAAACATGGACTGGCAATCGATTTGGAAAAGCGGTAGTGAGGCCGGGTCGAGTTCGAGTTAACCAACGTATCACCGCAAAACAAGCAAAAGATGCATTTTTTATTTTGAAAAAAGTATATTTCAAAAAAGTTCGTCCTCAAATTTTACGAGCTCTTTCTGTTTCTACTTTGAAAGAGCGGATGCAAGGCTGTGGATTTATTTCTGAATTGGATGTCCAAAAACACGGATTTTTAGGAATGGTAGCTCGGATGGCAGGCGTCGGTGATGATTTGAGAATCAATCATCCAGATTACCCTGGTTGGAAAGCTTTACCATTACAAGAAGAACATCATCATTACAATGGAGATGTTTGGGCTCGTATGTACATTCGTTATTCGGAAATTGAACAATCATTGGCTTGGATTGAATCTCAACTGGATGAAGTTGATTGGGAATTTTTATGGTCAGATAAAAATTCGGGAACCATAAATCCAAATGAAAATGATTTAAAGCCAAAGGTTGGAATTTATACTGCTGCTGTCGAAGCATGGCGTGGACCACTTCTTGTGTCTTTGGAGTTTGATTCTGAAGGTTTGATTAAAAACTCTTATATCAGAGATCCATCCGTTCTAAATTGGCATGCCTTGGAGTTAGCAGTTCGAGGCGAACAAGTTGGTGATTTTCCACTAAACAATAAATCGTTTAATCTTAGTTATGTTGGGTTTGATTTATGAATTTTCTATATGAATTAAAAAGTTTTCTTTTCCCTAAGAACGTATTAAATTTTAATACTGCTTCTCCAGTCCATCCAACGAGTCGAGGAATTCCAGTCCCAACAAAGAAGATGCGAGAAGGTTCTGGAAATTTATCTGAGTCGGCGAAGGTCTGTCCTACAAAGGCAATTCGGATCATCTCAGATTCAGAAGTTCAATTTGATTATGGCAAATGCCTACAATGTGGACTCTGTACAGAACGTTCGGATGGGAAACTGAGGGATTCCGGTTTTATTTATACCTTTGCCCTAAATCGTGATGAATTGAAAGTCACTTACGTTTCCGGCCGAATGAAAAAGGTGACTGACTTACCTTTTTCACTGACTGCAAATCAACAGTTATTTCAGAAATTAACTAAGAAACGAGGTTTTCTTTATAGGGAAGTTGCTGCTTGTGGAAACAATACAGTGGAGTCGGAGTTAAATGCATCTTTCAATTCCGTTTTTGATTCGGAAAGAGAAGGGGTTCGTTGTGTCGCCAGTCCTAAACATGCTGATGCTATTGTATTTTCCGGCCCCGTTGGTCAAAATATGGCCGCACCACTGGAAACTGCATGGGAAGTGATGGCCGAGCCAAAGGCTCTCATCGCATGCGGAACAGAGGCAGTGAGCGGAGGTTTGTATCCGATGGGGAAATTACCCAAGGAACCAGATCTCTATATTTCAGGAGATCCCCCTAGGCCAGACGTCATTTTACAAGGTTTTCGACTTTTAATGGGAAGATTTTCCTTCCAGTTTCAAGAGGCGCTTCACAAAATTTTAGAGAATGAAAAATAAGGTGCGTGGATTTAGAAAAAGAAGAAATCGTTCGTGTCCTGGTCCTAGAACCTCAAAAGAAATCGTATGACACAATCTCCCAACTGCTCAGTGAGTGGTTTGGAGATTACATCGAGTTAACTTGGCGCTCCGTTTTCGAAAATGGGGCTCTGGAAATCAAAAAAGCTCAGTATGATCTTTTGATTACTGAAGTCCAATTCCCCGAACTGGAAGATTCACCCGAATCGGTATTAGAAATGATTATGGATCTAGCAGGTCCATCAGAACTTCCTGTTGTTGTCTTTACAAAAGCCGAAGGAAAACAACTTCCCATCCAGGCCTTTCAACTAGGAATTAACGAATACTTCGGCAAACGAAGGTTAAAGAAAAACATACTGGAACATCGATTCAGAAATTTGTTCCGTGAAATTTATCGCAAAAAAGTTGTCTCGATTCAAATGGATGATAGTTTAAAAAGGTTCCAAAACCTGTATGGAATGAACCAAACTGAAATTCAAGATTTGAACTCGATGGTAAAAAAATTCAAAAAAGAATTAGAAAAAGAATACGAAGAGAAACTGAACCTGGAAACCGAAAAAAAGAAAATGCAAAATGTTTTCGGTATGTATGTAGATCCTGTAATTGTTGAAAGTTTGATGAACAATACACTTTCTTTGGATCAAAAAGGAAAAGAACAGGAAGTTTCTGTATTGTTTTCGGATATTCGAGGTTATACGACACTTTCTGAAAAAATGAAACCGGAACAGGTGATTTCTTTTTTAAACGAATACTTTACCGCAATGACCGAAGTGATTCTTGGATATGGTGGAATGATCGATAAGTACATTGGAGATTCCATCATGTGTTTGTTTGGTGCACCAGTTTTTCAGGAAGACCATCGGCAAAATGCATTGGATTGTGCTGTGGAAATGGTGCAAGTATTTGAGTTATGGCAACCCAAGTGGGAACAAATATATGGTTTTGTTCCACAGATTGGAATCGGTCTCGCATCGGGAAATGCTATCGTTGGAAATGTGGGATCCTTTCAAAAACTTTCTTATACTGCAGTAGGGGATACGGTTAATATGGCAAGTCGGTTGGAGTCGATTGCAAAACCTATGGAAGTATATGTTTCAGAAGGATTGTATAATTTTTTACCGGAGGATTATGCTAATAAATACAAATACGAAGAATTAGAACCTGTAAAAATAAAGGGAAAAGAAGGTTTACACCGAATTCTCAGTGTAAAACCTATATAACATATAACAAGAAGTAGATGGGTAATTCGAACTTAAAGTGTGCTACAGAACTGATACAGTTCGTTGGTTTTTAGTTTTTGATCTTTTGAAGCAAAAAATTCTTTTTTATCTTCAACGACTACACCAAGAGCCAATTTGTATTCTTCAAATTTTTCATCCATACCAGGTTCTTGTTTTCCATGACCTGTTGCTTTTGCAATGACACCTGCAAATCCTATAATCTGTCCTAGAACGGTTTGTTCCGTAACCGGTTTTGATAAATCATCTATCGAGGCGATGATGATATTTGGCATTTTCCAGAGTTTTGCTGCGGCACTTCCGATCTCATATGAATCTACACCGAAAGATTTTTTTTCTAACGATATCAAGCTTAAATCAGAAGTTTGGAATTCAGTTAACACTTCCACATATTTTTTTCGATCAATGGTATTGAGTACGATTCGTCCGAGGTCTTGCATAAGTCCGCAAGTGATTGCAAGTTCTGCTTCTTTTTTTAGCTTTTTTTCTTCACAGAGGATTTGTGCAAAAATCCCTTTTGCAACCGAATGATCCCAAACTTCATCACGGAATTTTTTATAATTTCCTTGGCTGAAGAGGGAGTCTGTCATAGACATCGCCACCATGCTCCTAACAGTTTTGAATCCTAAACGAGTGATGACTTGTTTCATATTGGCAACTGGATTACCACGAGAGAAAAAAGGTGAATTGGCAAGTTTTAAAAGTCTCGCCACGAGCACCTGGTCAGATTGGACTTTTTTCTCTAACTCTCCAAAGGAAAGTTCATTGTCGTCATCTAGGGAAAGTACGGAAAGTAAGACTGGCGGTACAATCGTCAGGTCTTTGATTTGGGAAAGATATTCTTCAACAGTTGCCATTCAGATAGGGACCTAAAGTCAGATTCTAAAATCATAGGACTAAGGAAACCAAAAACTCCCAACTTATCTGGCAACTATTCTTGCGAATTCGATTCCTTTAAAGTAATGCTGTAGGATTTCTCTGTGGTTGAATTGGCTTTTTGCCATAGCAAAACTTCCCCATTGGGACATCCCAACCCCATGACCAGACCCAAGGCCTTTGACAAAATAATCCCCTGAATCCTCTTTGCGAATTCCAAATCGAGTCGACTTGAGTTTGGTAGCTCCTAATTTTTTTCGAAACTCCGTTGCTTTGATTTTTTTTGATCCAGATGTTCCTATGATTTCCATTTCATTTACTCGGGAAGAGGGGAAACGACTAGCAACAATAATATCTTGGATTTCACCAACACCTAAGTCACGTAAGTTGGAATTGATAAAGTCAGTTTTCCATTTTTCTTCCCATGCATATTGTTCTCCATCCTTATCATATTCTGATGGAACTGGTTTTAAGTATTCAACTGGACTTCCCCAAACATTGATGGGATCTTCTGTATATCCACCTGCATTGGAATGGAAAAAACTTTGGATGGGTTGCCCTTTATGAATTAGAATTAATCCTTCTGTTTCAAAAACAGCCTCAGTTGTATTTTTATGTTCTTTGTTTTTTCCTTTGTAAACTTGCGTGTTAGTCGAAGTATCAACATCAAACTCTTGTTTTTTTCGGTTCAACATTTCTCTCACAACATAAGTCCTTGCGCAAACAGCTTGTGCTTTTAGGGCTTCTTTTGGCCATGAGGCACTCACTTCAGATGGAACAACTGACAAAAGATACAATTCGATTGGTACTAAATTAATGATAAAAACTTTTCCTTCAATTGGTTTGAGTAAAATAGAACCACGGTAACTCACACCTTTGTATTCAATCCATTCGGAATTGCTGTGAATAGAGATAGGAGCTTTGAGTGCTGTAGGATTTAATGATAAAAAATCATAAACTTTTTTAATGGTGAGATCATTTGCATCACGAACAATGATTTCACCATTTGATTTAAATACTTCTTCATCTGTCGCATAACCTAGAAATACACGCACCGGTTTTGACTTAAAATTGGGTTCTTCGGGAGACCAGTTAGTTACCATTACACTCGCACAACCGATTTGCCCCAAAATGGCCAGACATAAAATGATAATCGATTTTTGAATCTTCATAGTACCCTCACTACTAGTTTCGGAGAAATTTCAAAATTGGTGAAGGGAATTTATATGGGTTTTCTTTGAAAGAATAACACAGATTCTGTATGAGGGGTGTGTGGATAAGGGTCGATGATGATTCCATCAACAAAATCATACTTAGGCAGAAATATCGATACATCTTCTTTTTGTGAGTAAGGATTGCAGGAGACATAGAAAACATACTCGGGTCCAAAATCGCGAATCCATTGGTTGACTAATTTTCCGGCTCCCGCCCTGGGTGGATCTAAAATCAAAGTAGCATTTTCTCGTAATTTGAGCTGTTCAATTGACATAAACAAATTGGCAATTTGGAAAGTGTGGGATTTGTTTGGATATTTTTTTTCAAATATTTTTGAAGCAATTTCAATAGAGGATTCTGTGAGTTCGTATCCATCGATATGTTCAAAAGATTCACCGTATAACAGAGAAAAGAAACCATTACCACAAAACAAATCGATCAAATTTTTACCTGATTTTGGCAAACGTTCTTTGATAAAGGATAAGATTGGCAAAAATCCATTTGGGTTTGGTTGGAAAAAAGAATCAAAGGGGATCTCAAACGTTCTGCCAAGGACTAATTCAGTAAAAGTTGATTTCCCACGTAAAACTTCCGGTCGCCCAGATGCAGAAACTTCTGATTTTGGTCGGTTATAACAATAAACTAATGATTCTTGTGTAAGTGATTCCAAACAAAGGTTTCGAAATTTTTCCATGGATGGATGTGATTCAAACCCATCTGTAAAAGTAAAAATTAAAATTCCATCGTTGGTGTTTTGTGCTTTTCTAATGGTAAGATATTTTAGTCCACCTTCTTCGGATCTCCTGTCCCAAATGATTTCTGGCATTTGGTTAAGTATAAACTGTACATCTTTTAGGGCCTTGTTTGCCCAGGGAGATTGGATGGAACAAGATGTAATAGGGACAACTTTACGAAAATTTCCACGTTGTCTTTGTCCAATGGTGGGCCCTGGGAAAACAGAAAAATCCATTCGGGATCTGTATTCATAAATTTGTTCGGAAGGAATGGAATGAATAGAGATACCTAATTCATTTTGAAATCCTTCGAGAATTGGTGAAAATTTTAATTTAAGTTGTTCCTTGTATTCGATATGTTGGCCCGTACATCCTCCGCACTCACCAAACACATTACATTTTACTAAATTCCATTCATGGTTTCTGATTGTTTCATTAATACGTAAAGATCTTTGTCTTGGCCTTCGTTTGACATACTCAACAGTTAATTCATCGCCAGGGTAGGCAAAAAAAACATTCACCTTTTTTCCGTTAGGTGCTGTAACGATTCCTGAAAAATCAGAATCTAAACTTTCCACAATGACTTTGTCCAATGTTTTATTCTTGCCAGTTCCTTTTGATTTTAATATGATTTCCGACATGGTTTTTTCGAAAAGACTCTTTTGTTTATTTCTCAGCATCCTAAGTTTTACGGGATTTCTCTCAAACCTTTCTGCCCAGGTTCTGCTCACCAATCAAATTTTGGACCTTAGGTCTGAGACCTCTTTTGGCCAAACAGTTCATAAATGGAGTTTTAAACCGGGAGATTCTCCTCTTGTGACAGAAGAAAATGAAGATGATTTATATTTAGATGAAGAAAACGGACAAACCAAAGCTTTGCGTTTTGCACATGCAAAGCCTCAATTGGATGAATCGGTGCGAAATGGATGGATTTCAGGGTTTCAAATCCAAACGGCTTGGGACAAGGTGAGAGATGGGGATGGGGAATTGTATTTCCCTGACTTCGATCAGTTTCAAAACACCTACCGAGGATATGCGTGGTACCGAACAGAAATTCAGATTTCAGAAGAAGATATACGTTCGAAATTTAAATCCAGAAATTTAACAATCCGATTGGGTCAGATCAGCCAAGCAGATGCCGTGTATTGGAATGGAAAGTTTATTGGTGGTACAGGCCTTCATCTGGATACAGACGTTGATACGACGTTAGAAGACAAATCACTTTATAGTGATAAAATTAGATTTTACCAAATTCCCATAGAACAACTAAAAACTGATGAACCCAATGTGCTTGCAGTTCGAGTGTATGCAAAATACCCATTAAGTCCTGGTTTGTCACATGATAAGTTTTATTTGTCATCTGTCAAGTATGCTGAACGAGCTGAATATTGGAACGATTTCAAAAAGATTTTTGTCATCGTACTCACATTATTACTTGGTAGCTTTTATTTATATTGGCAATTTTTGTTTAGAAACGAAGACGATGCGACCATTTACTTTGCATTAGGTTCAATTTTTATGGCATTAAACACTTTGTTTCAAAGCCAAATCATTTATTCAATTATTGGCGATGGATTTTGGATCAAAAAAATAGAATATTTTGCTTGGATAGGACTTGTACATCTACTTTTTAACTTCATAGTTCGTTTTGCACATGTTCGATACGGTTGGATTGCCGTCACTAATCGATACATTGACATTGCGGGAGTATTGTCGATGGTAGTGGTAATTCTTTCACCTAACCTATTTTTTCTTTCTAAGTTTTTCTTTTATTGGACATTTGTGACGATTTTACTTGGCGGAACCTTGTTTTATATTATTTTTCTTGGTAGAAAAGTTCCATCTATGGGAACTGTATCACTTGGTTTTTTAGCTTTTATCTCGCTTATCCTCAATGATATCTTTGTTGAGATGCAATGGGAATGGTATCCTAGTCATACCTTTTTAAAAGATTATGCATTTGCTGCCTTTTCTGTATCAGTTGCACTTTCGATTGTTAAAAATATGATAGATTCCCGAAGACTTGTGGAAAAACAAAGAGAAGAAAAAGAAAGACTCTCTCGATATTTTTCACCTGCCGTTATGGAAACCATTGTTTCCGATAATATAAAGTTAGGTGGAGAAGAGAAACATATAGCCACTTTATTTTCTGACATTGTCGGATTTACAACTTTTGCTGAGAAAAATCCTCCAGGTGTTGTTTTACAAAATTTAAATACAATTTTTGAGTCCTTGTCTGATTTGATATTTCATTATTCAGCAACTTTAGATAAATTTATTGGTGATGCGATTATGGCTTTTTGGGGTGCACCTAAACAAACCGAATTAGATGCATACCATGCGATTGCTTGTGCTGTAGACATGCAAAAACGTATGGAAGAAATTAATCAAGATTTAGGACTTCCTCCTGGAACCTTTCGTTTGCGAATTGGTGTCAATTATGGAGAGGCCATTGTGGGTAACATAGGTTCAGTCAAACGTATGGATTATACTGTGATTGGTGATGCAGTCAATACTGCGGCAAGATTGGAAAGTCATGGAATCCCAGGAAAAGTAGCTGTATCGGAAGCAGCTTATCTTGCTGCGGGTGGGAGTGAGTATATCGAATATGAAGATATCAAAGAGCTTACCTTAAAAGGAAAAGCAGAACCGGTTAAAGTGTATTTTGTGACAAAGGTAAAACCAAGACCAGGTGTTTGATTTGATGGGGATAGTCTATGATTTGTTTACATTAAATTAAAAGAAATATGAAGAGACTCAAATATCTTTTTTATATTTCAGTATATTTACATGAATTTGGCCATCTCCTATTTGCGAAACTAACTCACCTTAAGGTGGATCGGATTGCCATAGGGAATGGCAAAAATTTTGTTGAAACTTTTTTTTAAAGATTCATACACCAAGGATTGCTGTTAAGTTTGCGTTTGTCATATTTTCTGCAACGGTTTCGCATTCTTCAATACTTCCTTGGAAACAAACTGCTTTGCCGTTTGTATGTGCTTCCATAGCTATTTGTTTGGCTTCTTTTTTTGTTTTGAAACAAAGTTTCATCAAACAATCTTCAACATAGGAAAACTCATGTATGGAGTCATTAAATAGAATGACAAAGTAAAAGTAGATAGATTCAAAATTGGTTTTTGTTTCTTCAAATGTGCTAGGATCGTTTGGGTTCGTCATGGAAACAAAGAGTCGGAGGTTCCGCTCAGTTCACCAATATACTCCAAATAGGATTTCATTTTAAACTTCTTTTTTGTTGAATCGGAGGACATAAACCGGACATTCCCGAATACATTCCTTTCAGGAAACCAAGGTCTATCAAATAAACCAAAACACCATAAAATCCCTGTATAAGAATTGGGATTTCTTCCATCATAAGCATATTTGTTATTCAAATGTTCTAAAATTTGGAATGCTTCTTCGTAGGTTTTTGTCCATTCGATTACTTTTTTACCCCATAACATTCGCATATAATTATGTATCCGTCCTGTTTTCAAAAGTTCTGTTTGTGCTGCGTTCCAAAGTTCATCATGAGTATGTGCAGATTCAAACTGTTCTAAGGTATAAAGATACTCTCTTTGATCAGATTTATGTTTATTAAAATTAGTTTTTACCCAATCGGGTAGATTTGCTAAATTGATGTTACTTGGTTTGGTTTTCCAAAAAAATAAATATCCTATATCTCGCCAAGTAATAAGTTCATCTAAGAAGTGATTGGCGGAGGTAGATTCAGAATAAAAATGTTCACGGTCTCCTGGTTTATTATGGCTGATTCTTTCGGGATTCCATTTTCCTTTTGAGGAAACTTCTAAAACTAATTGAAAGATTTCTTCGATTCCGATAAACCCAAAATGTAGATAAGGAGAAAGACCACTTGTCGCAGTCAATTCCGGTGGATTAGGATTGGAGCGACCTGTTTCATATTCCTGTAATTTCTTTGAAACAAAAGATTTTAAAATTTTGAGTGCTTCATTTCGACCACCTTTCACATCTTTAGCGGGAAGAACTTTTTCTTTATAATCAATAGTTTTTAAAAAGGAATCCAAATTTTCCGGTAATCCAAACCCTTTCGGCGGTTTTGAATTTTTATGAAGCCCCCCTAAATCTACTTTCAGCCATTTTTGTTTCGTTTTTTCAGGCATAGCTTTTAAAAATTCTTTATGAATCCAAATTCGTAGAATTCTTGCGGCACTTGCCTCTTTTTCAAATCGAGAAAGTGGTATGAGAGAATTACTGTCTACGGCAATTAGAGGACAGTCTATTTTTTCAGATAATTTTTTAATTTGTTCTGGAATGATAAAACAAGGGAAGTCATCAGTAACAATGGCAACCGCTTCTTTGGATAGATTTTTTAAAATGCCAAATGCAGGGTTTGTTTTGGATTCTATAAAAGGCCAATAGTTGATTCCTAGTTCGTCTGCTCTTGTTTGGTTGTCATACATACCTTCGATTATGAATTTGTGGATTCTTTCAGAACTCCAAGGGTAGTCTGAACGCAATCCTTCATAGACAATCAGTTCCTTGTTATGTTTTTTTGCGAGATTTACGGCATAAGCAAATGCATGATTCGAATCAAAACGTCGATAGGCTTGCATCCAATAGAGAATGTATTTTTGATCAGTTTGGATGGGGTTGGCATTGCAGAGACGGATTCGTTCCTCAGTCACCTTTATTAGAGGGGGAAAAAGGTAATTCAGTTTCTTTTTTTGTGAATGCAGTGAGAACCATATACCAATATATGCGCAAATATAGTGCGATGTGTTCCTATATTAATCATATTGTTTTATATTTGGAAGACCATCCCAAGAGGGTTGAAGGAGATTGACTTGCGAATTTAGACAAAATGGGGGGTTTTTAGGCACTATTCGTTTTTTTTCCTTCCCTCGGCTCGTAGAATTCAATTTGGGTACCAATCTTGCACTGTAAGTAAGCAAATAACATGGAAAGGAAACATGGCAATATGAAACAGTATTTCAAATCAATCGCCTTCCTGCTCCTGGTTGTTCCGATGTTCCTTTTTGCAGATGAAGCTGCAACCGTCGCGAACCCAGCAGAGGAAACAGCAAAAGCAATCCAAACCTTAACAGTTGGTTTAGACACCTTGTGGGTGTTAGTCGCTGGTATGTTGGTATTCTTTATGAATGCCGGTTTTGCACTCGTTGAATCGGGTTTTGCACAGTCAAAGAACACCGTGAACATTCTTGCGAAAAACTTTATCGTTTTTGCAGCTGCAACATTCTCTTATTGGGCAATTGGTTGGGGTTTGATGTTTGGTGACGGATCTCCCTTTATGGCAACCGAAGGTCTTTTCTTCTTAGGTGGAGCTGATAACTCTCCTGCAATCGGTGATGCTTACCAAGGTGTTTATTCATCAATGAACTGGACAGGTGTCCCACTTCTTGCAAAGTTTTTCTTTCAATTGGTTTTTGCGGCAACAGCAGCAACCATTGTTTCTGGAGCAGTCGCAGAACGGATTAAATTTCATTCTTTCCTTATCTTCTCTTTTATTCTTGTCGCAGTAATGTATCCATTCACAGGTCACTGGGTTTGGGGTGGCGGATGGCTGGCAGGTCTTGGTTTTCATGACTTTGCAGGATCTACTGTAGTACACTCCGTAGGTGGTTGGGCAGCTCTTGCTGGTGCAATCGTTCTAGGGGCAAGAAAAGGAAAGTTCTTACCTGATGGTAGAATTAAACCAATTCTTGGTCACAACATGACTTCTGCAGCACTTGGAACTCTTATCCTTTGGCTTGGTTGGTTTGGATTTAACCCAGGTTCTACGATGGGTGTAGGTGATGGAAGTGTAATGGCACATGTGATTGTAACCACTAACATTTCTGCTGCTCTTGGTGCACTTGCATCAACTGTAACCGCTTGGATCATTTTGAAGAAACCTGATCTTGGTATGATTTTAAATGGAACTTTGGCAGGTCTCGTAGGTATTACTGCTCCTTGTGCGATTGTAAGCCCTACATCTGCTGCAATCATTGGTGCAGTGTCCGGAGCTCTTGTTGTATTATCTGTTCTATTCTTTGATAAAATCAAAATCGATGACCCGGTAGGTGCAACTTCAGTTCACTTAGTTTGTGGTATTTGGGGAACATTAGCTGTGGCAATCTTTGGATACGAAGGTGCACCTGCAGGAGTAGAAGTTCCTTCAATCTTAACACAACTTTACGGAATTCTTGCAATCGGCGGTTTCACATTTGTAGTATCTTTTATATTATGGTATGTGTTGAAACTTGCAGGTGGAATCCGAGTGGGTGAAGAAGAAGAACTCAGTGGTTTGGATCTTGGGGAACATGGAGCAGAAGCTTACCCTGATTTCAATATCCGAGCTCGTGGTTAAGGGAATAGGAGTATAACATTATGAAAATGATCATTGCAATCATCCAACCACATAAGTTGGAAGAAGTTAAAGCAGAATTAACTAAAAACGAAATCTATCGTCTAACAGTATCAGACGTTCAAGGCTACGGACAACAAAAAGGAAAAACAGAAGTATTCCGTGGTCACGAATACACTGTAAACCTACTAAGAAAAGTTCGATTGGAAATTGCCGTAAATGATGAATTCGTAAAACCAACTGTTGATGCGATTTTGAAAGCAGCAAAAAGTGGCGACGGAAAAATCGGTGATGGAAAGATTTTTATCTCTCCTCTCGAAGAAGTCATTCGAATCAGAACTGGCGAAAAAGGAAAAAGCGCCATTTAAATCTTCCTTTTTGCAAAGGAAAAATCGGAAAACGTGTGGGGAAAATTCCCTACACGTTTTTTATGTTTATCGCAAGATCACTGTTAATTGGTTTAAATCATCTTGTAAAAAATCTTTTATTTCAGATAAGCTGATTTTAACTCCACCTTTTCGGTATCGGTTTTCTATTCTTTTGTATTCCATGAGTTCACCATTGAGGTGAATGGATTCGATACATGCATTTTCTGATTCTACATGATATATGATTTTAAGTTTTTTTTCGTGTATCTGGATTTCCCATTCCAAACCATCTAATCCTTTTGGAAGGACTGGATCTAGTTCCAGGTGATCAATAAAGAAACGAATTCCAAACAAACATTCGTAAACAAGTTTGATATAAATTCCAGGCCCACTGGAATACACCCTCCAGCCACCTTCTAGTGGAATGTTTCCAATTAATAATTCTTTATAGTTTTCCTTTGCTTCGTATCGATCTAAAAATTGGCCATCGGAACTTGAATAATAACAATTAGACTGTCTTGGCATAGAGGAACTCACCTTCGTTTGGATACCGATGGGGTTTACCAAGTTCAGGTTGTAAAAAAAGTCTTCGGATTTTCCCATATATGCGAGTGCTTCACAATAACGTAAATGAGCATGAGTGTACATGAGTCCAATTTCTCTTCCGAAGTAACTGGCAGTCTCTGCGCGTTTGAATTCTATGCTGTTCCCATCCGAATAAGAAATTGGTGTATCGAATAAACGCACTCCATCTAGACCAGTGAGTTCGTTTTTTATTATTGTTAGGTGGTTTTGCGCTTCTTTTGGGGCTAAGGTCTCAGATAAAATTCCATAAATCATCGGAAGGATACTGTATCGAATTCCTGTTTTTGTATCATTTGGGTGTAAGTAAAACTTTTGTGAATTCAAATCATCAAAATAACGTAACCCCGTAAGGATATTATCCTTCATACATAATTCTTTAATATTTTGATCGATGATTTTTAGATCTCTTTGAAAGAGGGATTCATTTTCTTTATCCTCAGTTAGATGGAAAATTTTGATTAAGGCTTTGTAGGTTAGAGATTGTAATTCAGCAGTCCAGGTGCTGACAGCATGGTTCCTAAATTCTTCTTTTACCGGTTGTAAGGAATCATTCCAATCGCCATTTCCGTATATTGGAAGTTTTGTTTCTGTCACCAAACGTTTGTTCATAAGTGAAATTGTTTTTTTTAATGCTTCTATGATCGTAAATGGTTCTTGGTTATGAATTCCTTTCGTTTTTTCTTCGAGAAAGGGAAGGTCATTGGTTCGTTCTAGATAAGTAGCGAGTGCAAGGATCGGCCAATAAAGAATATCACCATGGGAATCATTTGCTCGTATCGATTTGTCTCTGGGAAAGAGCATAAACCATTGAGGCCAGTCACCATCTTCATTTTGTTCCTCAAATACAGTGAGAAGCAGAGTTCGGCAAGATTGAATTTCCCCCATAGCGAGCAAATATTCGAAAGCTCCTTGGCAAACATCTCTTGTCCCCCATCCTCCTCCTGAATATTGTTCGAGTCCTCTCGGATTAAGATAGTGAATGCGTGCGTTTTGTTCGAACCAAGGAAGTATTTCTTTGATTTGGTCGAAGGATTTTGATTCTAAGTTTTGAGTTTTTATTTTTGGTAAACTTTTATTGTATGATAAAACAGGTGTATGTTTTTCATTTATCTCTGTTAGTGTAGGTGCAGAAACTAAATTTCCTTGGATAGAGAATTGTAAACTCGATTCAACTTGGACGATTGCAGTAAGATAGGACAGGCCTCTGGAGTTTCCATCCTGAAATAAAATTCGATCATCCGAAATCTTCCATTGATCAAAGTTTTCTCCATTCAATTGGAATCCCTTGCCTTCCAGTCTATGGAATAGGGGGGATTTCTGGTTTGGTAGGATTTTGATTTCTGTTTTGTTTTTTGTGACAACCGGTGGAAGATCCAATGCTCCGTTATCACCGTCTAGCGCGATATGAAAAGAGAAAAGAAATCGCTTCGCCTGTAGATTGTTTGTTGTTAATAAAATGGAAATTTGGTTGTTGTTGGTCGAATCCACTTGGATTCGTAAAACTTCTTTTTCCCATAGGTAAATCCACTCGACTAAGTTTGGATCCATACGCATAAAAGAAGGTGACTCTAATAATGCAAAACCAGAATCCTCTTCCATAAAAATACGAAATCCATATGACTGAAATAAGCTTAGATAACTATGGTTACGTGATAAGTATTGATTAATACTTGTATGACCTTCTGTTAGTTGAGATAAAAATATTCCTCTAAAATAACAGGTCGCAGTCAGTGATGATTCGTCAGGAACATTTTTAATCCCTGTTCTTAGAATTTGTCCATGAGGACGAAGGCAAAGGGTCTCTTTTTCTTTTAAGACCACGTGGGTGGATGTATCAGTAAAAAAGGAAAGAATTACCCCAGATGGGGAATACTCCACTTCTCGCCATTCGTTTGGGAAAAAAGTTTTTAAATCTGTTTCTCTGATGGTTTCACCTTCCCTATGTATTGCGGTAGTAAAAAGACTAGGATTTGCTTTGGAAAAGGTGTTCCCAAAATTTGGAGTTTTCTCCCATCCTGCGGAAATATTTTGGATGAGTCCTTTTGACTCAGGAATTGATTTTAAAGTTTTTAGATCGCTAAATAGATACCCATAAAAACATGTTTCTTCTGATTCACCAGAATTGAGGGTGGTTTTCTTTCTGTTTAAACCGAGGATTGAGTGTTCACCCTGTCTTCGTTTTGTGGAAAGTGTGTTGTATATTCCATTTGGATATAAATCCAGACCATCGGTAGCAAATGATACAATCGAATTGGTACTAAACAAAAATGATGCAGGATGTTTTCCTGATACAGATTCGTTTTGTCTGGATAAAATTCCATACCCATATTCGTTTGAAAGAATTGGTTCATGATGGATGTAATGGCAGACAAAAAATTCATTTAATCTGGCTGCACCATAATCGCAAATTCCTATATCCTGCACATAGACCAAATCATATTCCAAAGTTTCTTTGGTTTGGTTTATTATTTGTACTTTGTATCTCCAGGAAGGAAGGTTTGGATGAAGTTCCAAATATAAAGTATAATCTAGACCAAAACAACTCCCTTTGCAATGATAAGTAGAACCTAAAATTTGAAAATGAGAGTTTGATTTTGGTCCAAACAAAGGAGCTAATATCAATTTTGATTTGGAATGAATTCTTAGATAGAGATTACTGGTACAAGGTTCCATCTCGTTTCCAAGATAGAGATTGACTAACAAATTTTCAAAACGAATGGAATGGACATTGCCATTGGATAAGAATTGGAATTGAAGATTCGATTGGTTCTGAATCGTTTGGTTCATTCGTTGCTTTTTCCGTGGCTTGAACTTAAAGTCCATTTCCCAAAATGAGAAATATTTAGGTGGTGGTCATATTCCAAAACGGTTTCCTCATCTTTTGCAATCACAACTGTGGAGACTCCTAGTTTGTGAAAGAGTTTTAAAATTTTTGAAATTTCAAATTTACCAAGACTGGATCCTGGTCGATCCAAAATCAAAAACTTTGGTTGAACAAAGAGAACACGAATCACAGCAATTTTATATTTTTCGGCTAACGATAGTTCTTCGTTCCATTCTTTTAATGTCCTCAGTCCACCAAATCGACGCACTAAAGTTTCGAGGCCCATTTTTTTAATTTCTGTAAGGATTTCTGAATCGGATACTTCCAGGTTTTTATAAGCAGGTACAATCACATTGCGGAGTCTTCCTGGCGGTAAATAAGGTTGTTCAGGGAGAAAAAGAATATCTTCCCAACTTGGTTTTTTAATTTTCCCTTCGGAGTGGTTACTAATCGCTGCAATGGACCTAAATAAACTGAGTTTTACGATTTCATCTGGGGAAGTAATCAGCCAACGTTCCTTACATTTGATTTTTACATTTAGGTGATCCAATAAAAGTTTAGATCTATCATTGGAGTATAAAGTAAAGTTCTCAAAACTAATTTCATCGGAACTATAATTGGATTCTCTTTTTTGTTTTGCTTCCGACTCCGAATGTAACATCGCTACTTCCAGCGAATGCAATCGTTTGACAACTGCAGAAAATGCAGAAATGGATTGGAATTGTGTGACAATGAGTGAAAATGCATTGAGTAACGTTGTAAAGGCAAGTGCCGCTTGTGTAATCACTCCAAATTCTATTTCCCCTCTCATATAACTCGGTGCAATGACTAGCATAGGGATTATTTGAATAAAATAATTATAATTATTTGTAAAAAAGCTTAGTCGTAAGTTTATAGAGATGAGTTTGCGGAAATTATTCACTAACTTCCGGAGTCTAGACTTTAACCTTACTGACATTCTTGCTTCTCTATGGGTAACTGCTATGGACTCAGCATGTTGGCGGATATGCAAAAGATCTGCTCTGTAACTTGCTTCCATATCCAACTGGTCATAGTTAAGACGAATCAGAGATTTTCCAAGAAAGATAGTTGATACAGTTCCAGAAAGAGCATAAGCAACTGCAATCAAAAACAAAATAGGATTAATACTCCAAAGAACTCCGGAAAATGAAATCGCAGAGAAAATACCACCAATAAAGAGTAAGGTGAAGGAAATTGTAGTTGTGGTAAAAGCTTTTACGTCATCCGTAATTCTTTGGTCAGGATTTTCAATTCCTGGATTGCCGATGATTTGTTGAAAAGTTCTTTCAGTTAAATAGTTTTCGGTAAACTTCCAGGTGAGTTGTTCTCGCCATAGGATTCCTAATCTTTCTTCCGCATATCGATTGATAGAACCTATAGCAGAAGAAATAATAAATACAATTGCATAGAGGATTGCATTTGTGTAAAATGCTGATGAGTTTTTTTGTTCGATAGAGGAAATAAAATCACGTCCCACGTAACTATTAATGACGTTAAAAACGTTGAATGAAATCACGAGTATAATCAAGGTAATTCCATAACGGATGGCCGCAGGGCCTTGTTTTGATTGAATTAATTGTCGTATAGTATTTGTTAAGCGAATCCAACTTTCGGATGGTTTTTTTCTTTTATCTGGATGCATTTTTTTAATCTAATCAAGTCAGAGTGTAAATCTAATGCAAGGAAGATTTTAAGATTCGATTGTTTCTATCGTGAGGTCCATTGTAACTTGATTCCAGATCGATTCTAAGTCGGTATTCCATTCTGAAGGAAGATTTTCTCTGATCGAAGAGATAAGAATGGGGACTAGTTTAGGAAATTCTTTTTTAGAAATACCAACCAATTCATAGAATGAAGTTAGTTTAGAGATTTCTTTTTTTAAAGACTTAGGATTTCCTAATTTTTCAATAATGGATTCTATGGTAACTAATAATTCATCTGGAGGAATTAAATTTTCTACTTCATCGGTTTTTTGAAGTAAGTTATCTTCCGCAAAAGTTTTTAATTTTTCAATGTAATCTAATGCCCAACGTGGGTTGTTCTCTAAAACATGATCGAAGGATTTTTGAATCCTAAGGATAGAATCCGAAGTTTTAAATCCAAGAACGGAATAGGCAGTCATTTTATCTGATTTTCCGCGAAGCCTAGTGATTACTTTTTTATTCACTGAAAGCGAAGATCCGATTAAGTTATAAATTTCATCAGAAACTAAAAAGTTAGTATTTGTTTTTTTATTCAAGGCCTCGAGACGACTCGCTACATTCACAGTATCGCCAAGCACAGTTTGGCTTTTGTATTCAGAATGTCCAATATCTCCGTAAATTACATTTCCCGCATGGAGTCCAATTCGAATGTCAAAACTAAAGTTAAATCTATCTTTCATTTCAAAATTAAACTTTTTAAGTTGATCAAACATACGAAGGCAAGCACGGATTGCCGAATGAATGGTTTCCTTTTTAGCTTTTTGTAAACTATCTTCGTTTTTGATGACCTCGTCTTTATTTTTCAACTGGAAGAATGCCAAAATGCCATCCCCAATGAATTTATCAATTTCTCCACCGTTGTTAATAATAGGTTCACTCATTTCTTGAAAGAAACGATTCAATACAAAAACAACATCATATGGCAAACTTGACTCGGTAAAAGCGGTAAAACCTTTGATATCAAGAAATAGAATCACTGCATAACATTCTTCGCCGGTTTTGGAAGATTTGGATTCACTAGTAACTGTTTTTAGATCTTTATTGTCTTTTATGATTCGGCGTAGTGTTACATCTCCATACACTTCTGTTTGGCAGGCGAGTCGGATCTCAGATGGCCAACCCTTTCTTTCAGCAAGTGTCTGTTCCCTTTCATTTCGTGAACTTAGGTAGGAAAGACCATCGGTAATAAAAACCCTACATGTTGTACATTTAGCATTTCCCCCACAAAGATGGTAGAGCGGGTATTCATGTTTTAGGGCCGTTTCCAGAATGGTTGCCCCCGGTTTGTTCGTCTCTAGTGGAAAATTTTCTTTATCTTCGAAGGTAACAATGGACATGGATCACCAATTTTTTCGGGTGATTGAATGATCTGCGGTTAGAGGGGAAGGGCAAGTCGGAAAATTCAGGGTTTAGAGAAAAAAGTAACATTTTTAGTAAAACTTTCATAAAAACTAATTGCATTAGTTAAATAAACTAATATCATTAGTTTTCATGAAAACAATCTACCACAATTTTTTTATGATTTTCCTACTTTTGTTTCCATACTTTATTTGGGGAGAGGATCTTACGAAGGCAACATCCTTTAAAACTTCTTTTTTTCAAACAAAAGAAGGTCGAGTGGCTTATTCCCAACTTGGAAACGGCAAACGAAATTTGATTTTCCTCCCAGGGATTGGAGACAGAAAGGAAAGTTATGAGGGACTAGCCACAATACTTTCCAAAAACAATTCTGTTTATAGTTTTGATTTGCGTGGGTTTGGAGAATCGGATATCAATTTTTCTTCTTACGGGCCTAAGGAAACTGCTGAAGATATTTTAGAATTCATTCGAGAGAAGGATTTGGAAAATGTATACATCATCGCTAATTCAATGACCGCAGCTTCGGCTGTGTACATTCGTTCAAAAGAAAAAAAAGAGTTTTGGGTTTGGTCCTGTCTGGACCATTTGTTCGCGATAAAGAACCAATGTCTTTTGGAATGAAGGCACTCATCCAACTTGCCTTTCGTGGTCCTTGGGGACCAGCTGCCTGGGTTTCATTTTATGAATCTTTGTTTCCTTTCCATCCTCCCAAAGACTTAAAAGAAAGATCAGAAAAATTAAAAAAAAATCTAAAGGAAGAAGGTCGTATGGCAGTTGTTAGATCCATGTTGTTCGCTTCTAAAAAAGAATGCGAAGCTGCATTGCCACTTGTATCAGGAAATGTCATTGTAGTGATGGGCTCCAAAGATCCCGATTTTGATTCCCCAGAAGAGGAAGCGGAATGGATAAAAAATACCTTGGATGGATCCGTAAAAATATATAAGGATGCAGGTCACTATCCTTTTGTGGAAGATCCTATTCGGTTTTCATCCGACGTACAACTTTTATGGCAAAAAAACTAAAACACAAACCAGGCCGTCCAAAAAAAGGCCAAACACAAATCACCAGAGAATTTGTTTTGGATGCGGCTTGGGATTTGGTTATGGACCAAGGCCTTTCGGAATTTCGTCTGGCAGGTCTTGCGGAAAATTTAGGAATTCGGACACCTTCTCTTTACAACCACATTCAGGATTTGGAAGACGTAAGAAGGGAAATGAAAAGAAGATCCTTGCAGATCTTAGGTGATCGGCTTAATTTGAAACTAAAAAATTCTGACCAGGGTTCCGAAAGAATCATTGATTTTTTAAATACTTACAGAAGTTTTGCGAAGACTCATCCTTATGTATATCCCTTGACCATTGAATCCACTGAGTCTGATCCTGAACTAAAGCCATTGGGTGATCGGATTTTGGTAATTTGTATGGAAGTCTTTCAATTCCAAAGTTTGGACGAAACGGCGGTCCATAAGATACGGATTTTACGTTCTCTCTTACATGGTTTTATTGTATTAGAAGAGGCAGGTGGGTTTGGCCGAAAGGAATCTGTGGAAGAAAGTTTTAAGAAAATAACAGAATCATTCGAATCTGGCAGACTCTGGTAAAACTTTACTTTTCGGGATTATGTGTCTCCGAAAACCTGGGTATAGAATTATGGCAGCAATTACAATCACTCTACCTGATGGAAGTTCCAAGGAACTCGAATCTGGTAAATCCTTTTCTGATTTCATCCAAGCCCAACTGCCTTTCTTGAAAGAGAAAGCTCTTGCCGTTGTTTTGTCCGATGGTCGCACCGTTGACCTTTCTTATATCCCTACGACGAACACCACGGTAAAGTTTCTCACCTTTGATGATACAGAAGGAAAAGAAGTTTTCCACCATTCTTCTGCCCACTTACTCGGGATGGCTGTCCAAAGGCTTTGGCCAGAGGCTCGACTGACTGTCGGACCTGTCATTGAAAATGGACCTGGTTTTTTCTTTTATGATATTGATTTTGGTTCTATCATTTTAACCCCTGAAGACCTTCCAAAAATTGAAGCAGAAATGGCAAAGATAGTTAAGGAAGATCTCGTTGTCAAACGTTGGGAACTTTCCAAAGAAGAAGCTATTGAAAAGTTTAAAAAAGAAAACGAACCTTATAAAGTAGAGCTCATCCAAGGATTCGATTCCGCATCGGTTTCGTTATACGGACAAGGGGAGTGGTATGATCTTTGCCGCGGCCCCCATGTTGCAAGGACTGGCCAACTCAAAGCCTTCAAACTCACTGCGATTTCTGGTGCGTATTGGAAAGGGGATTCCAAAAACAAACAACTCACTCGTATTTATGGTGTGTCTTTTCCCACCAAAAAACAGTTAGATGAATACATCTTCCTCATTGAAGAGGCCAAAAAAAGAGACCATAGAAAACTCGGGAAAGAATTGGATCTTTTTAGTTTCCAAGATGAAGCCCCTGGGTTTCCTTTTTGGCATCCCAAAGGAACAGTTCTTTGGAACACACTTGCTTCCTACATTCGTGAGGAATGTTTCAGGCGCGGGTATCAGGAAATCAAAACTCCAGCCATCTTAAATTCCTCTCTTTGGAAAAAGTCAGGCCATTGGGATAACTTTAAAGAGAACATGTACTTCACTGACATCGATGAAAGTGAATTTGCTGTGAAACCTATGAACTGTCCAGGATGTTGTTTGATTTACAAATACCATATGCATTCATACAGAGAACTACCCCTTCGGTTTATGGAACTGGGAAATGTTCACAGACATGAAATGTCCGGAGTTCTTCATGGACTTTTTCGTGTGCGTGCATTCACACAAGATGATGCTCATATCTATGCACCACTCGAAAAAGTAGAATCCGAAGTCGAGGACATCATTGATTTTACTTTTGATGTATATAAAAAATTTGGATTTACTGAATTCAAAACTTTCATTGCGACAAGGCCAGAAAAGTCACAGGGAAGTGATGAAGATTGGAATCTCGCCACACAAGCATTACACGATGCATTGAAGAAAAAAGGAATCGAATACGGAATCAAAGAAGGGGACGGAGCTTTTTACGGTCCAAAAATTGAATTCAATATCAAAGATTCACTTGGAAGATTATGGCAATGCGGAACCGTACAAATTGACTTCTCAATGCCGAGTCGTTTTGAACTCGACTTCACTGCTTCAGATGGAAAAAAACATGCACCAGTGATGATCCATAGAGCTATCTACGGATCACTCGAAAGGTTCATTGGAATTTTAATCGAACACTTCGAAGGGAAATTTCCACTATGGCTCAATCCGACACAAATTCGTGTCTTAACTGTGGCAGAAGTTCACAATGATTATGCAAAAGAAGTATATCAAGATTTGGTAATGCAAGGTTTCCGAGTCGAGATAGACCTACGTAATGAAAAGATTGGAAGTAAAATTAGGGATTCCATCCTAAAACGAAGTAGTTACACTTTAATTTTAGGTGATAAAGAAAAAGAATCTG
Source organism: Leptospira harrisiae (assembly GCF_002811945.1). Lineage (NCBI taxonomy): Bacteria > Pseudomonadati > Spirochaetota > Leptospiria > Leptospirales > Leptospiraceae > Leptospira > Leptospira harrisiae. Next base: position 148,292 of record NZ_NPDX01000003.1, on the reverse strand, counting down.
GTTCTATCTCGTTCCGAAAGATGGGAGATGAGAAAACAGAAACAGTTTCTCGGGATGGATTCCTTTCACTTTTGAAAGGGAATCTTTAGATAAAGAAATTTCTTGACTAACACTTGGGGGGAATTACACTCCCTCCAGTGCCACAAAACATAATCACCACCAAACAAATCGACCCGGTCACCTACGATTTGGAGCTTCCCATCCATCCACCGTATGATGCTCGTGATGCGTTTGATGCCATCCCTATGCAGCTTCTTCCTTTTGCGGATGGGCTCACAGTAGGTTGGAAGGTGAGCCCTATGCAATTTGTAGATGGGCTTGGGCGAGATTTAAAATTGGATTGCCCGAACATTGTCATCACTGGGGGACAAAATCTCGGTGATACTCCTGTGGTGCTCTATGTTGTTGCGGCTTTTTACGATTCTAAAAATCGCCTGCTTTCTTGCCAGACGAGCGAACACATTGTCCAACCTTGGGAAAGTTATGACATCCCTGGGCTTTGGAGCCGTTTTCCTTTTCCCATCACAGAAATTGCCAGTGCCACTGTTGGAATCACTTCCTACGGTTGGGAAGACCTAAATCCCAAAAATGCCTTAGTCCTCTCCAAACAAAAACCAAAATCTGAAACCAAATATGAATGGAAACGGGAAGGGGGAGTGGTGGGATCTTATAGTTTCCAAAAATGGAATCCAGGAGCAGGGGATCTCCTTTTTGCCACAGAGCCCCTCACCAAGGAAAACCGCCTCCGAGTTCGTTTAGAACGAAGACAAAGTGAAGGGCTTAAATTTTTAGCTCTCGTCCAGTCCCAGTCCCCCAAAAATCCGGTCAAAACCTTTGATAATTTAATCCAATACGCAATTTATACAGAAACTGGTCGTCTTTGCCATGGCGGCTCATGTATGGGAATGGGTAACCATGGAGATTTGGTCTCTTTGGTTCCGATTTTGCCTGAGTTCCTCGAATCTGAATCCTTATATTTAGAGCTTGTCGTCTGGGAAGGTCCCTCCGGCTCACTCTAACCTTTTTCCTTAAGCAATTCGGAAAGAAATGTACTTGCTCGCCTGGATTTTCATCCGAAATTGGAAATTGAAAGAAATTTCGGAGACTGAATGCAGAAACGGCCCAACCCTAGAGGGAACCCAAACCAAGATAAATTCGCCCACATCAGAATTAACGAACAAATTACCAATGTAGCATCGATTCGACTCGTCTCTGACGAAGGGTCTGACATCGTTACTCTGGAAGAAGCTCTTAAGCGAGCTAAGGAAGCTAACCTTGATTTGGTGGAAGTCTCGGGAGACCAAGATGTTCACGTCTGTAAGTTGATCGATTTTGGAAAATACAAATTCGAACTTCTTAAAAAAACGAAAGAAGCGAAAAAGAAACAACACGTTGTCACGGTGAAAGAAATTAAAATCCGCCCGCGGATTGATAACCATGACTTCGAGATTAAGAAGCGTCATGCTTTAGAATTCTTGCAAAAGGGTGATAAGGTAAAAGTGACTCTTCGATTCCGAGGCAGAGAGATGGTTCACTCTGAAATTGGAATGAATATTGTTAACCGGTTTGTCGAGGACCTAAAAGAGCATGCCTCTCCCGAAAAAATGCCGGTACACGACGGAAAGACGATAGTGGTCGTGATGAACCCAATTGGTGAAAAACCTAAAGGATAAAAACAACTATGTATAAGCTGAAGACAAATAGGGCAGCAGCCAAACGTTTCAAGTTTACCAAATCTGGTAAAATCAAACGTGGTTGTGCGTTCCGAAGACATATCTTAGAGAAAAAATCTCCTAAGATGAAACACCAAAGCCGTGGAATGCACCTCATCCACGAAACCGATTATAACCGTGTAGAAAAACTTCTACCTTACGGAGGTTAAACGATGCCACGCGCAGTCAACGGAACCATCCATAAGAATCGTAGAAAAAAAGTTCTCGCTAAAGCAAAAGGTTTTAGAGGCGGACGTTCTAAACTTTTCAGAACAGCAAAATCTGCTGTAATGAAAGCAGGTCAATGGGCATACCGTGACCGTAGAAAGAAGAAGTCTGAATTTCGTAAACTTTGGATTACGAGAATCAATGCCGCAGTAAGAGAAAATGGAATGTCTTATTCAAAATTCATCCATGCACTCAAAACACACGGAATCAACTTAGATCGAAAAACTTTGGCTGACCTTGCATACAACCACAAAGAAGTATTCAATGCCATCGTAGAAAAAACCAAAGTCGCTAAGTAAATTAGTGCTTGATTGGAATAGAATGGCTAAGCTATTCTATTCCATCGGATTGTTATCATGTTAAAAATCGAAACCATTGAAGAGCTAGAAAGTAAAGTTGTTAAGGCTTTGGAGTTAATCCAAGACCTGAGAACGGAAAATGCACGCCTAGAGACGGAAAACGAAACCCTCCGTGCGGAAAACGACCAAATGAAGCTCGCAATGGAAGAGAAGGAACGTGAACTAAAAACTCTTCGTTCTCAACTCCAAGAAGCAAACGATGAGTTAAACCAACTCCGCGAAAGGGAAGGACTTTTGGAATCCAAAGTCCACCAACTCCTTGGACGTTTGGATGGACTTCCTACAACAGGAAGTTCCGCTCCAAAATCGCAACCAAGTTCAGACTCAAGTCCAGTAGAACCAGTAGTAGCTGCAGCTGCAATTCCTAGTTTAGTTTCAGACGAAGATGATGAAATCATTTTGCTTGATGAAGACGAATCAGAATTCCAAACAGAAGATGTTTTGGAAAAATCTCCCGCAGCTGCTTCCTTTGAAAAAGAAGAACTAGTTGTCGAATCAGAAGAAGAAGTTCCTACAGTGGAAATCGACGAAGATGATGACATCATCATTGACGACGATGACGAAGCAATCAGTGTATTTGATGCCGATGACGACGATGATTTCCTAATTATCGAAGACGATCCTAAATAATTTTTATGGCAGAATCTGCCCCAAAGTCACAAAAAATAACCAAACAGATCTTTGGTGAAACTTATACCATAGTTGGTGAAGCCTCCTCGGGATATATTACTGAGGTGGCTGATTATGTTGAGAACCGTTTGAACGAATTGTCAAAGGCTTTGCCTGCAGCATCCAAAACAAAATTAGCGGTTCTTTGTGCTCTTAACATAGCGGATGAACTATTTCAGATGAGAGAAGTCTCCGCAAAGGCAAAAGAAAATCCTGAACTAGAAGAACGAACAAAAAAGATCATTTCTCTATTGGAAGAGGGGATCATTGGGGATCATTTTTGAATCCAATTTCCAAAGAAGATGCTAGGAACATTCTAAAAAAAAATCTTCCTAACCTTCCAGAGCGGGAGGACCATGAAGCGGCCATCTTAAAAAGATTGTATCAGCTTTTGCTAGGCAAATCCAAAATCATCACCTATTCCCCTGACCTGTTGTACGAAGTGGACGTACTTCCCATCATCGAATCTTGCCCTCTCCCAAGGCCAACAGGATTTATCGAAGCCAGACATTCTGCCAAATGGTACTTTCCTAGGATGGAAGCAGACAAAAAACTTCGGTTCCTTCGTCCCTATTCCTTTCAAAAAAACCCAATGGGAATATTTGAACCCGTTGGGGATGAGGAGATCTCCGTAGAAGAAGCGGATTTGATTCTTGTGCCGGCCCTTGGATTCAATGAAAAAGGATATAGGTTGGGACGAGGTGGTGGGTATTATGATCGCATTTTAAATTCAGAAACCATCCAAAAGAAAACGGTAGGCCTTAGTTTTTCTAAACTTTTTCCCGTCCCATTCCTTGCAGAAACTCACGATCTAAAAATAGGAAAAATGATTACGGAAACTCAGATTCATTCGTTTTTAGATTGAATCCATGAAGGATTCTGACACGATTCCAGGTAGCATATGGACCAAGAAACATTACTCACATCCCTGGCGGAAAAAACCAAAATGGAACAAGAGTCCGATTTGGGAGACTTGGAACAGTTCCTTACTTTTACCATTGATAAAGAATTCTTCGGGATTCGTTTGCTCTTGGTACATGAAATTTTAAAACCAGTTTTAATCACTCGGATTCCGAATGTGGATGATTACATTTTAGGTGTCATCAATCTCCGCGGAGAGATCATTCCCATTGTGGATTTGAAAAAAAGATTTCATGGAGCAGATTCTGAAATTTTACCAATCTCACGAATCATCGTTATCATGTTAGATGAAAAAAGGATTGGTGTCCTTGTTGATGAAGTCAAACAAGTTGTAAAAATCCAAAAAGATTTTATCAGTTATACAACTGATGACTTGTCGTTAAACTATAGTAAGATGGTTGAGTCAGTATCTAGATACGAAGACCATTTGATTTTGAATTTGGATTTGGAACAAATTGTTGATTTTGTTTCATCCGCAAAGTAAAGAGAAAGGGATACGACATTGGCTGGAATTTTAGGCGAATACACAGAAGTTTTCCTGGAAGAATCTGAGGATCAAATTGAGGAATTAAATTCCAATTTGGTGAAACTCGAAAAAGACCATGAAAACCCAGAAATCATCAATGATATCTTTCGTGCGGCACACTCTTTAAAAAGTTCTTCTGCCTTCGTTGGGTTATACAATTTATCTGATTTAGCTCATACTATGGAAAACCTTCTCCAAAAAATTCGAGAAGGAAGTTTAGAAATCAACGTTAAGTTGGTGAATTTATTATTTGAATGTTTTGATCTCATCAAACAAGTCATTGAAGGGGTTGCGAATGGCGTGAAGGTGGAAACTCCTTTTACGGACATGATTAAAAAACTCCAAGACTATGAAGCAGCGCCAACTCAGTCTGGAACTGGTGCAACTCAATCAGGTGAAACTAAAAATTCCAAAGAAACATCAGTGTCTCCTATCGTTTTAAATGAGGAAGAAATTTCCGAAATCCGCCAATCATTAAAAGAAGATAGTGACCAAACAGCATTTTCTGTTCAGTTAAAACTGAAAGACGAAACTCCAATGCAAAATCTAAGATTACTTTTGATTTTGCAATCGGTGAAACAATCGGGTGCGATCATTAAGTGTAATCCTTCAGAAGATGCTTTGGATAATGGACAAGGAAGTTTTGCGCTTTCCTTTGTGACAGTCACCAAATTAAACAGACAAGAGTTACATGTTCAGTGTAACATCGATATGGTGGATAAACTAACTGTGGAAGAAATTAAACTTCCCGAAACTGAAATGGAAGCACTTGAAAAAAGGACAGACTCTTCCAATATTCATTCAACAAACTCTGCAATTACACAAACAGATTCAGAAGAAAAACATGCCACCAAGGGTTCTGCTAACTTCGAAAAAGCGGTGACTGATTCCAAAGTTGTGATGAGAACCATCAAAGTATCTTCAGACAAATTAGACCAACTCATGAACAACGTGGGAGAACTTGTCATCACCAACTCTGGATTCCAAAAAATCTATGATGATTTGGTAGCACAGTTCGGCGAAGATTCATTATTTAATGAACTCAAAGGAAAAATCGATCAAATCAATCGAATTTCCAAAGATTTACAAACTGGAATTATGAATATCCGAATGGTTCCGATTGGATCTGTATTCAACAGGTTCACAAGGCTCATTCGAGACCTTTCTTTGGAAACTGGAAAACAGGTAAATCTTGTCCTTCGTGGTGAAAACACAGAACTAGATAAAAAAGTTATCGATGCGATTGGAGAACCACTCATTCATCTCATTCGTAATTCTGTTGACCATGGGATCGAGTCTCCTTCCGAAAGACGAGCTGCCGGCAAACCAGAAGAAGGAACTGTAGAACTGAATGCCTACCAAGGTGGATCCAATATCCTTGTCGAAATCCGAGATGATGGAAAGGGATTAAACAAAGATAAAATTCTAAAAAAAGCCATCGAACGCGGACTTGTCAATGAGTCGGATGCACAAAATTTATCAGAATCCGATATCTTCCAATTTATTTTTGCTCCTGGTTTTTCAACGGCAGATAAAATTTCCGATATTTCTGGGCGTGGTGTGGGAATGAACGTGGTCAATAAACTCATCGAAGAGTTTAAAGGCAAAATTCTCATTCATTCCGAAGAAGGAAAAGGTTCTTCCTTTACCCTATCTTTCCCACAAGCTCTTGCCATCATTCCTTCGATTCTTGTGATTATGGAAGAAGAAGTGTATGCATTCCCACTTTCCGAAGTTTCCGAAACCATCAAGGTCAACTTAGATCAAATCACTACTTTGGAAGGACACGAGATCATCAACTTACGCGGAGAAGTTTTACCGATCTATCGTTTGAACCGAATCCTTGGGCTTGCCGACAAACAAGAGATGGTGGAAGTTCCGGTGGTCATCGTAAACTATAAAACAAGAAAACTTGGATTTATGGTGGATGACCTGATTGGAAAACATGAAACGGTAATCAAATCTCTTGGTAAAAACTTTAAAGACATTCAAGGTCTAACTGGTGCAACGATTATGGGTGATGGAACCATCATTCTCGTTTTAGACATCCCTGGTCTTGTGGAAATTGCTGCCGATAAAGTGGATTGGTCTGACAAGTTAGTGGCAGGTGAGATGATGAAACGTGCCTCTACCATTCGTTCTTTGGAAATGTCTGATTCCGAGTTTATGTTTAAATCCAATCATCCAACAAACCGCTATAATGCGAAGTTGATTGAATTACGAGCAAAAGACAAATCTAGAGTAAAAAAAGAAAAACATAAAATTGAAAAACACGTGATTGTTCCGAAAGAAGAAGTGTTTGCAGAAGAGCCGGCTACCAACTTAAAAATCACAACCGAAGTGGTAGTTACAGAAACTGCAGTGAATGGAGATTCTGCTGAATCATCAAAATCTGCAACTGCAACACTTGTGATTGATCACAAAACCGATGAAATCCATCGGTTGGCTGATGTCGCAAAAATCGAAAATGTAAAATTAACAGAGCGTGAACAAGCTGCTGAAATCATCAAAGGGTTCGTAGAACAAAAAGAAGAACGATTGAACCAAGTAGCCGCACTTAATTCCGATGCAATCAACGAAATCATGTCTTCTAAAGACATTAAAAAGCTGGAAAACATTGTGAATACAGGTATGATGAATGCTGGAGTCGTACTTTCTCAGTTAGTTGGTAAGGAAGTAGAACTATTTATCCCTGAAATCAAATTGACTGACAGAGAAGGATTGGCTAAAGAATTCCGATATTCCATGGATCAGTTTTTTGGAATGAAAATTCGTATGACAGGGGATCTAAACGGAAATCTTTTAATGATGTTTTCTGAGGAAAATGGTTCTGAAATTGCGAAAGAACTACTTGGATCAGAAGATGCAAAATATGCAGAAGGAAGTCATCATAAACTCTCAGAAGATATGGTTTCTGTATTATCAGAAATTTCTAATATCGTTTGTTCTAGTGTGATGAACTCTCTTTCTAATAAGTTAAAAAAAGAAATTTTACCTTCTGTTCCTGAAATGATTACAGGAAGTTTTATGGATGTCATCGACATTGTAAAACCAGAAAGAACCAAGTTTTTGTCAATGCATACGGAATTTAATCACCAAGGTAGCAATCTAATTGGTGTTTTGGTTTTCCTACCAGATTTTGATGAGCTGGTAGATTTGATTCATAAATCATGAATAAAAAACCAACCGTTGCCATTATTGACGACTCACTCCTCGTGAGAAATATCCTGAGTGATGCTCTCACTAAAAAGGAAGAAGTGCAGGTCATAGCCACAGGGAAAACAGGAATGGACTGCATTGATTTGGCGGTTAAATTAAAACCTGATTTTATTGTTTTGGACATTGAGATGCCAATTATGGATGGTCTTACCGCTTTGGCAGAAATTAAAAAGTTAAAACTGCCAAGCCATGTCATCATGCTTTCAGTTTTAACCCAACACGGTGCTGATGCTACTTTCAAAGCATTGGAACTCGGAGCGGTTGATTTTATTCCTAAACCATCAAGTGGAAACCAGTTTTCCCCTGAGGATATTGCTGCGGTTTTGTCCGCAAAAATCAAAGGGTTTTCGGATTCAAAACAGCCTAGCATTGAAGTTCTCCTAAAACCAGAGAGAACTGAACGCCAATTAAATAAAAGTTTTCAAAAACCGATCAAAGTAGACGCTATCGGAATTGGGACCTCCACTGGAGGACCAAAAGCATTGCAGACTGTTTTTGCAGGGATTCCTGAGGATTTTGCAAAACCAATCTTTGTAGTGCAACATATGCCAGCAGGGTTTACGAAGGCCTTTGCGGATCGATTGAATTCCTTGTCGAAAATACAAGTGAAAGAAGCAGAGCAGGGTGATTTAGTTCAATCCGGAACTGCTTACATTGCACCTGGTGATTACCAGATGACAGTGGTTACAAAGGGGAAAGATCATTTCATTGAACTGAACCATTCAGGCCAGGTCAATGGACATAGACCTTCCATTGAAGTATTGTTTGATAGTTTGGTGGAAGCATACGGAGGGGATCACCTTTTATCCATGATCATGACAGGTATGGGAAAAGATGGTTCACAGTCCATCACCAACATTCACGCCAAAGGTGGTATTACTCTGGCGCAGAATGAAGCAACATCGGTTGTATATGGAATGAACCGTGTTGCTGTAGAATTGGGAGGGATTGATTTTGTCCTTCCCGTTGAAGATTTAGTACCAAAGATGATTGAATTATTAAAGTCGAGAGGGAATTAACATGGCAAGAATTTTGGTTGTAGATGATGCAAAATTCATGAGAACGCTCGTAAAAGATGCGTTAGTTGGTGCGGGTCACGAGATCGTAGGTGAAGCTGAGAACGGTAATATTGCGGTAGAACAATACAAAAACCTCAAACCAGACTTGGTGACTATGGACATTACCATGCGTGAAAAAGATGGAATCGAAGCGACAAAAGAAATTATTAAATTTGATGCTTCTGCTAAGATCATTATGGTAACGGCTCTTGGTCAGGAAGATTTACTGGCAAAAGCAATTAAGATGGGTGTGAAGGATTTTGTTGTAAAACCTTTCCCGCCAGAAAGATTGCAACAAGCAGCAGCAAAAGCACTAGGTTTATAAACAGTGTCCCAAACCCCGGAGTTTATCGTCCGGTGGCAAAACCAGGACGGAGGATTGACGGAAGGACCTCTTACGGTTCTATGGTCTCTGATTGATAGTTATAAGGTTGATATTTTTGAAGTCTCCCTTTCGCGTATCACATCCGATTTCATTCAATTTCTGAGAACCAGTCAGTCCTTGTCGATTGAACTTACTTCTGAGTTTGCTGTGATGGCATCTCATTTGGTGTATCTAAAATCCAAAGCCTTATTGCCGGACCCCGGTTTTGAGGAAGAGGATTATGACCCACCGCTTCCCAAAGAACTCGTCGATAAATTACTCGAACACAAGAAGTTCCAAATGGCGGGACAACGTCTAGCGGAACTCGACCGACTCACAGCCGGAATGTTTACAAGAGAAACCAACCAAGTTTTGGATGAAACGGAAGTTTGGTTGGATGTGAGCCTTGTGGATTTAATTTCCGCTTTCAATTCTATTTTGGAACAAGAGTCTTCCAATGAAATTGAAGATCTTTTGCCCATTTACGAGGGTGTGGCCCAATACTCCGTAGAGGACAAAATGGCCTATTTACAGAATCTTTTAGAAAAAACCGGGGAAATCCATTTTATGGATTTGTTTGAAACAGAAAAACCGGAAAAAAAAGAAATCGTCGCTGCCTTCCTTGCTGTATTAGAAGTTGTTAAAATCCGAGTTTGCAAAGTCCTCCAACATGCAGTTTTCGGTGAAATCAAAATAGTCAAGGTTTAGATTCATTTGGAAGAAAGAACTTATACAAAGGGCCTTCTTGAGGCGCTTCTTTTTTTATCTTCAGATCCAATCAAATTGTCTGCTCTTGCCAAGTCTGCTGGGATCGAAAAAACAGAAGCCCGGGAACTCTTAGATGAACTCATCCTTGATTACCAAGAAAAAGAAGGCGGATTTTTACTCAGAGAAATCGCGGGTGGTTACCAGTTCATCACCAACCAAAAATATAGTGAAATCTTAGCCCATATCTTTAAAGATAAAAAACGAGAAACACTCTCTCGTGGAACCTTGGACACTCTTGCCATCATAGCTTACAAACAACCCATCACCCTGACGGAATTGGATGAAATCAGAGGTGTCTCTTCTCGTGCTATGGTTGCAAGTCTCATGTCTAAAAAACTTGTCAAAGCTGTCGGCCAAAAGGAAGTTCCTGGCAGGCCTACATTGTATGGAACTACCAACGAATTCTTGTTACACTTTGGACTTAGTAAACTCACTGACCTCCCTACACCAGTGGAAGTGAAGGAACTCAAATTTGAAGAATTTTCACCTGAATCCATTGTCGTGACTGATGAAACTGAAATGAATCCTGATTTTGATACAAGCACTCTACCTGAAGAATTACAAGAAGAGGCCTGACATGAGCAGTGCAGAAGAAGAACTAAAAAAACTCCGTGCTGGTATCGATTCATTAGACACAGAAATCATAGCTCTCATCCAAAAACGTGCAGGTTTTGCACAAAAGATTGGTCGGGTCAAAAAAGAATCGGGTGGCCCGATTTACCGCCCTGATCGTGAAAAAGATGTATATGAAAAAGTAACAAAACTGTCTGGTGGACCACTTCCTTCTTCTGTGATTCGTGCAATTTATAGAGAGATGATGTCAGGTACTATCGCCTTAGAACACCCGTTAAAGATTGGTTTTTTAGGACCCGAGGGAAGTTTTTCTCATTCCGCACTTCGTTCCAAATTTGGAACATCTATTGAAGCAGTTCCGCAAACCTCGATTCCCGATGTGTTTCGAATGGTGGAAGAGGGGAAATTGGATTACGGAGTGGTTCCTGTGGAAAATTCCACAGAAGGACAAGTTAGCTCCACTTTGGATATGTTTTTAGAAACAGACCTATTCGTTTACTCTGAGTTATACCAAAGAATCTCCTTTTCACTACTTGGATTTGAAACCGATCTTTCCGCTGTAAAAAAAATCTACGGGATTCGGATTGGAAACGAACAATGCCGCAATTGGATATCAGCTAACCTTCCGGGTGTAGAGGTTGTGGATACATCTTCCACAGCCATGGCGGCAAAATTAGTGTCCGAAAGAAAAGACGGACTTGCGATCGCATCCAAAATTGCCGGCGAAATTTACGGTTTAAATGTCATAGCCGAAGGGATTGAAGATTATTCGGGAAACACCACAAGATTTCTTGTGATTGGAAAAACAGAATCACCTAAAACAAGGGAAGATAAAACATCTATCGTTTTTTCCATCCCGAACCAAACAGGTTCTTTATTTGCAGTTTTAAAAACATTTAACGATAGTTTGGTGAATCTCACTAAGATTGAATCTAGACCTTTGAAACGTAACTTATGGGAATACCATTTTTTTGTAGATTTTATTGGTCATAAAGAAGATCCAAAAATTGCCGAACTTCTACAAAAAGTAAAATCACAATGTACCTTGTTTAAACTTTTGGGATCATATCCGACCGCCGGATCTTTTCCGACATGAATTTGTCCAGAGTTTTGATTTATGGAATGGGGCTTATGGGTGGGTCTCTAGCCCTCGCTATTCGAAAGAAATTTATAGATACAGAAATCACTGCTGTAGTTCGTTCTGAAAAAAGTAAAAATACAATCCTGACTAAAAACCTCGCTGACCAAGTTTTTTTACAATCAGAGTTCACTTCTCCTGACTGGAATCAATATGATTTGGTGATCTTTAGCACTCCTGTAGAATCCATTCTGAAAATCATTCCAACACTTCCCAAATCAGGGAATACAATCTTTATCGATTTGGGATCTACCAAAGAAACAATTGTTTCTGCGGTGGAATCTCACTTTGGTGATGCCACTCATCATTATATTTCTACTCATCCGATGTGTGGATCCGAACAAGTGGGCCCGGACGCTGCAGTCTCCGATTTGTATGTGGATAAACTATGTATACTCACTCCTCCGAAATCGGCATTTAATGTTAGTTTGCAGTCAGTGCGTTTGTTTTGGGAGAAAATTGGTTCTTGGACAATGGAGATGGATTCCAAATCTCATGATGAAACTTTGGCTTACCTATCTCATCTTCCACATGTCATTTCTACTTTGCTTGTGAATGTAGCGGGAGCCAATCCTACAACCAAAAAAGAAATCATGGGATCTTCTAAACCCATTACCGGTGGTGGGTTCCGTGATATGTCAAGGATAGCTGGTTCCAATCCTGATATGTGGATTTCCATTTTTAAAGAAAACCAAAGTTTTTTACGTAAATCAATCGATGATTTGATCAAACAACTATTAGAGTTTCGGGATCTATTTGGATCCAATGGATCTTTTGATGAAGATAAAATTCGTAAAATTTGGGAATTGGCTTTATCAAACAAAGAAGAAATCCGAAAGGTAAAATGAAGTTTTTAAAAAACATTAGTAAGTTAAGCGGCTGTAAGGCGGCCATTCTCACCAACCAAAGTGCATTTGGTTTTAACGGAAAATACCATTTCCAAACTTATGCAGAAATTTTTGATCTAAAAACTATCTTTTTACCGGAACATGGGCTCTTTGCTGAATTGCAAGATCAGGTGAGTGGTGATGAGTTAAAGTATCTTTTTGGAGATATGCACATTGTCAATCTGTACGGAAAGGAAGAATCAAGTCTTGTTCCTCCTCGAGAAAGGTTAACCAATGTAGATGTGATCATCATTGACATTAAAGATGTTGGTTCCCGGTATTATACTTTTTTAACAACAGCTTATTATATTCTTTGTGAAGTCTCACGTTTAAAAAAAGAAACAGGGAAAGCTCCTCTTTTTTTAGTCATTGATTCTCCGAACCCTATTGGTTCAAGAGTAGAAGGGACTCCACTCCAAAAAGAATATGAATCTTTTGTTGGTGTTCCAACCGTTTTACATAGGCATGGTCTCACACCGGGAGGATTATTATCATATTATAATGAAACCTTCCTTTTAAAAGTGGATGTTATAGTTGTACCTGTAGGTGTCTATCATCCAAAGTCTGTATCAAACTTTGAGTGGGTTCCGCCTTCTCCTAATATCCCAACACAGAATACTTGTTTGGTGTATCCTGGAATGTGTTTATTGGAAGGAACGAATCTTTCCGAAGGAAGAGGAACCACCAAACCTTTTGAAACTTTTGGAGCACCCTATTTAGTTGGCAAGGCAAAAGAGGAATTAGACCAAAGATTGGCTTCTCATCAATCAGGAAATTACCTATTGCGTAATTTAAGATTTTTACCTACCTTTCATAAGTATGTTGGTTCCATTTGTGAAGGATACCAACTTATGGTATTAAAACCAAAACGATTTCATTCCTTATATTTTGTATTATTTTTTTTGAAACAACTCAATGAGTTATTCCCAAATGAATTTGGATATTTAAAAGGGGTCTACGAATTTCGTTCAGATCGCCCTGCAATTGAACTTTTAGCTGGTGATTCAACTTTATTAGACTATTTGTACGGAAAAAGATCGGATTCTGAACTTGAGATGTATCTGAATGAATCAGAAAGTCGTTGGGCGAAACTGATAAAACCCTTTCGGTATTAAATTTTTTAACAAAATGGTGTTGCAGACCGACTAAAGGTTAGGTATACAATCACCATGACAAGAATGTTTCGAACCATTTTTCTAATTTCCCTTATGGCAACAGTTCTTACCAACTGCGGTTATAACCGTATCCAAGAGTTGGATGAAGAAGTAACTGCTTCTTGGGCAGAAGTTCTCAACCAATACAAAAGAAGATCTGATTTAGTTCCCAATTTGGTTTCTGCCGTCAAAGGATTTGCCAACCAAGAAAAAGAAATTATGACAGGAATTGCAGAAGCGCGTGCCAAAATTGGATCCATCCAAGCAACTCCAGAACTAGTAAACAATCCAGAAAGTTTAAAACAATTTGATAAGGCACAAGGACAATTGGGCTCAGCATTATCTAGATTGCTTATGATCCAGGAAAACTATCCACAACTCAAATCAGACCAACACTTTTCTGATCTTATGGCACAGTTGGAAGGAACAGAAAACAGAATTACAGTGGCTAGGAACAGATTCATCAAAGCAACCAAAGATTATAATGTTTACATTCGTCAATTTCCAGCGGTTCTTACTGCCAAAGCCTTTGGTTATGATGCAAAAGCAACATTCACAGTGGAAGATCCAAAAGCGATTGAGAATGCACCCAAAGTAGAATTCTAGGTAAGTATAGAATATAAATAAATTAAGAATTAAGAAATTTTAAGTGAATCAAAAAACATTGAATCTGAATTGAATTTACTTAATGTCAAAGTCGAGTCAATTGATTTGATTTTTTATAAATGAAGCCGGTAAGTGATTGCCGGCTTTTTTATTTAGAACTGAAAGTAGAGGAAGGGACTTGATACAGTTACACTATAAATAATAAACGATGTGATATAGAGTAAGATACAGGTTGGAATGAGAAAGTATAAATTGTCAGTGATAAAGGCAAATCGGTCTTCCTTTCTATCTTGGAGGATGTCCACAAAAAATAAAAATCCAACCAGGATCACTAAACTCACACTCATCTGAGGAAAAATTCCAGAAGCTCCTGTGAACGCACGTTCTAACATAATTTTGGTGATTCCCATTCCTGTTGGGACTTCAGGCGTTGCTTTTGCTCTGAAGAAAAAACAAGACAATACAAATATACCCACAGGATAAATTGGTTGTATGGCCCGAGGGACTCGATTCCAGGCATTTCTCATCGATTCAAATTTGAATACAAACTTTTCTACCACCATCATCGTAGAGTGAAGTGTCCCCCACAAAACAAATGTCCAGTCTGCACCATGCCAAATCCCAGAAACAAAAGTGGTGATGAATAAATTTACATAAGCCATAATTTCACCACGTCTATTTCCCCCGAGAGTGATATAAACATAATCACGTAACCAGGAACTAAAGGAAATATGCCAACGTCGCCAAAGTTCAGTCAGTGTGCCTGAAAGAAATGGGCGATCGAAGTTTTTAGGAATATGAAATCCAAGTATCCTCGCTGTTCCAATAGCGATGTCTGAGTATCCGGAAAAATCACAATAAATTTGTACTGCAAATAAAAACGCAGCAATCCACATCGCGATCCAATTGTATTCCGTAGGATTGGCATACATGGGATCGATCACATAAGAAACAGGATCTGCAATGAAGGTTTTTTTGAAGATCCCCCAAAACAGTTGTTTGAGGCCTTGTTTTAGGTTTTCTTTGGTGAAGTCTTTGGAATCTAAAAATTGGTGGAGGACATCACTCGCACGTAAGATGGGCCCTGCCACAAGTTGCGGAAAAAATGCTAAGAATAGCCCAAAATGAAAAATGGATTTAGCCTTTTCTACCACACCCCTATAAACATCTACGGCATAGGATACTGCCTGTAAGGTGAAAAAACTAATCCCCATCGGAAGAAGGATTCCAGACTTTTGTACAAATTCGGGATCACAAGGAGTGAGTGAAAAAGTTTGATTCCAAACAGTAATGGAAAAGTCCAAATACTTAAATACAAAAAGTAAACTTAAATTACTCCAGACCGCCACATTCAGCCAAAAAAGTTTTTTAAATTTAGAAGTAGCGAATTCCATATAATCGACAGCAAGTTTTGTAATGACAAAAGAAAAAACGAGTAAAATCAAAAACGGGATTCGAAAGATTGCATAAAAATATAAACTAACAATGAATAACCAGAGACCTTGAAATCGTTTGGGAATCAAAAAATAAACGAAGATAACAACCGGTGCAAAAATCAAATAATGAACTGAGTTAAAAAGCATTTTATTTGTTAACCTTTAAGGAATCGGCAATGGACTCAGCTGCCCATAAGTTACCTAGTTTTGTTAGGTGGCCATCACCTGGGATATAGTAATCCTGAATTCCCGCTTTTTTGGTTTTTCCACGCAAGGTAAATTCACGGCCGCACATCTTGTCTGTATACGGAAGGATATCTAAGGTTTTGATTCCTTTCGAGTCCAAATACTTTTTGGCTCGGATGGCATAACCTCCGAGTGAGTTATATTTTCCCACTTGGCGGCAATACACTTCTTCAATTTGCATAGGAAGGATCACCGGAACAAACTGATAACCTTTTTCTTTCGAAAGGGCAATCATCAAATCATATGCTCTTGTTGTGGTTTCAGGTAATGGTTCAAGGGAATTTGGATCCACAGGAGTATCCGAACAGACTACGTTTAAATTTTCTAGTGGAGCAGGGCATATAAATTCGTCAGCTTCTTCACATTTCAGGTGTTTGATGGGAAGAATAAAAGTTTCACGTAAATAAACGAGTGGTGAAGAAGTCAGAAGATTTGTGTCTGCAGCAATCATATATTTTGTTTGCGCAAACTTGACTTTTGTCTGTTCGTAAGCTAGTTTTAAAGCCTGTAGAAGATATGATATTCTTGTGAGTTCAAATTGGATGCGGAAGTTTTTTTTCCAAACGGGATCGTTCTCATGAAGTGCATCGTTTTCATCGTCAGGAAGGATGCCTTGGGCGCGTAATTCGTCAGGCATTGTAAAGTCATTTGGTGAAATGAAGAATAAAACAGTTTGGATGTTATCTATTTTACCTGACAAATCTTTTAATCTTTTGTAGGAACCAAGAGATCCATAGGCATCCACACCCAAATTCAGACTTTGGTAACTTTGACCATTTTGTTCAAAGGTTCCAAGTTTAGAACAAAAAGTATCTTCATCCGAAACACCAAATCCCATCACTAAACTATCACCCAGACAAACAAGTTTTGGTTTATTTGGAATTGGCTCTTCTATACCTCGAAGACCTAGAGAATTGGTTGTGAACTGTCCTTGCCAGAGATCGGCATAGTGACGGACAAAACGACTTTCGTTTGGTTCCAAGGTGACACCGTATTCAGGATGGTATGCATGTAACAATTTGACATCGCGATAATAACGTAAAGCAGGTGGGTTAGCGAGGCGTAAAATCAATTCCAAAGAAAGTAACGCCAACGGGAAAAATAGGACAATGGCTCCCCATCGTTTCCAGTTTTGAATCATATCCCTCAAAAATTTATCAATAGGGCAGGGAATCAAGCATTTCTAAGGCAAATTTAAGAAGTCCTTGGCAATGGCATCGGCAAAAAGTTCGGCGAGTGCGGGACCTGGGTGACCATCAAGAGGAATGTAAACTTGTTTCTGTTCTTTAAACAACGCTTCTGTTTTGGTTCTTAGGTCGATTGTATTGATTCCTTGTTTGAAAAAGAATTTTTTTGCCAACTCGTAATTAGGATCCTTTGTGTCGGGAGTTCCTGCTTTGGACATCCCCCAACTAAAAAGTAGATTCATTTTTTCTTTGGGTATAATATTCTTTAAAAAAAACTCACGTAAGTAAGAGTAAGTGATATGATTTTCTGGATATTGGTAAGGAATGCCGTACGAAGTGTACACATTGGGTTGGGGAGATGGGAGGAGATTTCGATACAAATAGGATATTTGGGATAACTTATGGTGAAAGGGATAAAAAAATTGTTTGAGTCCTTTTTTTTCTCTTTCATCATCTATAAAATCGGAAGGATTCCAAATCCAGTAGACCTGGTTGGGAAATTCTTTTGTATCAGTGTTTTTTACTGCATCTTGCAATAGTCGAAACACACCCCTTGTGCCAATGGCATCCACTGCAATCACTCTGGCTTCTAACTGGTATTTAGATTTTAAATAAAATGCAGGTGTTTCTTTAGTCGGTAACCCAAAGCCCATGGCCATAGAATCACCAACTAACCAAAGTTTATTTGGATTAGTACCTTCACCGAGAGTACGTTCCCCTTGGGAATTGGTTTGGATGTCCCAGATTTTACCATCTTTACGTAAAAACTTTTCATTTACATTGGGACAAAGACGGATTTCTCTTAATCCATACAAACAATGGATTTTTTTGTATCGGATTTCTTCACTATCGGTTTTAGATTGGTAACGAAAAAAAAGCTCTCCTAGAAATAAAACTAAGAGAGTTGATATACCAATGGAAAATAAGTAATTATAGAATTTTTTCAAAGAGGAGGTAAAAGAAAGAAAGGTTTCCAATGTAGAGAATCATTACTAAAAATCCCATTGCAATTTGAAAGATATAAGCCGAATAGGAAAAACCTTGGTAGGCAAGATAGGCTGTGATTCCTAAAATCATTTCAGGAACTAATACGTAATAGGCCACCTTTCCCCACATTTTTACATTTTGTGGATACCAAGATCCGAGTATCCACATAGTTGCTTCAGAAGTTCCAAAAATAACTAACGCAGTGATCCCGACCCAAAGTCCAGTTCCAATAATGGATACAGACATTTCTTCCAATTTGATTCCTGTATAAACACAGATAAACAAAGGAATGACCCAAAGGCCGGCCATATAACCAGAAACAGTTCCTATTTTTAAGAATCCATCTTCAGGAAAAACTAAGATCTGTAAGGCACTAGATAGAAACCAATCTGGAAATACCATAAAAATGGATAAGGGAACTAAAAACTTCCAAATACGAAATGGAGTATGCCAGCGAAGTCCAAGTGATAACACCACGAAACTGATGTGGAATAGTAAAGTAAGCGATGCAAGTTTGATCCCGGACGGACTATCTGACCAATAGAATACGAGTCCGGAAACAATGCTAAATACCAAAAAATACAAAGCCAATAGGAATTCTTCTGCCAGGAACTTAGGTTTCATCGGTTCGAACTTTAAGGATGTTCTTTAGAGATGCAAGTCGAAACTTTGTTTGGTGTTCTGAAAAATAAAAACTAGGTGGGAGGAAGGATCCTTGGTGGGAGATACTGGGTTCGAACCAGTGACCTCTACCATGTCAAGGTAGCGCTCTAACCAACTGAGCTAATCCCCCAAGGTAAAACCACTTCACCAGAGCCGAGCCCACCGTAAAGTACGATTTCGCAATCGGTTCCTGAATGAAAAATCCCCGCTCATTTGATCGGCGAGACGTTCTGGTTTGGGTTTGTCCGGGATTAAAAGAACCAAATTGTCCTTTGCTCTTGATAGGCCAACATACAGGATCCTACGTTCTTCAGCTTCATCGATATCGTTTCTGCTTTCACTCCAGCCGAGCACTAGGTCTAGGAGGACTGTTTGGAACTCTAATCCTTTTGCACTATGGATCGTCATCACTTGCGAATGTGGAACTCCTGATTGGATCCATTCATTTTTTCTGTAATTACTCCTGGTGAGAATGATAGTATTTGGGTCTTTCGTTTGCCAATGTTTCCAAATCTCCATTGGACGTTTTGTTGTTTCTCTGATTCTTTCCACCAAAAAAGTTCCTTTTTCCTTTCGAAAGTTTTGTACCTGTTTTGGAATTTTGTCCTTGTTATGATTTAAAGGAAGGAGAGAGGATTTGATGATGGATTCCTTTGAACGGTAGTTAGTTGATAGAAAAAATTGGATCACTTCAGGAAAATGTTTGGGAAAATCTAAAAAAGGTTTAGGAGTTGCACCTCGAAATCCATAAATGGCCTGCCAATCATCACCCACAACAGTGATGGATTGGAATTTCATCTTTTGGATGATTTGGAGTTGGACTTCGTCAGTGTCTTGGAATTCATCGATGATCAGAGATGTCCATCTTTCTTTGACTAAGTTTGCCGATGCAGAATCTAAAAAATGAAGAAAGTCAAAAATCAAATCATCAAATTCAAAGTATTGGTGTTTATCTTTCCAGGATCGAAAACTTTCTAAATAAAAATCATATCCAGTTTCTGAAATCTTACGGAAATTTTTTCCATTGTTTTTGAGAAGGATGGGGAAAGGAATTCCCCCAATTTCAAAGCGATAAACTGAAAGGATGTCTTTTGTGATTTCCCATTTTTTGGATTCACTTAGTAGTTTGAACTTTGACCAATTTTTTGATGCATCATATTTTTTTAGGACATGATAACAAAACGAGTGGAAGGTGGAAATATGGTATTCCTTAGAAAGTCCCTTTTTTTCACACCGTTCTTTAAATTCGTGTGTTGCTTTTTTAGTAAAGGTAACGATGAGTGTGTTTTTAGGGAGAATGGATTTTTGTAGTTCTCTTTCTTCCAATAATCCCACCATCGTTGCCGTTTTTCCAGAACCAGCACCAGCAATGACTTGTTTGATGGGAAAATTGCAATGAATGATTTTCTTTTGTTCATCACTCCACATATAAGGAAGGGGGAAAACAAATTTATCTTTGGTTCTAATTTTTTAGGTTATTGTTTGAAGACTGCAGTATCCTCATCTTCTTCTTCTTTGAGGTCATAATACCCATAAATAAAGTTAGAACTTGCTCTGACTTCCATCCCATAAAAGTGTTCGGAAATCCTTCCTGACTTAGTGACTTCCAGTTTGTATTCTTCCGCAAGAAATTTCATTTTATCCATCGAAATCTTTTCGTTGATTTTAGGACCAAATCCAGATTCGGTTTTTGACCAATCGATGATAAAAAGCCTTCCTCCCGCTTTCATGGAACGAATGAGTCCATCCATCGCCAAACCAGGATTAGGAAATGTGGATAACGATAGGGAGGCAAAAATAATTTCTGGGACTGGAACCCATTCCGGTAGGAGAGGGTGGTCTGATTGGTCCATGTGGAAAGGTGTGAGTTGTTCAATCCCTTCCATCAGTTTACGACGAAGGACCATATCGATGATCTCTTGTTGGCACTCCGCCGCCCAAATCCAAACATGAGGAAACCATTTTCTAAACTCGTTAAAGTAAAAACCAAGCCCACTTCCGAAATCCACTAGGTTGTTTAAACCTTTCCAATTGAAAAAGGCATAAACATCTTCTGGAGGGCAAACCTCTCTCCTATGACTCGAAAGTAAGTATTCTTGGTAACTTTGCGAACGGTAGTATTCCGTTTCCGACATAATGACAATTCTTACAGAAAAGCGGGGAAAGTACAAACGAAAAATTCAATTCGCGGGTCTTTGCCACCGAAAATCTAAGTATGAAGTTCTCGATTCAATTCTGGGTGGCTGTACTGCTATTGTCTCAATTTCCGGTTTGGGCAGACTCTGGATTTGAGGAAAGTCGATATCCAACGATTGCCAAAGCAATCCATGCAAGTCTCCTCCCTGACAAAAAATCGATTCGTTTGGATTGGGATCCACCTAAACAAGAAGGTGAAATCATTGTGGCTCGTTCCACGGTAATGATTGATAGCGCGGAAAAACTCTATATTGCCGATTCATTAGGTCGATACAAAGCGTCTGGAGCAAACGCAACACGTGTTTATTTTGACTATAATCTAAAACCTGGCACTTACTATTACGCAATTGTAATGGTAACAGATGTTCGTCGTAGAGAAGTAAAATTATTTTCGAACCAAAATTATACAGTAATACCTGTCCATATTGAAGAAGAAAATGGAACACCAGTCGTCGGACAAAATCCTGATTTTCCTGCCTTTCCTTCTGATGCAGGAATCCAGTCGATGGTGGGTGGGGTGTCCGGTATTACTGCAAATATTGAAAGAAAATTTGTTCGTTTGAATTGGACACCACCAAACGGTGCAACGGCGGGGCGAACTTTATATACGGTTTACAGATCCAATTTACCTTTAACAAGTTTGCCATTGATGCAAAAAGCAGAAAAGCTGGCGGAACTCACTCATCCTGTGAATTCATTTTTGGACCAAGATTTGGATAAATCACAGACTATTTATTATGGTGTCTCTGTAAAACAAGTTGGTGGAGAAGAAACTCTTCCTTTGGAAGATAAAAAATCCACCTTACGAGTATTTTACATTAAACAAACAGAAAAAAATAATGCAGAAGTCATTGTTGAAGAATCACCTAAAAAAACAAAACAAGAAGTCGCATCCAATGAAACAAGGCCTGAGCTAGGTGGAGCCATGCACGTCAGAGGGCTTGGTTATGAACGTGTGGGCAAGGGTGCCGTGATTAGTTGGCTTAGTCCAGAAGCTGCGGATGAAACAACAGTTTATAGTTTATATGCATCAGTAAAACCTTTAAACCAAGGAACTTCTTCCTTTGGCCAAGGATCTGTTGTGAAAGTCGCAACTGTGTTACATCCCAAAACAAACTTTTTTATCAAAGAATTAAAAGAAATTGATGAACTGTATTTTGGTGTGACCGCAAAGTCCAATGGAATTCCAGAAGATTACAATTTGAAAGAAAACGTATCTTACTTTAAATACAATTTTTCAAAAGATATCCTTCCGCAAGAAGAACCGAATGTGGTGGCTGAGTCTCATCCAAAAAAAGAACCAGAAAAACCAGAAAATTATAAAAATGAACATGCTGTATCTCCAACAGATATCATTCCTCCGAAGGAAACAAATGAATCAGTGGATGATTTGAAAGAAGAGCCATCTGCCACTGTGAATTATGATTTAGGTCAAACGGATCTAAATCGAATCATCAAAGAAACTGTCATTAGAAAAAAATATGAAACAGCATTGTATCGATTGGAAGAGTATTTAAAATATGAATCCAATTCTTACTTACGAGGAAAAGCTATGTTTTTTCTTGGAGTGAGTGCATTAAAAACGGGTGATACCAAAAAAGCATTAAAATGCTTTTTGAAACGGGAAACTAAATCTTATTCACCAACTCGAGTGGAATTTTGGACGAATCAAACCCTAAGTCAGGCGGGTAGAGGGAATTTATGAATCGAATCATCGTAACGTTGGCAGGATTTTTATTTATTGTAGCAGGCCTTTCAACTGCGTATTACCAAACGAATATTTCTGCTAAAGAAGACCAATCACAAGTTATATTGGAAAAAATTGCTGAAGGGGAAGAATACTTAAAACAATCCAATCCGCAAAGTAAAGAACGAGCAATCACCATCTTCTCTGAGTTAGCTGGAAAAAGAGGAATGGAAAAGTATGAATTCCAAATTAAATACAACCAAGCAAGAGCATTAGAGAAAAATTCTGATTTTTATCCAGCTTTAGATATTTATAAAGACCTAAAAAAGAATTCCAATCTAAAGGCAGATGAAAAAGAAAAACTAAGTTATTCACTGGGAAATCTACTTTTGAAAATTGGAAACGAATCAGAAGGTAAGGCTCATTTAGAATCTGTTTTGCAATCGAGTTCAGATAACAAACTAAGATCTAAGTCTTTTTTATCCCTTGGCGATTTTTATTATCGAACCGGAAATTTTGAAACTGCTCGAAAAAACTATACACTGGCTCTTCAGGAAGATCCAAATAATACAGAATCTAGAATTGGTTGGGGAAGAGCACTTCGTAAACTTGGAAAAGACTGGGCTTCGTTTGATGTATTTGATGAATACATTGAAACTGCTGACCAACTGGCAGGAGCCGATGAAAAAGTGGTTGGGGAATACAAAGACTCAGTTTTGAAAGATGCTAAGGATAATTACACAAAAAAACAATATGCTAAAGCAATTGAGCTTTTCCAAAAAGTAATCAGTGTAAATCCAGCTCCTAAAAAAGAAGAGGAAGCTTTATACTACATTGCATTATCTTATGATGGCATGGGCAAACAAGTTGAGTCACTTACTTATATTAATAAATTGCTCAATAACAGTGATTATTCGCTAGACCAAGCGGCTTTATACAAAAAAGGCACTATCTATTTCAGACAGGGGAAGTTTGAAAAAGCGGCAGGAATATTTCAAACAATTGTAGATAAATACCCTAAAAACCAGATTACCGACAAGGCGATTGCATGGAAAAAAGAATCACTCGATCAGTTTACCGACCACAATGATCTTGATGATTCAGATGTATCGTCTGATTCCAATTCATCTAAACCAAGTTCGGTGTCAAATCGACCTGAATCTGGAAATGATTTAGAATTTTAGTCGGATTCAATTAGAAATTCATTCGTTTTGGTATTGTAAATGGCTTCTTCCATTCCGAAAGTTTTATAAATTTCCGGAACAATGTCAGCAAGCGAATGTATATTTTCTGCGAAGCGGTCAGCATCCTTTCCATAAAGGATGGTGGCCGCCGGGTTTTCCGTATGATTTTTTTGACTTAAGTCTTCCATATTTCCGTGATCACTGGAAACAATGAGTAGGTCTTTGTTTGGATCTATACTTTCTAAAAGACCACGAAAAAAATCTTCCAAGTTTTTGATCACTAACTCTGCTTTTTCCCAATCCATGGCATGGCCTACTTTGTCTGTTAGAAAGTATTCATACAAAGCCAACTGGTAATTTGCAAATTTAGAAAATGAATTTTTGCCGAGTTCATAAGGATCTCTTTTATTGAGAAGGGGATCACCAGGTTTTAACATATCAATCCCAAGTGTTCCCATAATCTCATGGGTAAGGTCCATATAAAGACCGCGACCATTTGAAAGGTCATCGAAGTTTTTTAAAGGACGGCCACTCGCCAACTGCACTAAGGTAGACGCAGAAACTAGTTTTGGTTTTTCTTCTACGTGTTTTAGATAGGGTGGAGAAAAACAATTTAGAAAATCACTTAAGTGACCATTTTCATTTAAAACTTTGATGAGAGAGTATTTCGAAATGATTTTACGAAGGGTGATGGTCGGAAATCCACTCACGTGGCGACCCAGCACTTTGGGTCCTGGGATTCCGGTCCAAAGTGCCGTTTGGCCTGTGGCAGACTGGGGAAGGCCGGGGACACCCATATGGGCATCGGTTTTGATATAATGCAACGGGGAAGAAAGATGAGGAAGGTCTGCATCTGCTATCGGGATTCCTCCCACAGGGGCTAAAAAACCTTTGGCAAAACGGCTAAATGGGTTGGATTTGGGATCGTAGTTGGCAATTCCCACTCCGTCCAAAAATACATAAAAAATCATTCCTTTCCTTGGACTGATTGGTTTTTGCCAATGACAACCCGATAATTAGAATGATGAAACGGAATTTCGGAAACCTGTCTATTCTTTTTGGATACTTCGCGGTTTCTCTCCTAGTCACCTCCGTTTTGTTCGGATATTTTGAATGGGTTCGACCGATCCGTCACAAATCAAACTTGATTTCAGCATTGGAACGTTTTGATGAAGATCAAACAAAAGAGTATTTAAATACCCTTGAGTTCTTTTTTCGTGAATCAACACTTCCCTACCGCGCCTCTCAAGTCACCACTCGCATCAAAGACACCCTTGGTTTAAACTATGTTCGGTTGTATGATGATTCCCTTCGCCTCATCCATAGCACAAACGAAACCAGTGAAATTTTTCAAGATGAATTAAGACAGGATCCCTCTGGGTTGTCAGAGGGAAAATTGAAAAACCTATCTAACGGTGATTATGTGTATCGCGATTTGTCCGGAAAATTTTTTGTAGTATTTCCGAAAGGTCCACCGCTTCCAAAACAAATTCAAAATGCTAATTTAGAATACGGTTATCTTTATTGGGCTTTTGACCCCAAATCCCAAAAGATATTATATACAAATGATGAATCAATTTTAACAGGCGATAGAGAAAGTAACCAGTTGTTAGGTTTGTTTTCAGGAAAAGAGGGACAAACCATCACTTGGCAGTTAGATGGTGAAAATTCAAAACTCATTTTAGAATCTAGAGAAAGGTTTTCTGTTTATTTACTCCGTCAATCTGACACGGAAGCTGATGAAATTCGTTTTGGTTGTTTTGTCCTTTTTCTTGTTACCTTTACAGGACTTTTTTATATTCGCTTTATATGGATGGTCACTCACTCAAATGGATTTCAATTCAAACGAAGAATCCTTTTGCCTGTGATTGTGTATTTGATTTTACTTTTGTTTTACCAAAAGAGTTATGAACTTTTTCCAGATTATCGGTATTACAAACCATGGGCCAAACACAGATTGGTTCAATTTGAAGAGACCTTATCAGTTCTTGAAAAAAACCTTCTTCGCGAAGGTTTAGGAGAAGGTAGGGGACTTGGCGAAACAGAAAGAATCGTTTCCGAATTGTATCTTTGGAAAAAAGATTCGTTTGATAACAAAACAATTCAAAACCGATTTGGCACTGAAATTTTTAGTTTATTCGAACGTATACAAAATCACCCCATCACGATTTTATTTGAATCAGAATTTGATTTAGTGTTTTTAATACCCAAACGAAATTATGAGACGGGTTCTATTTCCATCTTGGTAGCAGTTCTTGATTCTAGTCTTTTGCAGGCAAAAAAAGAAAAGGACCGAGACGAATTTTATTTTCCCTTAGTTTCTGCAAAACTTTCGGATAACAAAAGTAAGGAACAAGTTCTATTTAATCCTCGTGCTTGGAAGGGAGAAGATACTTCAAAATTTGTACATTTAGATTCGAAAAAACAATCTGTTGGTTTTTTGCATCATAAGTTCCATTCTTATTATACTTCTAAAGAACATGGAAAACCAGGATTTTTAACTGGGTTATCTGTTTATCGTTATTCTTCCTTTCCTCCTTATTTGCTAAGTTTTGGATATTTATTCATAGGGCCTTGGATCTTCTTTGTGTTATGGGCATCCATCAAAAGAAACTGGGACCATCGATTCATGCTAGGGGAATCCCTTTTGGTGAGTGAAGAATCACCCAACGTAGAAATTGAGATAAAAAAAACTGTCTCTCTTAAAGAAGGAATTGAAACAAAAATGGAACCCGTTATAAACAAACCTAGTCCTGTGAAAAAAACGAGTTTTAAAATTTTACCCCCAGCCACTTGGAGAAGAGTTGCTATTCTCGATGCTGTACAAAAAAAACGAGAAACAATTTTTAATCCTGAATTAGAAAAACTCGTTCAATCCGTTACCAAAAAAGAAGATACAAAAGAATCGAAAGTTTCGCCTGAAAACTTCCTTACCATCATTCCCGAAGAAAAACGTGTCGAATATGGTTTGCTTGATAAAATCTATAGAGAAAACGAAATTTCTTATGACGGAATCATTGGTTATACAAAAAACTTTATTTCAAGACTCGGATCTCCTCGATTTTCATATCTTTTTTTAAACGATTCATTGGGTTCTTTTCATAATCAAATTTCATCCGGACTTGACTATAACACTCGTTCTAACTTAATTTTTTTACACCATGATCCCTATTTGCCTTTTGATGAATCTGGATTTGCTATGCTTGAGGTAGACGATACAGTCAGACTTGATCGATTTATCGCAAAAAAGTTTTCCTGGGAAATTCTTTTACAAACAGAAGCCATCATTGCTTTTCATATGGAATCTCTTGGTTTTCCTGGAATCTTTTTAGTTCTATTGAATAAAGAGGAAAAATCAAAATTTTTGGACTCTCATAAGCGAATGATTCAAGAAAAACTTCGCCAAGTGATCCCAGCCCTCCATGTCCTTGTAGAAAAAGAAGAACGAAAACCCGAGTTTTTAAAAGACAGTTTGTCTTGGATGATTCGATCTTTTATGCAAGCTACCTTTGGTGGAAAACGAACCACTTCTGTACTCAGAATCCAGTGGCCAGAATACCATCCTTCGCAAGAATGGGAACGTTCCAAAAGACATTTTGTTGATTCCATCCAAGGGTATTTGGAAAGTAAAGATCGATTGATTGAAACATCACCCAATTCTATGTTGATTGTAACGGCAAAAGATTTATATCTTTCTGTGATACAAAAATTACAGGAACTACCATTTCGCCATGAAATCAAATCGATGAAATTTCCAGACGATGGACAAAACTTCTACTTATATTTTTAAATTTGTTTGTATCTTATTTTTATCGTCTCAAGTGTCTTGGGCCGGTGGTAGCAAAAAAAAAGAAGAAACAACTGCACTTAGAAAACAAATTTACAATCTTCACAAAGTAGATGATGAAACTACATCCATTCCATATTTAGAAAGGTATTTAGACTTAAGTCAAAACGAGTTGTATTTTAAGTTACTCTACGCAAAAGCACTTTTGTATAGAAACGATTTGTCTGTGCCAAAGCCGGATGAACCTGCAGAAGACAGAATCAATAAAGCAAAACTCATTCAAAAAAATTATAACCTTTCATCCAAACTTTTCCAAGAGAATGTTTTGCATTTGGAAAAAGTAAGACCTCGTGACCCAAACTTAGGAAGATGGTATTACCTTTGGGCCTTTAGTGAATGGTTTTCAGATAACAAAGAAAAGTCGATTAAGCTTTTTCAAAAGGCAGTGAAGTTGGATTATCGTTTGACCGAATCATATTATAATATTGCATCTCTGTACGAATCTCTAGGGCAGTGGCAAGATGCTAGTTTGTATTGGCGCAAATTTGAAAAGGCCGAAAAAGAATTAGAAGAAGAAGATTGATGGCAAAAATTGATAAACGGTTTCAAATCCTACTTTCTGAAGAGGAACAAATTTTATTAAAAAATGAAGCATCCCGAAGAGGAATTTCTGGAGGAGAACTCATTCGGATGGCTTTAAAAAACGAGATCATTCAAAAATCAGAACTTGTAAGAAGAAAAGCTCTCATTGCGCTCGCGGAGATTTTGGATTGAAAGTTTACCTCACATCTTCTGTATTATTAACCTTGTTACGTTCTTCTCGTAAATTAGAGATACAAAAACTTTTGTCAGAAGCACTTGATTCCCACAAGAGATTTTTTACTTCTTCTCTTTCGATCTATATGTTGTTCCAACAATTAGGAGACCTTGAAGTTACGAAAAAAAAACAAATCCTTGGGTATTTAGAGGACCTAACGGATGCTATTTTCGATTTAGATACAGAAAGCCTAAGGACTCAAATTTTAATGTCTGAAACCTGTGATCTTGAAATGGCAATTGCTCTTAAGGAAGGAATGGACGAAGTATTTGTTGATTTAGAAAGGGAGGTAACCTCCCTTCCTTTACTTGTTGTTCGTAACTTCTTTGGGGAAACTAAATGAAACTGCAGGAGAAAGAGGACTTCTTTGGTCTTTTGAATCCCATTCATTCAGATAACGGTTGTAAGCTGAAATTCTAAAATAATACGTTAAACCAGGTTGGAAGAGAAGTCCACGTTTCTCTTTTCTCGAAACGTCCACTTGATCAGCAAGAGGTCTGAACTCATCTGCTCCCAATTCTCCTTCTGGAATGTAAATATTGTTCACTAGGGTATCTTCATTGATACAAAAACGTTTATTTCTAAAACTACTTTCGTCTTCATTTCCATCAATTTTATTTAAATTGCCAACTTTGTCTTTTTTGACAAAAACAGAACCAAGCATTCGGTGGGGAGTGAGTCCGTAGTGAATGATATAACCGCCACCGTTTTGTACTTCTTTTTCATGATTGGAATTCCATAAAAAACAAACTGGTTGCCCTTGTGTTGGATTTGAATCCAATCGAAATCTTGTGGGGACATCTGGAGGAGTTTGTTCCGTATATTCAAAAGAGAGAGATTGAACATTGGGAACAGTTTTTCCCATTGGATCAGGCCTAAACCATAACTTCCATTGGTAGTATTTGAATTTATAGTTTGGAAGTCCTTTGTCCAGTGATCCTATTCTTGTCCATGGAAGATTGGTGTTGGAATCCAAAAACTTTTGATTGGATCCACGAAAGTAAAGCTCTAACATCGTGTCTTTTGGCTGTTCTATGTTCCAATGGATTTTAGTTAAACTTGAGTTGCTATATTTTGTTTCTAAAACAGGAGAGATAGCTGTGTTACCTTCCATAAAACCAATTTTTGTTTCATCATCATAACGTACAGATTCAAATTTAGTGTATTCTATCTCAGGTTCCCCTTTGTGTATATGAAACCCATCTAAATTTCCATAAAATGATTTTCCAAGTACTAGCGGAGTGGAATCATTTTCAGGAAAACCAAATCCTATTGTATCTGCTTGTCTGTTTTCATATTCTGCCGTTTCGATTCCGTTTTGATACATTGTGAATTTATGACCTAGAGTATCAAAATATAAGGAGATCACTTCCCATGTTTTTCGTTTGAGTTTGACTGGTGATTCTAAAATAAAACTAGCAGTACGGCCATCTGATTTTTGGAGTAGGTTGTTTACTTGTAATACTGGTTTACCTTCATTTAACTCAAGTGAGATGCCATATTTTTTCCCTTTTATATAAACGGTCCTATCCAAAATCACAGAACCTGCGCCTTGTTCACCCAACCGAACGGGAATGGAAATAGTAAAAGGATCGGGGTGAGTTCCAAAAAGAGAATTTCCGGAAACAGAGAGATGGATTTGGTTTCTGCGTCCTGAAAAATAAGCTGACCTTTTTCCAAAAAAATAGGTTTGGTCATCGGTTAAATAGGAAGAGGAAACAACAGAGATCGATTTGGATTTAAAAGGATACCCCGCTTCCGTAATTTGAGGTTCTCTCACTTCCCCTTCAAAGTCGAAAAAAAGTTCCCCATGTTTCGGTGTATTTTCTTTGGGTTTTAAAAAGTTCTTTTTGCCTGGTTCCGAATTTTGAACCACGCCATTCTTTTTCCAAAGACTTAGGTTGAGGATTTCTTGTTTTGGGACTTCCCATCCAAATAAAGGTAGGCCCCAAACAAGGAATAAAATTACGACTGTTCTTCGATCAGACCCAATCGTTTCTGGTGCCGTCCACCTTCGAATTCTGTTTCTATCCATTTTTTTACGATTCTCTGTGCTAAATCTGTTCCGAGAACCCTTCCCCCTAAAACCAAAACATTGGCATTGTTATGGCGTTTGGACATTTCCGCCGTAAACTCATCATGGCAAAGGGCCGCTCGAATGCCTTTGAAACGGTTGGCGACAATTGAGGCTCCAATGCCTGTTCCGCAAAGGGCGATGAGTCTTGGAACTTCACCAGAAAGAACCTTTCGGCAGGCATCTCCAATGATGGTGGGGTAGTCTACAGACTCTTCGCTCTTAGTACCGTAATCGACAATTTCGTAAGTTTCCTCGAGACTTTTCCTGAGGAATTCTTTGAGAGCAAATCCTCCGTGGTCAGAGGCAATTCCAATTTTTTCTTTCATTCTGCTTTCTCCTTTCTATGTTTTAGGGCATCAGTGTATGATTTCATTGATTCTAAGGAAAGAGAGAGTAAAAACTTATCTCTTTCTCTGAGTAAACTTCCATAGTATCCTGTGAATAAATCAAAATAACGTTCGTATTTATTTTTTGGATTTTTTTCTGAAAGGTATTCGATGGACAGGTTTGTGATTTCTTTTTTAATTTCCAAATGTGATTCAAACCATTGTTTGGCGAGACTAACTTCTCCGGGTGTGAGAGGGTAAGGTCTAGAATCAGAAAGTAAAACCCTCCACTCATAGGAAAAAAAATTCTCTTCTTTGTCCTTACCTGCGAGTAGGGAGGCTTTGAAATACTCTCCTAAATCTTCGGAAAGGGGGTCCTCATTGGGAAGGTTTTTAGATACTTGATTGTAAAAACAGTTTAGGGAAGCCATACGAAGTTCTGCTGATTCTCTAGCATAATCTTCCATTTTGGAACGATCCAAATTTAGAAGATTGGGACTAATTGGCCCAGGTGGGATTTCCTTTTTTAGTGGCAAATAACAATCATTTGCTGCTTCCCATCCCAAGTTCCCTTCGGGAATCCAAAGGGAATGGGCAGAAAGGGATCCTATGATAATGAAAAAGAAAAAAAAGGAGATTTTTGGAAAACTACCCATGAGTTCTTTCAAATTCTTTGATAAAGGAAATCAGGGCATCAACTCCTTCTTCAGGCATTGCATTATAAATACTGGCCCGAAAACCGCCAGCTTCCCGATATCCTTTGAGTCCAGCAAACCCTTGTTCTTCGGCAAGAGTTAAAAATTTTGAATCCAAACTATTGTTGTGGCTTCGGAACGTTACATTCATCGCCGAACGAAAGGCTTCTGGAACTGGTGCATAGAATAAAGAAGATGCATCAAGCGTATCATAGAGTTTTTTGGCCTTTCTTTCGTTGATGGCCTCCATAACAGCAAGACCACCCATTCGTTTTAAGTATTTAAATACTAGCCCTGCAATGTAGATGGAATAAGTAGGAGGAGTGTTGTACAATGATCCATTTTTTTCCATTAGCGCATAGTTCATGAGATTCGGAATCGGGTGGTCAAGCGTTGGTAATTTTTCTTTGTCGTAAATGACAAGAGTGAGTCCAGACGGCCCAATATTTTTTTGTGCTCCAGCAAAGATGACAGAAAAATCTTCTATGGGAAGTTTTCGACTAAGAAGTTCACTTGTCATATCCGCAAAAAGGGGAGCCTTTTTTAATTTTGGAAAAGATTTATAACGAGTTCCATAAATTGTATTGTTGGAAGTGATATAAACATATTTGGCACCTTCATTCAGAATCTCGTCTGTGATGGTGGGAAGTTCCATATATTGAGAATCGGCCCCATTAAAAATTGATTTTACATTCGGGTAAAACTTCTTTGCTTCTTCGAAAGCCTTTTTGGCCCAAACCCCTGTGACTGCAAAATCAGCTGAGTCTCCGGACTTTAAATAATTAAATGGAATTGCAGAAAATTGTAAAGTGGCTCCGCCCGGGAAATATACCACCGCATAACGGGATGGCAGTTCCAGTAATTCCCTAAGGTCGCTGAGAGATTCGTCCAATATATTTTGGAAAACATTCCCTCTATGGCTCATTTCCATAACGGACATTCCCGTTCCCTTGTAATTTAGGAACTCACTCTTCGCTTCCTCCATGACTTCTGTGGGCAACATGGCAGGGCCGGCATTAAAATTGAAGACTCTGTGCGTAAATGTAGGCATTCTCCCACAGAATTTTGAAGATCCACCCCCCGGTAAATAGATTTTTATTCTAAAACTTGCTTTGCAGAATTGGAAAGGTTGTTAATCTTGTGGGCATCTTTACCCCAAATTTCGTGAGGAAACAATGAGAATTTCTCGTTCCATCATCATTTGCCTAACTTTCGTCAGTCTTTCTCTGACAGCCCAATCCAAAGCCCCACTCGGAGAGTCCGAAATTAAGGGTTCTAAAAAAATCGAATTCATCAACCGTTCCTTACGTAAGGCCTCTGATGAGATCATCCAAGAAAATACCGAAATCGGTCGCAAACTCGCCGAAACCTTAGCCAAAGAAAATACAGCCGCTGTGGATGGAGTGAAAATCCAAAGAGTGCTTCCTGGTGCTGATGGAAAATTGGGTGCTGATATTCTTTATCTTTCAGAGACACAAAGTTTTGACCATGTCAATTCCATAGCTCGGATCATTGCATCCTATGTGGAAAAATCTTTCCAATATAAAGTGGGAAATGCTGAGACCTTGGCACAGTACATTCTTTATTACAATGCAACACATAGAAAAGATTCTAAGTTTTTTACCAAAAAATATACCGAAGGTGTGATTGCCGCTACTTCCTCAGACAAATTAGGAATTGATACAGTTTATAAAAATTGGCCAGGCAAAACCCAAATCATCATTCCTATCGAGGGGAATATTTTAAAGGATAGTGGGAAAGATCTCACAACGGATGAATTAGAAAAAGACGTAAATAAAATGGTGAAGGACAAAGAAAAAGATCCTGCCACCAAACAGAAGATGGAAGACGAAGCCAAAAAAATGGACAAGTTGCAAACCGATAAAATCAAAGAAGAAAAACAGGTTTTGCAAGATAAAAAACAAGAAGTAACAAACGAACAAAAAGACCTCCAAGATAAAAAAGATGCTCTGAAGAAAAAAGAACAAGAAACTGTTGCGAGCCTCAATGAGTTAAAAAAAGACCCTGTTAAAAACAAAACAGAGATCGAAAAGAAAACCGAAGAAGTCAAACAAATCCAACAAGAAAAAAAAGACACTGAGAAGAAACAAGAAGCTGTAGAAGCCAAAAAAGAAGAACTCAGTAAAAAAGAAGAACAAATCGCAAAAAAAGAAGAAGCAAGAACCGGAACCACATCAGGCGACACCGCAAAAAAAGATGATACCGTTCAAAAAGCAGAAGCGAAAGTAGAAGAGTTAAAAACGGAACTAACGCAAGCTAAAGAAGAACTGAAGAAAAAAGAAGAACAAAGTGACAATGTTGTGAACAACAAAATTCTTTTTATGAAGTTTATCAAATATGATACAGATGGTCACTATTCGAATGAACTTTGGGCCATCGATCCTGCAAAAGATGACGCTCTTTATAAAAGTTCCTATAACAATATTTGTTCCAAGGAATTTAAAGAAATCGCCAACCAAGGGGTTCTTGTTCTTGGTTATGACGGAGTAAAAGTAGAGAATAGAAAACACAAACTAGTGTTACTTGATCCAGACAAACTCGGTGTGAAAAAAACAAGTGAGTCTGCAGATATTTTTTGGAGAACTCCGATGATCAATCGGGAAGATAAAATCTACGTGATTGAAAAGGTAAAAGACAAATACCATGTTTCTCGTTTTAAATCTGATTTAACGTTTGAGAAAAGAACAGAAGAAGCAGTGGAAGAAAACTCGGAACTTACTTTTTTTGGGGACAAAATTTATGTAACCGGCAAACCAAAAGAAGGCGATAAAACAACGATTAAGGTATTTAAAAAAGAAGATTTAAGCCTGCTTAAAACCATCGCTCCGTAAGGAGGGTGGTTGCACCAACCAATCCATCGTTGGAGGGGTGTTTTCAAAACTGAATCGCTCTTCCATTGGACCAGTGGTTTGCCACCAATATGAAAACAATCTCCAAAACGGTTTTGATACTCTCGCTTGTGAGTCTTTTTACAGACATCGCAAGCGAAATGGGAAAAAACCGCTGATAGGATTGGATTTATGCAAGTGCAACAGAAGGAATCTCCAAAGCTTGGATTAGTAATGTAGTTCCGTCAAATGAAGTAGGGACTGCTATCGGAATGTTTACAGGGTTACAAAGCATAGCAACATTTTTTGCCAGTTCCATCGCTGGTTGGATTTGGTATACGTTTGGAGCTCCAATCACTTTTTTGTGACTGGAGTATTCGGTGTTTTGGTTTGGATTTACTTGTTAATTGCAAAAATTGATGAAGGTTCGTTGGAAACCTAATCTTTTAAATATTCAATCCTTTCACGAATGGCTTCGTTAGAAGGATTTTTCTTCGCTAAATCTTCCAATAGTTTCACTGCTTGTGTTTTTTTACCCATAATGTCCCAAAGGTCAGATAATTCCAGTGCGGGTCTTGGATCACTCGGGGATTTAGAAAGAAGTCCCAAATAAATTTCTTCGGCTTTTTCCAGGTCACCAATCAGACGTAATGCGGCTGCTTTTCCAAGAAGGGCAAAATAATCGTCGCCACTCGCAAGAATTTTGTTAAAACATTCTAATGCTTTGTCATAATTACCAAGTCCTCTAAGGGAATCAGCGTAACGGTTGATGATGAGTTTGTTATCAGGATCGGATTCGAGAATTTTTTCCCAGTAAGTGATAGCGGTTTTAAAATCTTTTTTACCACGATAGGACTCGGCAAGGCCGTAGAGTGCAAAAAAGTTTTTGGGATCAAGTTCTTTGGCACGGTCATAATAGAGAATGGCTTTATCGAAATCTTTAATTTTACGATAACTATTTCCAATTTCAGTAAGGATCTTGATATTGTTTGGTTGGCTAGAAAGTAATTTTTCCCACCATTGTATGGCATCCACGTATCTTTGGCATGCAAAGTATAAATGCCCAAGTCCCACAATTACATACTGGTCGCTTGGATTGATTTGAAGTGCTTCCATATAATACACTTCAGATTCTTTGAAGTTTTTTAATTTACGATGGGCATCTGCGACTCGTGAAAGAATACTTGCATCTGTGATTGTTATGTGATGAAATTCTTCTGCAACTTCTATAATTCTTTTAAGGCTGTTCAAATCTCTATAGGCATTCATTAGCCCCATAAGAGAGAACTTATTTGTTGTATCACCTGCCAAACACTTACGATAGTATTGGATGGCTTGTTCTGGTTGTTTGGTTTTTGCGTAATAATCACCAAGACCGACGAGACCGTAAGTATTGGAAGGATCTTCATCAAGTAATATGTCTAATCGCTCTTTGGCTTCTTTGAAACGTCCTTGATCAAGAAAACGATACGCCTCTTTTGCAAGGGCTTTGATTTTTGTGAACTTTTCATCTTCTTGTGGCTTTTCAATATCTGTATTTTCCATATCCCGGTCCAATTTTCAGCATTCCTTTTTAGACAGTAAAAATCGACTCAAAAACGTGAGAACATTGACAACAGGCTCTTTTTTGCAGAAATGACAATGAGGGGGAAACGTATGTCATCTACAACCGAAGCAATTACTGGCGGCCGACTGATGGTCGAATTATTGGAAGAAGCGGGTGTGGAGATCGTCTTCGGATACCCTGGTGGTGCCATCCTCCCTTTCTACGACGAACTCTATCATAGTAAAAAAATCAAACATATCCTTGTCCGACATGAACAAGGTGCCGTTCATATGGCTGAAGGTTATGCTCGTTCTACTGGTAAGTTAGGTGTTTGTATTGCTACTTCCGGTCCAGGTGCTACCAATTTAATCACTGGGCTTACCGATGCCAAATTGGATTCAGTTCCCATCTTAGCGATTACTGGTCAAGTTGCCACAGATGCCATTGGAACTGATGCCTTCCAAGAAGCAGATATTTTCGGAATTACCATTCCAATTACTAAATACAATGCACTCATCAAAAAGGCAGATGATCTTTCTCGTCATTTTGAAGAAGCCATCAAAATTGCGATGGGTGGAAGACCAGGTCCTGTGCTTTTGGATTTTCCCAAAGACGTACAGTTGGAAAAAACATCTGTCAGAAAAGCGTCCTCGTTAAAAATTGCACCTCACCATTATGAAAGACCAAAGGTCAAAGGGGATCCGCAAGAATTTGCAGAAGCTTTGAACGCAGCCAAACGCCCGTTACTCTATGTAGGTGGTGGTGCGATCAATTCCTTTGCTTCTGCAGAAATTAAAGCATTGGCTGAAAAAGCAAATGCTCCAGTGACAACAACTCTTATGGGACTTGGTGCATTTCCTGGAACTCATCCACTTTCTGTAGGAATGCTTGGAATGCATGGAACTGCTTATGCCAACAAAGCAGTGTTAGAGTGTGATTATATATTGAATTTAGGTGCCAGGTTTGATGACCGTGTAGCAAAATACCAAGACTTTGCCCCGAATGCAGTTCGTGCTCATGTGGATATTGATGCCGCTGAGTTTAACAAAAGAATCAATGTCGATTATATCCTACATGGAGATCTAAAGGATGCCATCCGGGAAATCCTTCCTTTTGTCAAAGGTGGAGACCGAACTTCTTGGATCGATAATATTCAGTCCTTAAAGAAAAATCATCCACTTGATTTTGATAACAGTGGAGACAGTATCAAACCACAGGACTTCTTACAAAGGGTTTATGCCAAAACAAAAGGTGAGGCTATTGTATCCACAGATGTGGGCCAACACCAAATGTGGGCCGCACAGTATTATTTATTTGATAAACCAAACACTTGGTTAACCTCTGGAGGACTTGGGACTATGGGGTATGGACTACCTGCTGCCATTGGCGCTAAGTTTGGAAATCCTGATAAAATGGTTATCTGTGTTACAGGCGATGGTTCTTTTCAAATGTGTATTCAGGAGTTGGCAACAATCGCACAATCAAAGTTAGGTGTAAAAATTTTACTTTTTAATAATAACTTTCTTGGAATGGTTCGCCAATGGCAGGAACTATTTTATGAAGAAAGATTCAGTGAATCACAATGGACTTACAATCCTAACTTTGTCAAACTCGCTGACGCTTATGGAATTCCAGCCATGCGAATCGAACACAAATCTGAAATTGATAAAGGTGTGGAATTCTTCTTAAAAGACAATGGATCGGCTCTGATTGAAGTGATGATCCCTGCAGAAGAAAAAGTTTTTCCAATGATCCCTGCCGGAAAATCACAACAAGACTTAATTGAATTCAAAGACTTGGGGAAAATGAAAAAATGAAACACACTCTAAGTATTTTAGTAAATAACCATCCAGGTGTCATGAGCCATGTTTCTGGACTTTTCACCCGTCGCGGATACAATATTGATTCCATTGCAGTTGGTGTGACGGACAATGCGGATGTATCTTCTATGACGATTGTTCTGAATGGAGATGACTTTATCGTTGGTCAGGTAAAAAACCAGCTCCTCAAATTACCTGATGTTTTGAAAGTTCAAGATATGGCTTATGCTAGTTCTGTTCAAAGAGAACTTGTTCTAATTTCTTTTTCGATTACAGAAGCCAACCGAAGTGAGGCTCTTACCATTTGTAATGGATTTGATGTCAAAATTTTAGAAATGACGGAAGACTCACTTCTGATTGAATTTTCCGGAAATTCTAGGCAGGTGAGTAACATCATCTCCGTCCTGAAACCATTCGGAATTCGGGAAATTTCGCGCACTGGCCAAATTGCCATCGCCTATCGAAACCAAAACTCCGTTTAGAATCCACTTGACAGGGGCTAAAATGGGGGAGAGCATTGGGGCGTTAAGTGGGTCAATGCCTCTCCATGGTTCGCAAATTAATTGTATCTTTTCTTTTTCTCCTAACAATCGTTATCTATGCTGATGGGGAACGTTTACAAGTTCCACTCAAAAGAGGTCAAGGCTCGGATGTATTGTACTTTGACTTTGGTGAAACGGCTCCTACCTCTTTTTTCGCAGTCGAAAGACTCCAAGAACCAAAATTAGAAGATTTAAAACTAGGTTTTTTAGATCCAGCGCCTGGATACTACAATGGGCCAGACGGTGGAGAAGTATACCAATGGGCCAAAAACCATTACCAATGGAAACGTGCCGATGGGAGTATTTTTACGGAATGGGCCAATGGAACATTCAAATTGGATTTTCCTATTGGTAATGGTTTTACTTCTGCACCAGCATCATGTAATGGATGTTTGCCGACTCTTGTTTGGAACTATCCTGATTTAACTAAAATCACAAAATATTGGATTTCAAATCGAAAGGAATACGATTATATTTACCAAAAACCACTTAACTTTGAAAATTACCTACTTGTTGATGAAACAAAATATGGGAAACCCAAATTAGAATTTGGAAATTATGTGTTTTATGGATCAGACAAATGGAAGGAATACTTGCGTGTTTTTGGTGATAATTTTAAAATGAAATCATTTTTACAATATGTAAAATCAGAATTTCAATTGGAAAATCGAGGGAAAATTCCTGTTTTGTTATTCGACAAATATGAGGAGATTAAAGAATACATAGGTGCCGATATTCCTGGTGGGTCCGAAGAAGGTGGGTTTGGAGGCAGGGATTCTATCACTTTATGTTGTGGGGAAAAAATGCCACAGGCCACAGGGGTTTTGGAGTTTGATTCGGATGCACTCAGGCGCGTTCATTTTGGGACTTTTTACCATGAGGCAGTTCACAACTTAGAACAAATCTCTTGTCTAAAAATCCAAACAGAAACAGGCAAATTTCCACAAACCGATATTTTAGATCCTTGGTTTGAAGAGGGACTTGCCAACTATGTGGAGGCAAAATTTTACGAACGAAAACAATTCTATATTTATAATGATGCGGAAAAGTTAATTCGAGAAAACAAAGTTCCCAAAACATTCAAAGCATTGTTAGATGCTAAATTTAAAGATTTACTTCCTTATTCTATTGGACCACTCCTCATTAAACACATCCATGAAACTTACGGAAAGGAAGCTATCATCTCTTACCAAAAGGAGACATGTGTAGGAGTATCGCCACTCCTTGCTTTACAAAACGCTACTGGTGTTTCTCCCGACCAAATTTTAAAAGATAGTTTGTCTTCCTTTGAAAAAGACAAGGATTCTGTCCTTCGGAATGGAAAAAAATTTCAGTTAGCAGGTTTTACTACCATGAACTCGAAGTTTCCCAATGAATATAAAAACTTTTTAGACAAAGGGTTTAGTTTACCTGAATCGGCATTGGATATCAAAACGTATACAGACCTACCTAGCTTACAAAAAATCTTTCCTGCTTCTGTGGAAACGTATTCAGGTAAATTAGAAGGTGATTTTCTTGGTCCTGGATCTAGTTATTTTTATCTCTGGAAAAAAGGAAACTACCGCTGGTATGGAGATTCCTTTGAGGCAAATGTTTTTCCTGGAAACCAAATCCTGTTTCGAGGATCCGGTTTTACACTCATTGAATGGGAAGATGGGAAAAAACAATACATATCACCGAAAGGAGATTCGGTGATATTTTTTAATTTGGAATCAAAATCCTATTTGGACGCAAATGGAAAACAGGTCACTCCCTAGTGACCTTCTAACCAACGTTCGGCTTCTAGGGCAGCCATACAACCACTGCCTGCTGCGGTAATGGCTTGTCTGTACACTTTGTCCTGCACGTCACCGGCAGCAAACACACCCGCTACATTGGTTTGTGTGGTTCCTGGTTTTGTGATGATGTATCCTGTTTCATCTAAATCCAACTGGCCTTTAAATACTTCTGTATTGGGAACATGTCCAATTGCATAAAAAAGTCCACCGACTTCTAAGTCCTTCTTTGATTTGTCTTTTGTACTTTCAAGAACGATAGAGCTAAGTCCAGCAGGACCACCTTTGGCCTCTACAACAGTTTGGTTCCAAAGAATCTCAATTTTTGGATGTTCCATGGCACGTTTTTGCATGATTTGCGAAGCTCGGAGTTGGTCACGTCTTACTACCAGGTACACTTTGGACGCAAACTTTGTGAGGTGGTTTGCTTCTTCTACGGCAGAGTCACCTCCACCGACTACGGCAAGAGCTTTGTTACGGTAGATCGGTAGGGCACCGTCGCAAACCGCACAAGCGGAGATCCCGCGTTGCCAGTAGGTTTCTTCACCAGGAACAAACATTCTTTTCGCAGTGGCACCAGTGGCGATGATCACTGATTCTGCTTTGATTTCTTCGTCGTCAGACCAGATGGTAAAAGGGCGTTTCGAAAAATCCACTTTGGTAATGGTTTGGGTGTGGATGGCAGTCCCATATTTTGCAGACTGTTCTCGGAAAAGTTGGGTGAGTTTGGTACCATCAATCCCTTCAGGGAAACCGGGAAAGTTTTCCACTTCGGTTGTGGTCGTAAGTTGTCCACCTGCGGCCACACCTCCTGCCATAAATCCTTCATACATCACCGGGTTTAGATTGGCTCTTGCTGCGTAAATGGCTGCGGTATGTCCTGCGGGACCGGATCCGATGATGACAACTTTATGGTTCATAATTTCTCCTATTCTGTATCTTGTTCTTTATTGTTTAGACTGGATCTCAAGGACTTCTCGTCTATTTTGTTTCGCAAGCCCGGACCCAAGGCGCATAGTAGGGGTCCCCTGCGAGAGGGCTTTTTTCTAAAGTCAGTAGGTAATCCTTTTGTTTGAATCCTCTGGTGAGGCAAAGGTATGTGGTTTCAAAAAATTCCAAAGTTTCTTTTTTTCCTTGGAACCGAATTTCTTCCAAAATTTCCAGCGCTTCTTTTTCATATCCTGTGGTAAGATAGAGCCGGAAGAGTTCACGTTGTACTTCTGTGTCGTCCTTTTTTTGTTTGTGATACTTTTCCAAATAAAAAATGGCCGTGGCAATCGACTGGTTGCTTTCCGCAAGAAGGAGTCCCATTCGTTTGAGAACGGGGTCATATTCTGGATTTTCACGGAGAGACAATTCGTAATAGTAGAGGGCTTTGGTTTTTTCTCCTACCATTTCCCATTTTTTACCTTCTTCAAAAAGGGACCTTTCTTTTCGGCCGCAATTAACGACTAACAATAGTCCAAACGTGAGTAAAAAAATAAGGGAGTTTCTATGAACCACATCTCCTTTTTTCCTGACATAGCCATTTGTGGCAAAAAAAATAATAAGTCTCTTTAAGCTTTTTGTCCGACTCTTTAAGTAACATAAGAGAGTAAAGATGGGTTCCAAATTGCCAGTTTCTCAAAATCAGCTTTTACAAACATTCCAAGAGTACCTGTCCGTAGAAAAAGGACTGAGCGATAATTCGATATATTCCTACGGATACGATCTCAACAAGTTTGCGATCTTCTTGGAAAAAGAACATATCAACTTCTTAGAAGTAAAAGCAAACGATATTATGCGTTTTCTTGAAGAAGAAAGGGAACGTAAAATCTCAGCAAAAACGCTGGCTCGAGAAGTGGTGGCAATCCGTCAATTTTACAAGTACCTTCGCGATGAAAAAAGGTTAGATTCCAATCCAACCGAGAAAATCGAAACTCCAGAAGTTGCAAGAACCATCCCTGATTATTTAACTCAAACCGAAATTGATGAACTCTTTCGTAATATCAAAGAGGACAATTTGTACGAACTTCGAGACAAATGTATCTTTGAACTTCTTTACTCTTCCGGCCTTCGTATTTCTGAAGCATGTAACTTAAAAATGACTGATATCGACATGGAAAACATGACGATCACTGTGGAAGGAAAAGGGGGAAGACAACGCCTCGTTCCATTTGGTGAAAAGTCATTGGATATTTTGAAAAAATACCTAAGTGAAAGTCGCACAGAAATTTTGAAAAAAAGAACTTGTGAATTTGTTTTTGTTTCCAAAAAAGGATCGTATATCAACCGTAAGTCGGTATGGCGCCTTTTAAACCACTACATCAAACGTACAAAAATAAAGAAAAAAGTAACACCACACACTCTTCGCCACTCATTTGCCACTCACCTACTTGAGAACCATGCAGACCTCAAATCGGTTCAGGAACTTTTGGGTCATATCGATATTTCGACGACTCAAATTTACACTCATATGGCAAATAAAACTCTGAAGGAAGTTCATAAGAAATTCCATCCGAGAGGATAATGTCGAACCAAAATAAACCCACGGACTACAGTAAAGTAGTCCGTATCCAAATCCCTTCAAACCCCCGTTTTGTATCTCACACTCGTAACTACTTTTTTAATCTTTGTTTAGAACATGGATTTTCCCTATTTGATTCCATGGATTTAAAACTGGTGATCGGGGAAGCCATTGTGAATGTCATTCGTCACGCTTATTCAGGAAATACGGGAAAACCAATTTTTATAGAATTCCAGTTTGATAAAGACCGTGTGGAAATTCGACTGAGAGATTATGGAAAAAAAGTAGAACCAAGCGAACTTCGTAGTTTTGACCTGAGCGATTACCGAGAACATGGGATCGGCCTATTTATGATTAGAGAGCTCACCGATTATTATTTTCTCGACCAATCATTTGAAGTGGGGAACCAAATGGTTCTCATCAAAAGAAAGTAACCTCCATTTTTCTCGACAACACTCACCATTTTGGAATTTTATCCTTATGGAAACAATTCACGCAACGACCATCCTTTCTGTTCGTAAAAACGGTAAAATTGCTGTAGGCGGTGACGGTCAGGTGTCCATGGGGAATACCGTGATGAAACATACCGCCAAAAAAGTCCGAAGACTTTACAACGGTAAGGTGATCGCTGGGTTTGCTGGAAGTGCTGCCGATGCCTTCACACTCTTTGAACTTTTTGAAAAAAAATTAATCGAACATGGTGGATCTGTGTCTCGGGCGGCGGTGGAGCTGGCACGTGAGTGGAGGATGGATCGGATGCTTCGTAGGCTTGAAGCTCTTCTTATTGTTTGTGATGCCAATGAATCCTTTTTAATTTCTGGAACAGGAGATGTGATCTCACCGGATGACGGAGTGCTTGCCATTGGTTCTGGTGGGAACTTTGCACTTTCTGCCGCTCGTGCCCTTGTACAAAATACGGATATGGATCCAAAAGACATCATCACAAAAGCAATGGGTATCACAGCTGATATATGTATTTACACTAACCATAATTTGGTGATTGAGGAATTATAAAATGACATACCCTACCGTAATCGCAGAAGTTCTTGGTTCCGAGAATCCAGCAGAGGAATTAACTCCTCGTCAAATTGTTGAAAGATTGGATGAACATATCATTGGACAAACCAAAGCCAAAAGAGCCGTGGCTGTGGCTCTTCGCAATCGTTCCAGACGTCGTAAACTCGACGAGTCACTTCGTGAAGAAATTTATCCTAAAAATATCATTATGATTGGACCCACTGGTGTGGGGAAAACGGAAATTGCTCGTCGTCTGTCTAAGTTATGTGGTGCCCCTTTTTTAAAAGTAGAAGCCACAAAATATACGGAAGTAGGTTATGTGGGTCGTGACGTAGAATCCATGATTCGAGATTTGGCCATGGGTGCCTTAAATTTAGTGAAAGCCGAATTTCGTGACCATGTGAAAGACAAAGCAGCAGAAAAAGCAGAAGAAATTGTTCTCGATGCCATCTTACCACCCATCTTCCATAAAAAAGAAGAAGACCTGAATCCAGAAGAAAAAGAAAGACAATCGAGCTACAAAGAATCCAGAGAAAAGTTTAGAGAAAAACTGCGCACGGGTGTCTTAAATGAACAAGAAATTGAAATCGATATTCCTAAACCATCCGCTCCATCAGGAATGCCCATGTTGCAAGTGTTTGGCGCTGGGAATATGGAAGATATGGACAACCAATTACAAAGTTTACTCGGTGATTTGATGCCCAAAAAATCTGGCAAACGAAAAGTAAAAGTAATTGATGCTCGGAAACTTCTCACTGAATCGGAAGCAGAAAAACTGATCGATGCCGATAAAATCCAATCGGAAGCCGTCAGGCGTGTGGAAGAGATGGGAATTATCTTTTTAGATGAAATTGATAAAATTGCTGGTCGTGAAGGTAGGCAAGGGGCCGATGTTTCTCGTGAAGGGGTACAGAGAGACCTTCTTCCTATCGTAGAAGGATCCACAGTGAATACAAAGATTGGTCCGATTAAAACGGATCATATTCTTTTTATCGCAGCGGGTGCCTTTCATATGACAAAACCATCGGACCTGATCCCGGAATTACAAGGAAGGTTTCCGATCCGTGTGGAGTTGGAAACACTCACCGAATCTGATTTTGTGAAAATTCTAACCACACCTAAGTCTTCTCTCACAAAACAATATGAAGCTCTTCTTGCGACAGAAGGAGTGAAGATTGAATACACGAAAGATGGGATCAGTGAGATCGCTAAACTAGCCTTCC
The DNA here is from genome assembly GCF_002811945.1 of Leptospira harrisiae. NCBI lineage: Bacteria > Pseudomonadati > Spirochaetota > Leptospiria > Leptospirales > Leptospiraceae > Leptospira > Leptospira harrisiae. The sequence goes on along the minus strand of NZ_NPDX01000003.1, from coordinate 103,544 downwards.
AAATGAATGAAAAAAATGAAAACATTGGGGCAAGAAGACTCAATACCATCATGGAAAAACTTTTGGAAGATACAAGTTTTGACGCACCTGACCTTCCAGATGACCAAAAACAAGTTGTGATTAACGAAGGTTATGTGTCGTCCAAACTAAAAGGAATCATCGAAGATAAGGATTTAAGCCGATTCATTCTGTAAAAAAAATTATAAACAGGTAGGAGAAAATTTTACCTGTTTATTTCTATCAATTCTTAAAGAATCAATTCTACACGTTCGAAACCGCGTAAGGAATTCCCAACAAGGATCTCGTCCGCTTCTAACAAATCCGATTTGAAAAGAACGGTTTCCTTTACCCACCCCTTTTGGAGTAGTGCTTTTCGAAACACACCAGGAAGGCCGCCAGTTTCCAATGTTGGTGTGAACCAAACCTCTCCCTTTCTAATATATAGATTTCGGAGATTGGTTTCTAAAACCCTATCATTTTCATCAAACAAAACACAATCATCGATTCCTTTGGTTTTGCATTCTTCTAACATCTTTTGATAAAATGGTCTGTTCGTTGTTTTGTGGTATAAAAACAAATCGCTGGAATCCACGGGCCGACTCGCGAGTCCAAGTTTGATTTTTGAACGGATTTTTGGTTTTGTAAAAGGGAAACTTTCCAAACGAAATTCTCCCCTTTCATTCAGTAAAAAACGCAGACGAAAAACCCCAACGCCCTTAGAAGAATGGTTATGTGTTTTTAAAACAGCTTCGGCATTTTGTTTAGAAAATGGATAACCAAATCGATTTGCCGTTTCTTCCATTCGTTCCAAGTGGAGTTCTTTTAAAAAATAATGTCCAAAACTGAATCGTATGGTTTCTAAAATTTCAAATGAAGGAAGGTTTGGATTTGTAATGAATTTTAGTTTGGCAAGACATTCTTTATATTCTGCTTCCACATCAGAAAGAACGGTAATTCCACTGCCTACACCATAATTTCCAGTCCAATGTTGGTCTTCTTTTTTTAAATGTAAGGTCCTTATCGTAACATTGGAACGAATCCAGGGTATACCATCTAACATTTCTGACACGAAGATGGATCCTGTATACAATCCTCTATTTGTATTTTCTAGTTCCCGTAAAAGTTCAAAGGATCTTTTTTTCGGTGCTCCAATCACAGAACCAGAAGGAAAAAGAGCCTTAAGGATGGGGTACCATGCAAAAGTATTTTTTAATTTGGCTTCCACTTTCGAAACCATTTGCCAAACCGTTTCCAGACCATTAACTAAAAATAGATCGGTAACCTGCACCGTTCCTTGTTTGGCGATCCTACCTAAATCATTTCGATACAAATCTGTAATCATCACATTCTCAGCTCTTTCTTTAGAAGAGGATTGGAGTTGCGTTTTATAATTTTTGTCTTGGTTTGATGTAAACCCACGTAGACTTGTACCTTTCATAGGTTCGGTTTTTATATTATCACCTTTTACTTCAAAAAATAGTTCCGGTGAAAGGGAAAGAGTCCTAGTGTTTAAAAAAGGGTAATAAACGGAGTAATTAGTTTTTTGTTTGGCTTTTAAAGATTGGTAGTATAAAAACAAATCCCCATCGATCGATATGGAAACGGGAAAACATAAATTCAATTCATAACTTTCACCAAGTACCAGAGATCTTTTTGTTTTTTCAAATCTTTCCTCGTAGGTATATTGATCCCATAATACAGAAATATTATGTAACTCTATTTTTCCAAAGGTAAGTGGAGAAGGATTGGGATATTTAATTCTTTTTTTCTGTTTGTATATGGAATATTGGAGGAGTGGAGTTCCTTCTGCGAGGGGAGAATTATTTAGATCCAATCCTTCGATGAAAAAATATCCAAGTTCGAAAAATAGAGCACCACAAGGATAAAATCCTTTTTCTCTATAATCATCTAACTTGGATAAGCTGTTTTGGATTTTTTCTGCGACTGTTTCTTTTTCTGTATAGAGGATTTCCATTTCCTCTTGTAAATCAAAATACCAATCACAAATAGTAAAACCTGGTTCCGACCGAGAGTCTTCAAAGAGTAGGCCACCAATTTTTCGGTATTCTTTCTCAAAAGACTCCCAAGTAAGTTCTAAAACCTGTATCAAAACTCCATCTTTTGGAGTGCCTCTAACGGATAGTTGAGGTAAACCGTAGTAGTTTTTTTACTTGTTTGGATATCGAAACAATCTAAGGGATCAAGTCCTAAGTTATAAAAACCTTCATCTATCATTGCAATTCCAAACCCTGCGCTTTCTTTTTCATCCAAAAAGTCTGGTCTAAAAAATTCTGCAGAATTCCCTTGTTTTGCAAGTTCGGCATGTCTCTCTCTACTTTTGCGAATTCGGTTTAAATCCATACCCATAATTGGGGAATCATTCCTAATTCGAATGTAAACAGATGTTGGTCTGATTTCAATTTTCATTGAAATTTTTAGATCATATTTTTTTACCTTTTCTCTAACGATTGTTAAGAATTCTTTTTCATCCATAGAGAGGTTGTGTTTTTTTGATCTTTTTTTGTCCGATAAAGTTAGAATCTTTTGAACCACTTTTTTGATTTTGTCTGGAACAATGTAACGTTGCATTGCATCTCGAAGTGGTTCGGTTTCTAAAATAATGTCGAGTAACTCTTCTGCTTCTTCTTCTGGAGTTTGTCCCTGTGCCGTGAGTTTATTCAAAAGTTCATCTTGAAAAATCACAAAACGCGTGTTTGCCTTAACAGCATTTAAGAGGGCTTCCATTAGACCGCTAAACAAATGAAATGAAGTAAGTGGATTTGCACCAACTCGGTTTAAGATTCCTTGAACTACTTCATTGACGATATCTCGTGTTGACTTGGTGAGACCTTTTAGTTCAAAATGGAAATAGTCCTTTTGAATCAAATGGTCCAAGTTTTCGATGATTTCAGTGCCTTTATATTTGATTTTCTCGTTTCCCATTGAGGTTCGCTAAACTTTTATGTTAAAAAAACGGGAAAACACGGTTTTGTAAACCAGTTTTCATTCCCGTGGCAAAGGATTGTATCGATGAAAGAATTCCTTTTAAAAACTCCTGATTTGGGTGATACAGAAAAGATAGAATTGGTACGTTGGCTCCGAAAGGTAGGGGATTCCGTGTCAAAAGGGGACGAAATGATCGAACTAGTCACCGACAAAGCAGCTTTCCCAGTCGAATCTCCGTATTCAGGAATCTTAAAAAAAATCATAATGGAAGAAGGATCGGTAGTGAAAAAAGGAGATATCCTCGGAATCATGGATATTAACGAATGAAAATCCTACATATTTCCGACTTACATTTCCCGAAGAAACTTTCATTGTTTTCTCTTCGTGGAAAAGCAATTGTCGGTTATCTCAGCTATCGGTTGAGACGAAAATCAAAACATCCGCTGATTCTAATTTCAGCGATGATTGAGGCTATTAGTAAATTAGAATATGATGCACTTGTTATTTCCGGTGATTTGACAAATGTTTCTCACCCTGGCGAGTTTCAAAATGCCAAAGAAATTTTACGTCCACTGCTTACAGACAAAACCTTTTTAATTCCTGGAAACCATGATCGATACCAAAAACGAGCTATTGGTCCAAATCCATTATTTGAAAAAACATTTAGTGAGTGGATGGGTACCTCTCTTGATCCAAAATTATACATTCGGTCTAAAAAAATCGGCGGAAAACTATTTATAGGTTGGGATTCCAATTATGCAATCCCTCGGATTACTGCGAATGGTTATGTGGCGCCGGAGGTAATCCAAAAAACATTGGATTTGATTAGCGAACCTTATGTGCTTGTTTGTCACCATCCACTCTGGAATCCCAAAACTGAAATTGAATCCAAAGCCCATCAAATGACAAATCGTCGCGAAGTCATAAATCAATTGCAGGTAAGGCCACCTGAGTTGTATTTGCATGGACATACTCATACCAATTGGGTAAAACTTCCTGGGACTAGTGCTTCTTTTCCAATTGTTAACTCAGCATCCAGTACAAGACTTTCAGATAAAAACCATGAATGTGGATTCCATTTGATTGATATGGGGAAGTCTATTTCATATCGTCGTTTCATTTATTCAGAAGACAAATTCACTGAGACAAATCCAATTTTTTACGAAGAATCGGAAGGAGTCATTTAAAAGGATTAACCATGGCAAATTCAAAAGTTGATTTAACATCCATCCAAAGACAACTCATGCAGGTCAAACACCCTGAGTTAAAAAAAGATATCGTAAGTTTGGGCATGGTTGCATCTGTAACTCCCTCTGATGATGGAATTGAGATATTAATCAAAACACCCAATGCGGATAGACGATTACAAATTGGACTAGAAGCACAAACAAGACAGCTCATCTCCAAAATTGAAGGTGCAGGTAAGGTTAAAATCAAATTCGAAGTAGACCAAAACCTAAAGATGGAAGATGGGAATCGAATCATCGGAGTCAAAAAAGTAATCGCTGTTGGATCTGGAAAAGGTGGGGTTGGAAAATCGACCGTCACTGCAAACCTAGCTTCCACACTTGCACGTAACGGTAAGAAGGTGGGAATTCTAGATGCTGATATCTACGGACCTTCACTTGGTAAAATGTTTGGAATCAATGGTCGTGTTGCTTTAAAATCCGAAGAAGATAAAATTTATCCTATCGAAAAACATGGAATCAAACTCATTTCTTTTTCTTTCCTTGTGACTGAAGACCAACCAGTTGTTTGGCGTGGACCAATGCTTGGTAAGGCCATCGAACAGTTCTTATACGATGTTGTTTGGGGAGAATTAGATTATCTTTTTATAGATTTACCTCCCGGTACCGGAGATGTCCAACTTTCCCTTGCCCAACTCATTGATTTGGACGGCGCAGTGATTGTGACAACTCCGCAAGAAGTCGCTGTCCTCGATGCCGGACGTGCAGCTGCAATGTTCAAACAAGTAAAAGTACCAATCCTTGGGATTGTGGAAAACATGTCAGGATTTGCATGTCCGAAATGTGGCCATGTAACGGATGTTTTTTCGAAAGGAGGAGGGGAAAAACTCTCCAAACAAGTTGGTGTTCCAGAGCTTGGATCGGTTCCTTTGACATTGGACGTCATGAGTTCGGGTGAATCTGGAAAACCAGCCCTCCTCGAAACAGGGGATTCTCCTTTAAAAGAGGCCTATTTTCGCATTGCAAAAAATTTGGAAGACCAAATCGCTGCGTGGGAAGATTAAAAATCACTTGTTTCTTCAGAGCTTTTTCTTAGTCTAAAAGATACACTATGAATTTTGAACGCGGTTCCAAACCAAACCCTACCGGTAACTTAATCGCATACTGCCATGTATTCGGTGAAAATCCGATTGCACCCGGTGGTAAAATCATAGCATCGAATGTGGTTGTGAGTTTTCTTAAAATTGGTGATAACTATCCAGTGGTCACCTTTCCACCTGTGGGTTTGCCTTCCAAAGAGGAACTCATGAAAATCCTCGCAGACAATATTCATCTTTATGATGTAGTACAACTCCCAGATTTTCAAATGCCTGATAACAAAGAATTGGCCAACCAATACATCCAAGAGAGAATGGAACAGTTCAATTCTATGGTCATGCGTTATGTGGAATTTTGTAAGGCCAAAGAAAAGAAAACACAAACCACAAGTCTCACTGAACATTTAGAACAGGTCAGTGAACCATTAGAAACATTAGCGAGCCTTTCTTTAGAATTCCGTAACACTTCAGGAATTGCTAGGGAAGCTACTAGGCTTAAAATGGAACGGATCGTTGACTATTTTCATAACAATCATCCCACTCTTGATATAGATAATTTTAAAAAAGCATTGTCTGTTCCAGGAAAGATGGGAGATGAACTAGTGGGATTATACATACAAAAGTTTAATGCCATCCAAATTGAAAATTATGAAACTGCTTCTGACTTGCGAAAACGTATTTTAGAAATAGAATCTACCACTCCTTAACTCTTTAGGAAAAAAATTTCTTGACCAATTTCACCTAAGGCCTACTCTAAATGCCCTTAAGCTTTCCCGTTTCTGTTGAAAAAAATTTATCGCTACAGAAGCGGATGGAAGTTCTAGGAATTTCTGAAAAAGACCTAAGCGAACAATTCATTCAGTCCGGCGGAAAAGGTGGACAAAACGTAAATAAAGTTTCCACAGCAGTGCATTTGGTTCACAAACCTTCGGGGAAACAAATCAAATGTTCCGTCTATAGAACCCAAGGTCTCAATCGTTACAAGGCCAGGGATTTGTTATGTGTAGAATTAGAAAGGGAATTGAATCCTTCAAAATCTGATTCTTTACTACAAAAAATTCGAAAGAAGAAACAAAACAAAAACCGCAAGGCATTAAAGAAGAAATTGGAGAAAGAAAAACTGGAATGGAACGATCCTATGTAAAATTAATTTTTATTTTCCTGTTCCCAGTTTTCTTTTTTGTATCTTGTTTTGATTCATTTCTTCAATACAAATCTGTTAAATGGTCTTCTGGTTGGGAATTTCGATTCCTCGCAGAAGAAGAGTTAGCCGAATTTAGGCCAAGTATAGAAGACCTTTCTGACGATTACCAACCCTATACAATCCCTTATATTAGTTTGGAAAAACCGAAACCAAAATTTCTTTCCGCTCGGATTCGTTTTCGTGAGAGTTTAGGTTATGAAGAACCTGCATTGTTACTCAGGGGACTGGTTACTTTTTTTGATGCCTATTGTGGAGAAACAAAATTACAATCTGAATTTTTTCGAATTCCTTCTACTGATCAGTCTCTTCCCAAAAATCTAATTGTGTACAATCGAAGTTTTATTCCTGTTTTACCGTTACCTAAAGAGTGTTTGGGAAACCATGTTTATATTGTATTTTTTTCTGATGGAATATTGCCGCTTGGTTTTTCTGAACCTCCTTTGTTTGGTGATCCCACTGACCATTACAAAGCAATTGCCAACAGGACACAATCATTTGCATCCCTTGGTTTTTTCTTTTTGATATTGGGTTTTTTTTCTTTTTATCTTTTTGAAAGGCGTAAGAAAAAACAATTACTAGCGTTTACATGGTTTTCTACCATATCTGGAATTCATTTTTTATCCCAGTCTGGATTTTTTGGACTTTATTATTACGATTCCATACATCCTAGTTTTATCATTTTTATCATCAGTTTATTTTTAATTCCCATCAGTTGTTTGTATTTTTTTGAAAAGTTAATCGGCACAAGTCGTTGGAATGTGATTCGAATGATGTGGCAGTTTCATGTTTTATTTTCGATTGTCATTTTAACCTTAGTATTTACAGATACGATTTCAATATCTATTGGTATTTTAACATTCGTTTGGTTGTGTTTGCCAACACTTGTCATTCAGATCATTGTTGCTTGGGGCCAAGTTGCCGCCAGAAAACCAAAGGCAATTTTACTTGTGATTGGAGCCTCTGCGCTATTCATTCTGAATGCCCATGATATTTTGTCTTCCCTTGGTATTTTGGATTCAGTACCAAGGTCTTCCCATTGGGGATTTTTTATTTTTGTAGTTTGTCTCACTCTTTATGGTGAAAATTTATTTCGTAATTCTGAGATCAAATATGGAACTTTACAAAGAGAGATCGTTACAGCCGCAAGGATTCAAAGTGCCATTCTTCCTCCTTCTGCTCCACAATGGGAACAAATGGAAATTTCAGTGCATTACCAGCCTTCTCATGGAGTTGGCGGGGATTTTTACGACTTCCAAGCATTAGGTGGCCGAAAGTTTGGAATATTAATTGCGGATGTGGTAGGTCATGGGTTGGGTGCTTCCATTATCGCTTCTCTTTCAAAGTTCGCTTTTTTTAAAGCCTACAAACATTGGTCAAACCCTTCGTTTTTACTTTCAGCAATGAATGAAGATTTGGTGAAAAAATCATTCGGTCGTTTTACAACTGCTACCTATTTTCATATAGATTTGGAATCTCAGAAATTCATGGTTTCGAGTGCTGGTCATCCCTCTTTTTTTCATTGGAAATCGGAGTCGAGAAAACTGGTAGAGATCAAACCAAAAGGAAAACCACTGGGGATTTTGCCAGGCCTTACATACGGAGAAGAGGAATATCCATTTCAGTTAGGAGACCAGTTTTTGTTTTATACGGATGGATTGACAGAAGAGGAAAACGTTGACCGATTAGAATATGGTGAAAAACGGTTGGCAAATTCCTTTTTGGAAACGATCACCAAACAATCCTTAGACCCTATGGCAAACATACTCGAAAACTTCCATTATTTTACCGGACTTTCCGGCTCGCCGCACGATGATATCACCATCATTCACTTACATGTGAAGGCATAAAAAAAGCCTTGGAGGTAAGTCCAAGGCTTTTGTGGTTTTGGCAGTTTGAATTTTGTCCAAACAGACCAAAGAGAGAATAGGGGATGATTTACATCATGCCGCCCATTCCTCCCATACCACCCATTCCTCCCATACCGCCCATTCCAGCACCTGCATCTTTTGGTTCTGGTTTGTCAGTAATGGTTACTTCTGTAGTGAGGATCATTGCTCCAATGGACGCTGCATTTTGAAGAGCAGAACGAACCACTTTCGCTGGGTCAACAACACCTGCTTTGATTAGGTCTTCCCAAACCATAGTGAGTGCGTTGAATCCTTCGTTTCCTTTACGGGCACGAGCTTGTTCCACAATCACAGATCCTTCAAGACCAGCATTGGAAGTAATCATACGGATAGGTTCTTCTAATGCACGTAAGATGATGTTCGCACCTGTTTGTTCGTCACCTACAAGTTTAAGAGCTTTTACAGCATCTTGTGCACGAAGTAGAGTGAGTCCACCACCAGGAACAATTCCTTCTTCCACAGCAGCGCGAGTTGCAGAAAGTGCATCTTCAACACGAGCTTTTTTCTCTTTCATTTCTACTTCAGTAGCTGCACCCACGTGGATTACCGCAACACCACCAGCAAGTTTTGCAAGGCGTTCTTGGAGTTTTTCACGATCGTAATCAGATGTAGTATCTTCGATTTGTTTTTTGATTTGGTTGACTCGGCCTTGGATATCTTTAGAAGCACCAGCACCTTCGATGATAGTTGTGTTTTCTTTGTCCACTACCACTTTTTTCGCGCGACCAAGCATCTTCACATCAGCGTTTTCTAGTTTCATTCCGAGGTCTTCAGAAATCACTTGTCCACCAGTGAGGATGGCAATGTCTTCGAGCATTGCTTTTCTTCTATCACCAAAACCAGGAGCTTTTACAGCCACACATTGGATGGTTTTACGAAGTGTGTTTACTACGATAGTTGCAAGAGCTTCGCCTTCTACTTCTTCTGCGATGATGACAAGTGGTCTTCCCGCTTGTGCAATTTTTTCAAGCACAGGGAGAAGGTCTTTCATAGACGCAATTTTTTTGTCGTAAATTAAGATGAATGGATCGTTAAAAGTAGCGATCATTGCTTCTGGATCAGTTACCATATAAGGAGACACGTATCCACGATCGAATTGCATACCTTCTACGATATCAAGAGTGGTTTCAATTGATTTTGCTTCATCAACAGTGATCACGCCTTCTTTACCTACTTTGTCAAAAGCTTGCGCAATTAGGTTACCGATTTCTGGATCATTGTTTGCAGAGATAGTCGCAACGTTTGCGTATTCTGCTTTGCTATTGATTTTGATAGCGTGTTTTTTGATTTCTTCTACAGCAGAAAGAACTGCTTTGTCAATTCCGTGTTTGAGTGCCATTGGGTTTGCACCCGCAGTTACGTTTTTCAAACCTTCATTGATGATGGCTTGTGCAAGAATGGTAGCAGTCGTTGTTCCATCTCCAGCGATGTCGTTAGTTTTTGTAGAAACTTCCTTCACCATTTGCGCGCCCATGTTTTCGATTGCGTCTTCTAGTTCGATTTCTTTCGCAACAGTCACACCGTCTTTAGTGATGGTAGGTGCTCCGAATTTTTTATCGATCACTACGTTACGACCTTTTGGTCCAAGAGTTACTTTTACTGCGTTAGCAAGTTTGTTCACTCCGCTGAGTAGTTTTCTACGAGCTGTTTCATCAAATTCAATTGTTTTAGCCATGATTGATTATTTCCTTCTATGATTAGTTTGTAACAACACCGAGGATGTCGCTTTCACGGATGATGAGTAAATCACGTCCGCCTTGTTTGATTTCAGTTCCGGAATACTTTCCGTAAAGAACTGTATCTCCAACCTTTACTTCTAAAGGAACGAGTTTTCCGTCTTCATAACGGCCTTGTCCCACTGCGATGACTTTCCCTTCTTGTGGTTTTTCTTTCGCGGTGTCCGGTACGATGATGGATCCGATTTTTTCTTCCGACTCATTCTTTGGCTCTACGACCACTCGGTCGCCTAAAGGTTTGATTGATGCCATGAGTAACTCCTTGTATGCAATCTACTAATGATTCCGAGTTTAGCAACAATTCGAAAAGAGTGCTAAACTCTGGTACCATCAAATGATTCGGTTCAGGAATCGTCAAGCACTTTAGGCCAAAGAGTGCTAATTGCGATCTAGAACCCGAAAAGGCCTGTTTTTTTGCGTTTGGAGCCACGTTTGGGTGTGACCCCGAGCATTCCGAGAAGTCCCCGAGTGACCTCTTTGGCAACTGTTCGACCTACCTCCCGGGCGAGTGGGTTTTTGGATAGGGTTTCTACAAAACTAGGATCTTCTTTTTCTTTGGAACGTTTGGTTTTGGTTTTTTTCTCATCTGACTCTTCCTCGGCTGCCTCAGTTTCATCGGCTATGGTTTCCATTTTTTTAGAAAGCATTTCGTGTGCACTTTCCCGGTCGAGAGTGGTTTCGTATTTTTTAACGAGATCCGATTTTTTGATTTTTGCAGCTAGTTCGTCAGGATTCAAAGTCCCCATCCGAGAAGCGGGTGGTGCCAGTAAAGTATGGACAAGCGGTGTCGGTGTTCCTTTGGGACTAAGAGCTGTGATAAAAGCCTCACCAATTCCCAGTGTAGTGATGACTTCCTTAGTATCATAAAATTCTGTTTCAGGATAGTTTTCTGAAGCAGTTTTTATCGCCTTGCGGTCGTTTGCTGTAAATGCGCGAAGGGCATGTTGGATTTTAAGCCCGAGTTGACCCAAAATTTCTTTGGGTAAATCTGTGGGAGATTGGGTACAAAAAATAATTCCGACACCTTTCGAACGAATGAGTCGCACCATGGTTTCTAATTGTTTCAGTAAATCATTGGATGCTTCATCAAAAACTAAGTGGGCTTCATCAATGAATAAAACAAGTTTTGGTTTATCTAAATCTCCTTCTTCTGGAAAGGTCGCATAAATTTCTGTGAGTAAAGACAACATAAAAGTAGAGAAGAGGCGAGGTTTGGTTTGGATGTCTGTCAAACGAATGATGGATACACTTCCTTTTTTGGATTCTGTCTGCAAAAGGTCATTCACATCAAAAGATGGTTCCCCAAAAAATTCTTCTCCGCCTTGGCCGTCGAGTTCGATGAGTTTACGTAAAATGATAGAGATACTTTGGGAAGAAACAGTTCCGTATTCTTTTTCTAGTTCTTCTTTGCCCGCATCATTGATGTACTGAAGTGCTTTTTTAAAATCTTTTGTATCAAGGATGGGAAGGCCCAAATCATCGCAGTATTTAAAAACAAGGGAGACCACACTGCTTTGTGTATCATTCAATTCCAAAATCCGAGAGATAAGCACCGGCCCAAATTCCGCAATCGTTGCCCGAAGGCGCACTCCAGGTTCTTGGGAGAGAGATAAAAATTCTACCGGATAAGAAGAAGGTTTCCAATCGATCCCTAGGGCCTTCGTTCTTTCTTTGATTTTGTCATTTTCTTCGCCTGACTCTGCAAGACCCGAGAGGTCTCCTTTGATGTCCATAAGGACTACGGGAACTCCCGATTCCGATAAAGCTTCTGTAAGAAGTTGTAAGGTTTTGGTTTTACCGGTACCTGTGGCACCTGCGATCAGTCCGTGCCGATTGAGGGTGGCAAGGGGGATGGAAACGGAAGCTTCCTGAAAGGTTTCTCCATCAAAGACTCCGGCTCCTAAATAGAGTGCACCTTGGGTCGGATACCCTTCTTTTATTTTTGAAACAAATGTATCTGATTTTTTTGCCATCACTTCCCCCGAATCCTCTATTCCTTTCGGTTTTGAATCCTTCGTCAATGTTTTCTAAGGTGTTCCTTGCGGAGGGCTTTTAGATCCATAAAATCGTGACAAAAAGAATAAATTTCTCGTACACGTACTAATATGATTTGAGTTTTTCGAAATTCTTTTTAAGGTTAGGATGTGGCACGTTTCTCGATTTCCTCTTTATTTCGATCTATTTTGTTTCTCCTTCTCGTTTCCGTTTTTTTTCAATGCAATCGCTCCATTCCTTCCTTGGCACCAGCGAAAACCATTGTCGGAGGAATCCTCGATCTTTCTGAAGAAGACCCAAAAACTTTGGATCCTTTTCCACTTGCAGGTGAGTGGGATGCCTTTCCTGGGGAACTTCCGGAAACTGAAGAAGAATTTAAGGCTCTCGATCAAAAAGAACCTACAAGGCTCGCCATACCTGCCTATTGGGTGAACCAAAACCTTCCAGCCCATGGGTTTGTCACTTACCGTTTGAAGTTAAAGGTCAAAGACCACATCAATTTAATGTTTTATCTTAGGGAAACTTCTTCAGCATACAGGGCTTATTACCATAATGTAGAAAGAGGTCTTGTACTCCTTGGCTCAGCAGGAAAAGTTTCCAAAACCAAAGAAGGTTCTGTTGGTTATTTTTTAGAAACAGGAAGGTCTTTTCGTGCAACACCTTCCACAGTCATATACTTACAAATTTCTAACTATCTCTATTCACGTGGTGGTCCATATTATTCACCTGTATTAGGTGAAGTGGGAAAAACAGTTTTGTATTTACGGTTTAAAGAAAGAAAAAAAGCATTTTTCTTTGCCATTTTCCTTGTCCTTGCCCTTTCTCATTTGTTTTTATTCATCCACCGAAAAAAAGATAAGTCTCCTCTTTGGTTTTCTTTACTTTGTATTTCTTGGCTCGTTCGCATTTTACTTTTTGATCGAGTGTCAAGGGATTGGTTTGTGGCTTCCGATGGGCTCGAAATGTTTCAAATCCGTTTGGAATACATTGCCTTTTGTGGGATTCAGATTTTTAGCCTTTTGTTTTTTTTCCAAAACCAAACAAACTTTTTTCCTGAAAAATACAAAAAATATCTTATGATTCCAATTCTATTGGAATTGTTAATCATAATGACAACACCGTACGCAGTGTACACCAAACTCCTTATTTTTAGCCAAGTTTACATGTCTTTTATTCTTATACTTGCTATGGTTGCTTCGTTTCGTTCTTGTTTACAAAGGGAAACAAGATACATTGGAAGTATCATTTTGTTTGGAACTCTGGTCATTTTATCCGCAACAATTTATGACTCTGTTGTCTTTTTCAAACGTTGGGACTTACCTATGCTCACGGAACTGGGGTTTGCCATTTTTTGTATGTGCCTTGCAATCGTAATTTCCAAACAAAATGCACATACATGGGAAACCGCCGAATACCTAACGCTCAATTTACGAAAAGAAGTGGAATGGGAAACCTTAGAACTAAAAAAAGAAAAAGAAAAAGCTGAAAAAACAGGGGAATTAAAAGATAAATTTATCTCCATTGTTTCTCATGACATTCGGTCTCCTCTTTTTGGAATTTCATCTGTTTTCAATTTACTGACTGAATCACCTCCTTCCCTTTCTCCGGAAAGAGCAAAACAGGTGCTTGGTGAGGCTTCCACTGGCCTTAAAAACATCCTAAGTATGGTTGAGGAACTCATTAAATATTCCAGATTCCAAAATGCATCTGTGTTTCCTGATTACCAACTCTTTGATTTTCGCCAAATCACGGACCAACTCATCGAAAGAGTTCAAGAGATGGCAGGACCAAAAAATATTTCCATCATCACTCGTATGGAAGAATCTTCTATAGGAATTGGTGATCCCAATTTAATCGAACATTTGATTTGGAATTTACTTACAAATGCAGTGAAATTCACAAAAGAATCTGGGACTGTGGAAATTTCCTTAACAGAATCCAATAAACATTGGAGTTTGAAAGTGATTGATACAGGGATTGGAATGCCACCCTATTGGGCCGAACACATTCTCGAAGAAGGTTTTCTTTTTGTCAGAAAAGGAACAGCGGATGAGATGGGGGCAGGGGTTGGCATAGCCTTCTGCAAAGAGGTGGCAGAACGTCATGGTGCCGAACTCATTGTACGCTCTGAAGAAGACCATGGAACCTCGGTAGAATTATTGCTACCAAACTTTGAAAAAATTGTATTGGTACTAGATGACAATCCGGGATACAGAAAACAAATCAGGAAAGTATTAAAAGACCTTCCTTGTATCCTTTGGGAAGAAGAGTATCCAGACCATGCCCTTCTTTCTGTGGGCCGATTGAAACCTGACCTAATCATCGTAGACTATTCCATGCCCGAAAAAACGGGAGTGGATTTTTTAAGAGATTTGTATTCGAATTCAGAAATGGAAGAGATTCGCTCTCTCCTTGTTTCTAGTTCTCATACAGATCCGAATACTGGTTATAAATTGGAAACAACTGTCATCGAAATTGGAGGAGATGCTTTTTTAACAAAAACATCCCCCGATGAAAAGTTGGTAGAAGCGGTTAAACGACTGTTAGATCTAGAAATTTAGATTAACATTTGTTCTTTGGCACGACCAATAAGTTCCGCAACAGTTTTTGCATTAAATCTGTCTTTTAGGCGACCAACATGGTATTCCACAGTTCGTTTGGAAAGGCCAATCTCCGTCCCAATTTCTTGGTAGGTTTTCCCGTGTCCAAGAAGGGTCAAAATTTGTTTTTCCTTTTTGTTTGCCACTTTTCCATCTTGTGGTTTGCGGTTGAAACTGAGTTTTAGATTTTTGGAATATACTGTTTTTCCTGAAGCAATTTCGTTCAGGTTTTTGGTTAGACTGCTTAGGTCATCACTCTTTAAAAGATATCCATCCACACCGGCTTCAATGGCAGAATGAACAATGGGTTGTTCATCAAGCATGGTGAGGGTCACCACTTTCAAATGGGGATGTTCTTTTTTCCAATCTTTCACCATATTGAGCACGTTCTCTCCTGGGATTCTTAAATCGAGGAGAACAAAGTCGGGCTTAGTTTCATTTAAGAGGGGGGCGATTTGAGAAGAATGTTCCGCCTCCCCCACGACTTCAAAATCAGCCGAAGAGTTCACAACATGTTTTACGCCAACTCGAGTGACGGCGTGGTCTTCAACCAGTAATACCTTCTTTTTAGGTGTCATAAATTTCCCTTTGTTTGGAACTAGGAATCTTTTGTCCCTAGCGTTTCCCCCTAGTAGACGAGGAGAATTGAAAATATTAGTACTATCCCGTCCCATTTGTCCATAAAAAATCGTGGGTCTATCTACTTAATTTTCTCTTGCAAATTCGCTAAATTCCCCCATTTTCAGAGAAATCCTAGGAGTATGAATGAATACTAAAGTAGAGAGTCTCAAAAAAATATATCTCTTCCAAAAGTTAAACCAAGACGAACTGTTACACATTGCTGAAAAAATCCGGGAAGTCCACCTGCCTCCTAGAAATGTTTTGTATGATATGGGCGAAGAAGCTGAGTCCATGTACATCGTGAAATATGGAACTTTACAAATTTCCACATCGACTAGCCACGGGGACGACGTGAACCTCATCACTCTCGGAGAAGGGGACCACTTTGGGGAATTGCCTTTTTTTGATGATGAAAAACGATCTGCCAAAGTGGAAGCCAAAGAAAATACCGAACTTTATGAACTCCGTTACGCTGATTTGCATGATATGTTTTCTAAAAACAAAGAAATGGAACTCAAATTCTACAAAGAAGTGACCCATTATTACATCCGTAGACTCCGAAAGCTAACCCATGACTTGGCTTATGCTCGGGAATTACGGAAACGATTCGCGTAACCGATCCAAAGAGACAAAATTCATTCAAATCTGGATTTTTTATCGATCACTTTCGAAAAAACCTTTTCCATTCCTCAGTTTCTTCCTATTACAGCTAAGGAATGGGTTTCGGAATCCGATACTATTTACGTAGGCAGGGAGAAGGAATGCATGGTGGACCCCGAAATCCTAACCGAGAAGATCGTAACACAAAATAAGACCTTCTTGGTGGATTTGAAGAAAAACCAGGCTGGATTCTACCTGAAAGTATCGGAGTGGTCGAATAGCAAAAAATCCTCGATCTTTCTTCCGGCAGAAGGAATCGATCGAATGATCGAAATCTTGAATCAATTTAAAAGCCGGATATCCGATAATGAGAATACGAAAGACCCGGAGTTAGGAGCCTTTTAGGAGTGAGTTTCATGGGGAAATTAGGAATGACCAAACTGTTGTTAGGCCTCTTCCTTTCAATAGGAATGTTGTACGCACAGGCAGATACTGGCGGACAAAATACAGCTAACACTGCAAATGATGAGGATAGCCCTCTTAGAAAAATCGTTTTAGATGATTTTGAAGAGGCTGAGGATTGGAGAGTGAAAGCTACCACTCCACTCGGAGAAACAAGAACTTTGAAACTCGTTCAACGCGGGCTCATCAAAGATGTATTCGATGAAAAAACTGTACCAGAAGATGGTGGTGATAAAGTCGAAAAGAACCATATTTTAGGAGTCAAAACACATTTTGCTGCTAAAGGTTTGGATCGGGTTGAATTATCCCCTCCACATGAATACATCATCAAAGGGAAAGTAAGACAAATCTCTGTTTGGGTTCTCGGAAGAAAATACAGACATACTTTATTTGCAAAATTTAGAGATTATAAAGACGTAACACATAATATCCGTTTGGGTCGTTTGGATTTCTTCGGATGGAGAAAACTTACGGCAACCATTCCAGGATTTATTCCACAAAGTACAAGATTTGCGCTTTTAGATAAAAACCTGCATTTCGTTTCTCTTTTTGTGACATCTGATGTTCACGAAGTAGCAGGGGACTTTTACTTTTATGTAGATGACCTCCAAGTGAGAACCGACAGATCCGAAGCAAAATACCCTGGTTCTGAAATTAAGGACAATTGGTAAGCAGGAGAAAGGAACAATGGAAAACAAAAAAACAAAAATCCTAACATTACTTGCTCTATCCTCCATCGCTCTGATTGGTTTTGCCCAAGCACAGTACAAAGTTTCCAATGGAGTGGCAACACCAATTGGAAACGATATTGGAGCTCTGGAACTCAAAGCCATTACAATCGAATCTTGGGACTCTCCTGTTTCTTCTGCGCCATTTGGCTGGGAAGTGTTCACTGACAAAGATGGTGTGAACAAAGATGGTACTGGGGATATGAAATATGATGAGAACAATAAATATTCACCTGTTCTCAATGACCCTGTGAAATCTCCACTTGTGATGAGAGAAGTAAAACTAATTCCCGGAAAACCAGGCGATGTGAAAAACGTCGATGCAGGAAATGCAAAAGTTTTGGCAGTTAAATTCCAATTCACTTTCCCTGGAAACAATGTTGTGACGGTTCGTCCACCTCGTGCTCCTGAGTATGAAGTCACTCGTGCGAGACCTTATATCGATGCAGATAACAAAAAGAAAATCGAAAAAGTTTACGGAATTGAAGCTCCGGGAAATGTAAAAGCGATTTCTGTTTGGGTTCTCGGCCGTGGTAACGAATACGATTTAGAAGGTTGGATTGAGGACTATAATGGCAATAGCCATATTTTCCCTTTCGGATCTTTGGACTTTGTGGGTTGGAGACCTCTCCACATCATCATTCCTCCAGGAATCCCGCAAGAAGCAAATGCATTCCCTGCGACAAGAAACCTAATCTTCAAACAGTTTAAAATTCGTTCCAGACACAATACTGGGCCTGAAGCGGTTTACCTTTTCTTTGACGAACTCCGAGTCCTTGCGGACACTTTCGAAGTTCACTTTGATGGGGCAAACCTTGACTTTGATGAAGAAGATTGTAAAAACAAAGTTAAGATGGAGCAAATGCTTCAGAAGTCCGGGGCGATCTCCACAGGCGCAAAAATTCGTGATTGTGGCGGGAGCAACGGTTCTTCCCAAAACAAGTAGAATCCTCACTCACTAAAAAAGGTCCCTTGGGACTAAAGGAAAACCCAGTCAATCGGCTGGGTTTTTTGACTTTACAGAATCGAACGGACCTGGAAAATGAACTCTAGGACTGTTCTTTTCGCGGATTCATCGCTAAATTTACCGTAACAACTTTATAGGAACAATGAACACCCTTTATTGGAAATACGAAGAGGGAGATTCTTTTCATGCCTGATACTATTACCGAAGACAAATCAAACAAAATCGCCGACAACGACAAACTAACTCCTCTATTTAATGAGGAAATTTATGTACGTGCTGATGCAGGAACGGTTCCCGTTTCTAAATTCAAAATCTTTGACGATGTCATTGATGCATATAAGGCAGAAGATCGTTTAGCGGAAGCTAAACAAAAAATTGAAGACCATTTCAAAGAACATCCTGAGTCTATCTCCGCCAAATATATGTTAATGATTATTTCTTTTATGGAAGATTCCATGGGAGATGCAAATTTGGTGAAGAACATTTTGGATGCTTTCAAAGCACATGCAAAATGGACTATCATTGAATACATTACAGATTCTATTTTACGATTTGGTGACCACAGGTTAGCACTCCGTGTCAAAGCTGAGGCACTTGATAAACTCAAGAAAAACAAAGAACTTAAAGTGGTTCTTGAGAAACTTGCGAAACAAGATCGCAAGAACCCTGAGATTGCAAAAAAATATGGCTTTTCCATTATGGAAGAGGACAAACCAAAAGCAATTTCCTATCTCAAACTTGCTGTTGAGATGTATGCAAAAAATAAAGAATACGTTCAGATGGAGGAAATTTGGCCTACCATCGTTCAAAACAATTATGAAGACGTTTCTTTCTTTGATAAAATTGAACGTATCCTTCTTGGCCAAAGAGAAAAAACTCGGTTAGTTGGTCTTCTTTATCCAATCGTTGAACCTTTTAAAGCGATGGAAGATTGGGATCATGTGATCTACTTCCTAAAAAAGATTTTAGAACACGAAGCCGCTTCTCAAAAAGCAAGAAACGAACTCATTCGTGCTTATAAACAAAAATACGTAGCACACTCACTTCTGGAAGATTTCCTAAAAATGAGTGAACTAGGTAACAACCGTAAACCTGTAAAACTTTGTATCACTAACTTCGAAAGAAATATCGTATTTGATACCGGTAACTATGTAATGCATAGAAATTGGGGTGTTGGTAAAATCACTTCTATATCCCAAACTGGTGACTCTATCTTTGTTGATTTTGAAGAAAAAAAAGATCATAAACTTTCCATCCAAATGGCAATCACTTCACTGAAACCTTTGAAGAAGGATCATATTTGGGTACAACACTACGAAGATAAACAAGCCATCAATACAATGTTTGCTGAGAACTTAGCTGAGTTCTTAAAACAACTTCTGAAATCTTACGACAACCGTATGATCATTGCTGATATGAAGAACGAACTCATCGGAACCTTCCTAAAAGCAGACGAGTGGTCAAAATGGTGGGCTAAGGTAAAATCGGTTCTTAAAAAAGAAGCGAACATCGGAATGAATCCTAAGAAAAAGGATGAAGTGGTTTATCACGAAAAACCGATCACTCACTCCGAAACTCTCACACAGAAATTCCAAGCAAGTAATGACGTGAATAAAAAACTAGAAATTGCTATGGAAGCGGTTCGTGATGCAGATGAAGCAGCGGAAGCAGGTGATTTCTTTATCTCACACTATAGTGAAGAAGAAACTGCGAGAGATCCTCTTCGTAAACTTTCGGCTTATTTATATCTCGAAGAAGCAAGTAAGGCATGGCCTGCAGAAGAGTTCACTCATAAAATTCGTGAGCCAGAACTAAAGACTCTCATCCAATCTTTTACAAAAGATGAAGCTTTGAAAATTTCCAAAGGTTTGGAAAACACGGATATCAAAAAGGGATTTAAGGATCTCATCCGTGCGCACCATCCAGAAGCAATCAACATCCTCATTGGATTATTGTTTGAAGTTCCAGTAAAGGTAAACCGTTCGGTTTTCCAAAACCTTGTTTCTGATGATAAGTTTGCTGAACTCAATTTGTTTGTGGAAACAGTTTGTAACAAATCAAAAGAAAACCCTGAAGTTTTCCTTTGGGTTGCTAAATCAATCTTGTCACATACTTGGAAATTCGATTGGTTGAAAGTCAGCGAAGAAGATTTGGTTCTTCGTGTGTTCCGTATTCTGAAGCCACTTGCGAAGATTGAAGACAAAGGAACTAAACTTAAAAACCAAGCGATGGACATTCTGTTTGGAAAAGATAATAGCCTTTTGCGTGACATCCTCACCAATGCAGACGATGAATATGTGCGTAAACTATTTGCTCTATTCAAAGAAGTTCCTTACGTAACTGATTTAGAAAAAGACCAACTGTATGCTCTTATCAACGAACTCAAACCAAACATTGTTTGGGATGAATATGATTCGGAGGAAGATGCTGATGATGATCCTTTAGCAAATCTTCCAAGTGATGTAGTGCTTGTCACTCGTCGTGCTTTTAATGCGAAGAAACTTGAGTTTGAACATCTTGTGAATGTTGAGATGGCGGAAAACTCTCGTGATATCGGAGAGGCCCAAGAAAAAGGGGACTTAAGAGAAAACGCAGAATACAAAGCAGCTATGGAAAAACAAGCACAGTTGCAAGCAGCGATCAAACGTTTGGAAGCTGAACTGAAAAGTGCAAGGATCCTCGACTTAAGTGATGTAAAAGCGGAAAAGGTTGGAATTGGAACTACCGTTCGTTTGAAAAACAAACAAACTGGTGAAGTGGTTACTTATTCTATCCTTGGTGCTTGGGATGCGGATACAGAAAAGAATATCATTTCTTACCAATCCCCACTAGCAAAATCATTACTTGGAAAACACTCTGGCAATGAAGCAACACTTGTATTTGGTGCTACAGAAACTGTTTACGAAGTATTGGATATAGCTCGTTACTCCATGACAGGACAAGAGGCCTGAAGTTCTTCTTTCCAACCGCGAGTAGAAATTAAATCCACAAACGGTTCGGAAACATTTCCGGCAAAATCAAAGGCCTTAACTTCCAAAAGAAGATAAGGCCTTTCCTTTTGTAGGCTTTTCGGAATGGTCACACGAATGGCTCGCCTATCAGGATCATATTCATAAGGATAGGATTGTCCATCCATAGTGAGTTCCACACTAGTTCGAAATCCACTTCCAGTATCTCCAATAACATAATATCTATCATCAAAACAATGGTTTCTTACTTCTGGGAGTTCGATGTAACGGGCAAGGGAAGTCATCGGAAAAATTGTGGGTGGTGTTTCATCAGACAAAACCATCACATAACCAAGTTTAGTGAGTTTAAAACTGAATCCGTTTGGTTTTCTTTTTTGTGTAATGGATTGGAATTTTCCAATGGAAGAATCATAAAAATATAATGATTCTTTGGTTGAGACAGGATAACCGAGGTTCCATTCTCCTGATCCTTCTCCTTTCCAACTTAGTTTTTTTGTATCTAGTTGGTAAATTTTTCCTTTGAGTGGTAACCCACTCGGAATTTTAAAAGGGATGTCTTTGGAATTGATTTCAGTTATCTGTAAAGTACCTTCCCCTGAAACTTCTACCTTAGATAAATCAATGGTTATGTTGCCATCTAGTGAATTGTATTTGTTTCCAGACTTTTTGTTTTTAGAAAACTTTTGATTTTCTTTTTCCTCTTTTTCATGAATCACTGTGAAAAAAACTGAAGATTTGTTTCCTGTTGCATCTCTTAGGGAAACTTCGAGTGGGAGTTTTTCTTTTGGTTTGTATCCATCCAAATCTAAAGAAAATCCTTCTTCTTTGAAATTTTTAGACTGTTCATACATATGATAAAAATAAACAGGCGGAGCGAGAGATGACCTGTTGATATCATAAAACTGATGTTTTTTGGAACCATCTTCATATGCTAAAAAATCGAAATTACGACTGAAGATGGGTTTCCCATTCAAAAACAAATCCATTCCATACACATTGTTTTTGTTGCGAGAACGAATGAAGTCATACCCACTCATCCGAATGCGAACTTTTCCTGTGAGGGATATTGATTCAAATAGGTCACCTGATTCATTATATAAATCATACTTACCTTTTGATTTTTCTTTCGCAGTGAGAAGGATTGGATTTTCTAAATGATCCCCTTCTAAGTACAATGATAGAATTGTGGGTGGAGTGGTATCTTTTTGGTGGATTTCAGGAAAATAAAGAGGGTTAATGATTCCTTTTTCTGCTCGAAATTCGAGATGGAGGTGAGAAATCCCAGATCCTGATTCCCCTGTTTTGCCAAGGGAGTTTCCTTTTTTGGTCGCAAACATACCTGGTGGAAGTTTGAGTTGGAATCCCGTTGGGTCTCCCATAAGCAGTAAAGCTCTTCGCAAAAGTTCTAAATCATACAAACTCCCACCAAAGGAATGTAAGTGGGCATATTTTGATTTAAGTTTGTATTTTGGGTTATAAAGATTGAGAGAGAGCCCATATCCTGTTTTCGAATAACTGATTTCTTCAATATAACCATCAAACGTGGCTAAGATGCTATGTCCATTGAGGCCATAAGATTTAAAATCAGAACCCAAATGTAAGTTATGATTTCGGATTTCTGCAAATGTTCCTGAAACAGGAGAGTAATAAGGAAGTGGAAATCCTACGTCATCTAATGGGATGTCTGGAATTTTTGACTCAGCCCAAAGAAGGCCCGTGAAAAAACAGAATAGGAAGGTAAAATAACGCAAGAGACTGAACCTCATGGGAGAATCAGAATCCTCCCACTTCCTTTGTCATGCCTTTCCTGAAATCGAAAGAAATTCCCTTCGTTTCGATTCCCTTGACAAACTAGACTTAGGGACCAAGATGACAGGGAACATTTCTGTATGAAACAAGGCATTGTTTTCTTCCTCATTTTCATTGTTTCTGGTTGTGCCTTTTTATCCAAGGAACCAGGTAGACCTCCTAAAATTGATGGGGTTCCTGTCCCCGATTCCAAACGTTTGATTTATATCCAAAATGTCCGAAACAATACCTATTCACCGGGAATGCACACTCGTCTGACTCAGATGATCATAGAAGAAATTGACAGACGTGGCAGGTTTATCACCACTCGTGAAAAAACTCTCGCGAAATACCGGTTGTATGCAGAGATTGTCCACTACCAACAAGTCGGAGATCTTATGGATCTCGCCGATAGACAAATTACCTCGGAACTATTTGTAGTTACCCGAGTGGAAATCATAGAAGCGGAGACGGGAAATAAAATCCCTATGGAACGCAGTGAAATTCCTGGACGAGTCCATTTTTCGACTCAGATTGGATTCCGGGAATCAGAATTGGAAGCGCAAAATCGCCTACTACGGGTGATGGCCCTTCGAATTGCAGAAGAATCAGAAAGAGCATGGTATTACTCTCTTTCTGGAATTTTGAATTAAGTGAATCATTAGGAGATAAACCTTGCAAAACGATCCTATTTCCAGCGACGACACAAAAAAGGAAATGCTCGCATTCGAAGAGTATTTGAAAGAAAAAGGACTGAAAATTACCAACCAACGATTGTTAGTTGCGCAAAAGATATTTTCTTCTCATAATCATTTTACGGCCGAAGGTCTTTTGGACGAATTAAAAGACAATAAGGATCGAATTTCTAAAGCAACTATATACCGAATCCTTGCGATTATGGTAGAAGCAGGATTACTAGAAGAACATGACTTTGGTAAAGATTACAAATATTATGAACACATCATTGGCCATGAACACCATGATCATATCATTTGTATGCAATGTGGTCGTATTGTTGAATTCATCGATGAACGAATTGAAGAACTTCAAAACAAAGCAGCTTCTGAAAATGGATTTACCATCACTGGACATAGTTTGAATATCTTTGGTAATTGTTTGAATTTTGCCACTTGCGAACATAAAATTAAAAAATAGTGTCTTCTATTTTTAAAGAAAGGTCAAAAGACCCTGGATCTTATGCAAGAACTGGTAATCTCAATCTAAATGGAATCCAAATTGAAACTCCCATCTTTATGCCGGTGGGAACAAGAGGAAGTATCAAATCACTCTCTTCTTCGGACATTGATGAACTCGGTTACAACTTAATCCTTGCCAATACATATCATTTATATTTAAGACCTGGGAAAGAAGTATTAGATCACTTTCAGGGACTAAAAAACTTCATGGCTTACAAACGGGCGTTACTTACTGATTCTGGTGGGTTCCAAGTGTTTAGCCTCGCAAGTCTTTTTAAATTCGAAGAGGATGGAGTTAGGTTTCAATCTCATATCGACGGAAGTCATCATAAATTCACCCCTGCATCTGTCATTGATATGCAACGTTCGATTGGTTCTGATATCATGATGGTATTGGATGATTGTGCGCCGTATGGAAGTGATCTGGGAAGATTGGAATTGGCTTTGGACCGAACCCACCGCTGGGCATTGGAATCATACAATTATTGGATGGAAAAACCCAATGGACAGAATGTATTTCCAATTGTGCAGGGAGGTGTAAACGAATCCCTTAGAAAACGAAGTTTAGATACATTACAGAATATAAATTTTCCAGGAATTGCCATCGGAGGTTTAAGTGTTGGTGAACCTAGACCAGAATACATTCGAATTTTAGAATGTATGGCACCTTATTTTGACCAGGCTCGACCTCGTTATCTGATGGGAGTGGGGACTGTTGTTGATATCTTGGAAGGTGTTAAAAATGGAATTGATATGTTTGATTGTGTTTTACCCACAAGGAATGCAAGAAATGGGCAAGTTTTCACTTCCAGGGGCAAAATCAATTTACGAAATGAATCTCATCGATTGTCAGATACACCCATTGATCCTGAGTGCGGATGTAAAGTATGTGTAACATATAGTCTAGGCTATATTCGCCATTTACATAAAGTGAAAGAATTGACTGCTTTTTCACTCTCCACTTACCATAACTTATTTTTTATGCAAAGCTTCATGGAAAAGATGCGAAAGTCCATAGAAATAGGCAATTTTCAGGGTTTTTATGACCATTGGAAAAATTTGTTTGGTAGCTAAAATTATTAGGTTGACGTATCTCTTTTTTTTGAATGCAATTGTACCGTCATTTCTACATTGATTGTAGCTTCATTGAGGAGTCTCTAGACACACATGGAAATCACCAGAAGGGAAAAAGATAAAATCGTAGTCCTTGATATTAACGGGGAAATCGACCTTTATAACGCGCCTGAGATCAAGGATGTAATTGCCAAATTGATCGAAGAACAAAAATATTGCATCGTCATCAATCTCGAGAAGGTATCTTACATCGACTCTTCCGGAATTGGAGCTTTAATTTCAAGTTTGTCCAACTTGAAGAAATACCAAGGTGGGCTAAAAATCATCAACGTAGCAGGTTCTGTTCGTAAGGTATTTGAACTCACAAAGTTGACTTCATTTTTTGAAATTTTCGACAGCGAAGACGAAGCCGTCACTGCTTTCAAGTAATAGGGGAAGCGTGTTTTGCGCTTCTCTCTTACACAATCCCCCGAAGAAATATTTAAGGAGTTTGTTATGTTAAGAAAGAAAAAGACAGCCGTCTTTCTCTCTGTTTTGGTATTGTTTTCCATTGGATTAGTTAATTGTGCGCAAGAACTACCACTTAAGGAATTAGCACTCGCAAAGTCGCAAGTAGAAAGAGCAGAAAGACTTTCCGCTGAAGAATACGCTCCGGAAGAATACTCAGAAGCAAAAAAAAGTTTGGTATCTGCCAATGAATTTGCTGCAGAGGAAAAAGCTTCCGATTCTAAAAAGAGTGCAGACTACGCTATTTCTAAAGCGTATGATGCCTTAGAAAAAACTTTACCAAAACTTGCTGCCAAATCTCGTGAAGAAGCAGTGACAGCCATTGATGCCGCAGATGAAGCCTATGCTTCCGAATACACTCCAGAAGAATTTAAAAAAGCAGTGAGTGCTCGTGATGTGGGTGAATCTAAGTTGGCACAAGCTGATGCAAGCCTTGCCTCTTATTTACGTGAAGACAAAGATGAAACCGCAAAAGAACTAAAACGTACTGTTGCCTTACAAGAATATGAAGAAGCCCATAACAATTTTGTGGAAGCTGCAAAGATCAGCCAAAACGCAAAAAAAGTGGCTTTAGATAGATCAGGTTCTGTACGTCAATCTGCTGACGAAGTAGATGCAGTATTAGAAAAAGCTTATACTTATTCCAAAGGTGGAAATCCTGCCATCGACGAAGAAAAAGCGAGAGTGGCATCTGCACGAGAAGACATTGAAGCTGGACGTTTGAAAACTGCTGATGAAAAGATTAAAACAGCACGTCTCGCTTCCGCAGCATTACTTGCATCGGCAGTCAAAGACCACGCAAAAAATCGTAACTTACAAGCACGTGAAGTGGTCGAAGATGCCAATGCACGTTTTGGTGAGTTGAATGCAGAAACCTACCTCAAATCAAATGCAAAAGAATCCTATGCTAGCACACAAGAAAACTTAGGTGCTTCGAACGAATCTCTCCAAGCTTCTGGAAATCTTTTAGAACAAGAAAAGTTTGATGATTCCATTTCTCAATCGGAAGAAGCCATTCGATTGGCAGAGATTTCCATTGACCAAATAGAAACTTTGAAAGGGAAAAATGCAGTTGCGAAAAAAGATCGTAAAACTGTTGAAACCGATACAACTACAAAAACTACGACTGAAGAAACAACTGACAAAGTTACTTCTTCACAAGTGGAAGAACTTTCTGGTGGTTGGAAACGTTACACAGTTGAAAAATCAAACCCAACTGATTGCCTTTGGAGAATTGCCGATAGAGAAGACATCTATAGTGATGCAAAACTTTGGCCAAGAATTTTTGAAGCTAATCGTAAATCGATTCGCAACAAAAACTTGATTTATCCAAAACAAAAATTAAACATCCCTCCTAAAACAGGGAAAATTGGAAAAGCTCCTAAACAATAAACATGGTTTAGGTGAAAGGAAAAAAAGCTGTCGTAAGGGCAGCTTTTTTTTTGTCTAAATAATAGGACCATATGATTCGAGGATACACAACACCTGTCAAAGAAATTTCAGAAAAAGACTTTGAGGCACTTGTCACACTTGCCCTAGAGGAAGACTTACCTGCAGGGGATATCACAACCGATTCGTTATTTGATTCGATTGAAAATTGCACAGCGGAGTTACTTGCAAAAGAGGAAGGGGTTTTGTGTGGGCTTCATGTAATCCCTTGCCTCATTCGAAAGACAAAGGCAAATTTGCGATGGAATCCCATCCTATCTGATGGAGCGACATTAACAAAAGGAACCATCATCGGGATATTAGAAGGTGCTCTAGTAGATGTGCTTAAAATGGAAAGAATTTTATTAAACTTTATCCAATACCTTTCTGGAATTGCAACAAATGCGAGTAAGGTGACAAGAGAATTCCCGGATCTTCTGATTTTAGATACAAGAAAAACCCTTCCGGGTTATCGAAAACTTGCTAAGTATGCGGTTTATACAGGTGGAGGAGCCAATCACCGCTTAAATTTGTCTGAGATGGCAATGTTAAAAGACAACCATGTAGCAAAAGCAGGATCCATCCAATCTGCTGTACAAATTGTTCGAAATGCTAATCCAGGGAAAAAAATAGAACTAGAAATAGATGGCCTATCACAACTGAATGAAGCTATCTCTTCAAATCCTGATATTATTTTGTTAGATAATTTTTCTGATTCAGATACTGAAAAAGCGATAGAACTCATCAAAGCGAATTCTGAAAAAATTCGTATAGAATGTTCTGGTGGTATCACTCCAAATAAATTAAAATTTCTATCTAAATTTAAAGATATTGGAGTGAGTATGGGTTATTTAACTCATACAGTAAAATTTTTAGATATAAGTTTGGACATTAAGTAATGGGATTATACCAAGACATCAAAGATAAGCAGGAGTTATTTGACGCAGTAGGGAAAAGACTTGGGCCAGAAAAGGCCACATTAATCCAAAAGGCATACAGTATTGCCGATAAAATGCACGAAGGACAAAAACGCCTTTCAGGGGAACCTTATATCATCCATCCGATGAATGTTGCTTCTGTTTTGGATGAACTTGGCCTCGACGAAAGGGCAATTGCTGCTGGGCTTTTGCACGATGTTGTCGAAGATACAAGTTACAGCAAAGAAGATATGGCACGTGAGTTTGGTGAAGACATTGCCGCCCTTGTGGAAGGTGTTACCAAAATTTCGGAAATCAAATCTCAATCTAAGGAAACGGAAGCGGCTGAAAATATTCGTAAGATGTTACTTGCAACCATCAAAGATGTGCGAGTGATGTTGATTAAGTTAGCTGACAAAACACATAACGTTCGCACATTAAAGTTTCAACCGGAAGAAAAACAAAAACGAATCGCAAAAGAAGTTTTATCCTTGTATGCACCGATAGCGGGGCGATTGGGAGTTTATAAAGTTAAATTTGAATTAGAAGATTTGGCTTTTCAATCGTTACATCCAGAAGAATACCAAGAAATTAAAAAACGAGTTTCAGCTAAAAAATCAGAACGTGATGAATACATCGAAAAAATTAAAATCATACTCAAACAAAGATTAGCTGAAATAAGTATTGATGCACGGATTGATGGTCGGGCCAAACATTTTTATTCGATCTACAGAAAGATGGTCACAAAGGAAAAATCATTTTCTGAAATTTTTGACCTTCGAGCTGTTAGAATCATCACAAACGAAATTAAGGATTGTTATGGGGTTCTGGGAATCGTACATACTCTTTGGACACCCATCCCAGGTAGGTTTAAGGATTATATTGCCACACCTAAAACCAACCTTTACCAGTCATTACATACAACTGTTTTTGGGCCTGACGGTCGACCGATGGAAGTGCAGATTCGAACCAAAGACATGAATGCCATCGCAGAGAATGGGGTAGCGGCCCATTGGGCTTATAAAGAATCAACTAACCTTTCTAAAACTTCCGTCATTTTGCAAAATGGTGTAGAAAATGCCTTCCGAATGAAGTGGTTGGAAATTTTAAAGTCATGGCAAGATCCAAGCCTTGATTCCAAAGAATTTATGGAGGAACTACAATATGACCTCCATGAAGATGAAGTGTTTGTTTTCACTCCTAAAGGTGAGATCATTGAGATGCCAAAAGGAGCTACGGTTCTTGACTATGCGTTCCGAATCCATACGGATGTGGGGTTGCATGCTCGTGGTGGAAAGGTCAATGGAAGGATGGTTACACTTCGTACGGAGTTAAAGTCTGGAGACCAGGTTGAGATCATTACTGAAAAAAGTTCCAAACCTTCTCCTATTTGGTTGCGGATTGTTAAAACTTCAGGCGCTCGCCAGAAGTTACGTGCCTATTTTCGAAAATTACAAGAAGACTCACAAAGAGAGACCATTGGTTCTGTTTTGGAAACGCAATCGCCTCCGATTGATGAAAACACAATCAAAGAAATTAAAAAAGTAAAAATCAAGAAGCCACATAAAACAAATCCTCACCAAGAAGAATCCAAAGAATTTGGAATTTCAGTTGCGGGTTGGAACGATGTGCCTGTTCGTGTGGCTTCCTGTTGTACTCCTATCCCCGGTGATGAAATCATTGGTTTTATTACCAGAGGACGTGGTGTGAGTGTTCATAAAAAAGATTGTACAACTGCAACCAAACAACTCGAGTGGATGAAAACCATTCCTGTTCGTTGGGAAGGACCAGGGGAACCCATTCCAATCCAAATTGAAGTGCGTGCCAAAGATGTACAAGGGATCTACTTATCTATGGTGGAATCTATTTCAAGCACAGAAACAAATATTTTGGAAGCAGGTGCTTCTTCCCATCCCAACGGGACGCTTACCGCCAAATTTATGTTAGAAGTGGACCATTTGGACCAACTCAAAGAAATATTGGAAAACTTAAGAATGATTCAAGGTGTGGTATTTGCAGAGAGGGTTAAAAAATAAACCACTGCACTTGGTTTGGTCTTAGTTTGAAATATATCCCTTCCGCGGATTCTGTTTGTGGGTATTCAATTCCTGAGACAAGGTCAGTTAAAACGGTTTGGAATTGAATTCCTTCTTGGAAAGGGATTCTTCCTGATACTTCCGAATTTGTTTCATTCCATAAGATCAGTTCTGTATGATTTCCGGTTTGGATCGCTCTCATAAATATAGAAACATCATGAAACTCGTTGTAATGTGGCAAAAAAAACATACTATCCGCATTTCTTTTGGTGATTGTCAATAGTGCTCGTTTGTAAAATTCTTCTGAATGAGGATTTGATAATTCTTCGTCTGTAAAAATCATTTGGACAGGAATTTTTCGAGTGAGTCCCTGTTCTTGTCCTTCATGAAACAACAAAATACACTCTGAAGCAGCTAGGAGACTAAAATAGGATTCTGAGTTTTCACCAAATTGGAGTTTGGCTCTTTCTTCGTCATGGTTTTCTAAAAAACGAATTTTTGATTTATTCGAATTTTCTCTTATACTTTGTGAAACAAAAGAGAAGTGGTTTTCTTTCAATGCATCATAAAAAGATTTATCATAAGTAGCATCAAATCCTAAGCCAAGTAATCGATTTTCCATCCCCCAATAAACTTCTGCATAAAATTTAAAATGAGGAAAGTCTTCGCGGATTGTATTTATGACACGTTCCCAATCATATACCGATGTTTTCCCATGAGTCTTTTCAAATACTTCAGGCAGGAGTAACATTGCCATATCACAACGAACACCATCACATTGTTTAGCGATTCCTTTTAAAATTTGAATGTGTTTTTTTTCGACATCCGGATTTGAAAAATCCCATTGGATGGTATCCGTCCATCCATCAAAATAGGGATCTCGTCCATGTAAGTATACATTTCCATTGGGATGTCTGAATGAGTTTTTTGGCTTAGCAGATTCATCTGCTTTCAAAAATAAATCGGGATTGGAATCTACAACTGGGGAATCAATTGCCATATGGTTTGGCACAAAGTCTAAGATTAGTTTTTTATTCCACTTTTGAATGAGTTTGTATACGTTTGTTAGGTTGTCATTCTCGGAAACCAAAGGGTCGGGAGTGTAAGAAAAAATAGAATATGGGGATCCATAAACATCTTCTGGAAGCAGTGGTTGTTTGGTAGCTTGGAATCCTGGTTGAAGTTCCGGCATAGAACGAGCAATGGACTGTGACTTAGGGCTATTTTTCCAGACACCCATAAGCCAAATTTCATCGGCCCAAAGTAAAGGAAGGGAATTTTTTTCGGAACTAAGAGCTGATTCGAGAGGTTCCTTCATTTTTGAACAAAAAAGCCTTGAGCCTATCTCGTACAAATGGATTTGATGGAAGGGATGTTTCATAACAAAGTTCAAATATTTAAGTATAGTTCCTCCTTACGCAAGATAGTTTTGGTTGGTTTGACAGGACTTTTGTCAATGGGCTTTTTCCTCCATTGTTCGGAAGAAGATACAAAAGAATCCTTGTCGAAGGTAAATGATCTTCCTTGGGAAGGGGATCTGGCTTCCATTCCGTATGCACTTCGAATCAAAAATCCGGTCGCAGATCCAAATGCCAAAAAAGGGGGAAGGATTCGAATTTATTCACATCAGTTCCCTAAATCTTTGAATTATTATTTAGATCAGTTTACAACCACTGCACGGATCTTTACAAGTTTGTATGAACCGCTCACGGGTTACCACCCTCTGACTTTGGAAACCATTCCTCATTTAGCAAGGGATTGGAAAATCTCTCCTGACAAAAAGAAATTTACTTTCTACTTAGATCCAAACGCTCGTTGGTCTGATGGCAAACCTGTGACTAGTGATGATGTCATCTTTACTTATGACACTATCATGAATCCCAAAAATGGAACAGCAGTGTTTCGTGTTTCCTTATCAAGATTTTTAAAACCGGTTAAGGTAGATGATCTTACAGTTGTTTTTGAAGCAAAGGAAGTGCATTGGAATAATTTTAATGATATTGCATCGTCTATATTTATCCTACCCAAACATCATTTTGAAGGAAAAGATTTTAATAAGGAAAATATGGAGTTTCCAGTTGTGTCTGGTCCCTATAAAATCACAGAAGTGAAAAAGAATCGTTACATCAAACTAGAAAGAAGAGGGGACTGGTGGCAAAGGGCTTATCCTTTTAATACAGGAAGAAATAACTTTGATCAAATTGTTTATAAGGTATATAACGAAGAAGCTGTTGCTCTCCAAGCCTTTAAAAAAGGAGATATTGATATCTATCCAGTGTATTCCGCTTTTGTTTGGGTGGAAGAGGCAAAGGGAGATTCTTTCGATAAAAATTGGATCGCAAAACAAAGGATATTCAATTTAAAACCAATTGGGTTCCAAGGCTGGGCTATGAATTCAAGACGATCCATTTTCTCTGACAAACGAGTGAGAGAAGCCATGAATTTACTTGTGGATCGAAAACTTATGATCGACAAACTTGCGTATGGTGAGTATGATCCAACTAATAGTTATTATCCTGATTTTTATTTAGGCGGTGAAAAAAATCCGAACCAACCTTCTGAATTCAATATCGAAAAGGCAAGAAAGCTTCTGGCAGAAGCTGGTTGGAAACCCAATGCAGAAGGGATCTTGGAAAAAGATGGAAAACCATTCCAGTTTTCTATTTTAGATCGTGATAAAAAAACAGAAAAGTACTTCACCGTATTTTTAGAGAAAGCAAAGGAAGTTGGTATTCGTGCATCCATTGACACTTTAGATTTGGCTGCTTGGAGCGAACGAGTTGATAAATACGACTTTGATATGACCTGGGCTGCTTGGGGATCGGGTGTGTTTAAGGATCCAGAATCACAATGGCTTTCAAAATATGCAGATGAAGAGGGACAACCAAACCTACCAGGATTAAAAATTCCTGAAGTAGACAAACTCATCGAAAAACAAAAAACTGAATTTTCTGTTTCGAAACGAAATGAAATTTTAAAACAGATCGATCGAATTGTTTATAAAGAATATCCTTATGTTTTGTTATGGCATTTGCCGAGCACAAGACTGTTATACTGGCAAAAGTATGGAGTTCCCAATTTACCTTTGGGTAAGTATGGAGATGAAAGTTTTTCTTCTGACTATTGGTGGTATGATGAAGAGAAAGACAAAAAATTATCAGAAGCAGTTTCCCGTAAGGAAAAATTTACAGATTACGAAGCAGTAGTGCGTTGGAAGTAGAATCTAATCGTGTCTGAAAAAAAAGGCCCGATCAAAGGGATTCGCGATCGGATCACACAACTCTGGAACCAATATCCAAACTGGGGAAAAATTCCTCAGTTTTTGGAGTTACTTGAGAAAGGTCTCGACAAAGAGTTGTTTGTCGATCCAGATAAAAAAGAAATCCCCATCCCCATTGAAGACCTTCCTGTAGATGAAGTTTTACGAAAGTCCGGTTTCTTTCGTAATTTGTATGAAAAACTTTTTCCTGTATCGCATGTTTTTCGAATCACATACCGGTATGACCGTGAATTTTTGGATAACTTTATGCCATTGTCAAAAGATGGCTACATTGGTCGTGGTTCTTATAAGTTTGTATATAAACTTCCTTGGAACCAAGTGGTGAAAATTGGAAAATCAAAGTTACCATCTGATGCAATATTTGGATCCCTTTTCAAAGAAGTAGGGAGAGATCTTGCTCGTTTTTTGAAACCCGAGGAAATTGAACTTAGGGATTTTTTAAAAGCCAAAACAATCCGTGATTCTAAAAAAGATGAAATTGATTTTAAATTCAAACGTTTGGGATTGGAGAGATTACATTATTGGAAATTAAAGTCTCTCATTCCTGACCTAGTGGTTCCCACACGTTTTTTTATGGGGATGCGAGTCAGAAACAATCCTTTTGGAATTCCCAATGTCACTCTCACACCTTGTGATCAACAACCGTTACTTGCCGGAAAACATCTAAAAGAATTCACCATACGAAACGAAAAATTGGACCAAAATCCAATTATGGACAAACTGTTTCCGAAATGGAAATTGAATTTTGACTCTCATCGTTTTGGAGTAATTTCAAAAGCAAAACTAAAAAAAATTGCAGTAGATTTTAATCGCGTGATAGAAGTGACCAAATTTTTAGCAGAAGAAGAGAAATTGATTTTTGATATTCATGCTGAAAACATCATCATCACCTTACCAGACTTTGAATTAAAAATTTTTGATTTTCACGTCTTTGATGATTATTTGTATGAACCTTCCGAAGAAAATCCGACCCCAGAGATGGATCACATTCAAATCATTGAAGAATTTATCAAATCTTTTGAACTGGACTAATCCATGTTATTTTTTAAACGAAACTTACTTTCTTTTTATATATTAACAGTTATTTTTTTTTCCTTTGCCATTTACCAAACCTATAAGTGGAAGTGGATCTGCGATGATGCATATATTAGTTTTGTTTATGCTAGAAATTTATTCGAAGGTTCAGGTTTCGTTTTCAATTTAGGTGAAAGAGTTGAAGGTTATACAAATTTCCTTTGGACTCTTTTACTTTCCATGGGTTATTTTTTAAAATTAGAACCACAATGGTTCTCTCTAGTTTTGGGTAGTTTCTTTTACTTGATGGTGCTTATTGTTTTTTTCTATGAGGAAAATCGAATTTCCTTTGGTAAAATTTATCCTCTTCTTTTAGTGCATTTGGCTTTATTCTTTCACCTCCATATCTTTGCTACGTCAGGTTTAGAAACTTCCCTTTTTACTTTTTTAGTTTGTTTTGGACTCCTCTTATGGGAAAAAGAAAGTAATTTACTTTTTTTGTTGTTTTTACTAGCTGCGCTAGTTCGTCCGGAAGGAGCACTTTTTTTATTCATTGCTTCTCTTGATTGGATGTTTCGAAAAAGAAGTTGGATACCGGTATTATTCGGTGTTTTGTTTCTTGGTTTTTTAGGTTTCCGGTATTTTTATTATGGAGATCTCCTTCCAAATACGTTTTATGCAAAAGGAAATAAAGGAGCTTACTTTTCGCAAGGGATCTATTATCTTTTTTATTTTTTAAAGTCTTATCCTCTTTACCTTTTTGTCTTAGTTCTTTTCGGTGTGCAAACCTTCAAACGATTGAAATACCAAAAGAAAAATCGATTCCTCATTTCTTCAGTTCTTTTATACATATTTTATGTTTTGTATGTTGGCGGGGATTTTATGGGGATTCGGTTCTGGATTCCTATTTTACCATACATATCTTATTTGGCATTCCATCAAATTCATGATTGGGATTTGGATTCTCAAATTGAGTCCAAAAAAAAAACCTCCTTTCTATCTATTTATTCCAAAAACCAAATCCTTGTGGCTTTTCTTTTTATTTTATCCACTGCTGTGTATACGGATCCTTTAAAAATTAAAGGATCAAGGATTCCTGATTGGCATGGAATCGTCGAAGAACGAATGTTTTATGAAGATCACTTGATTAACACCTCTGGTTATGACAATAAGGCGCTTTCTGATTTTCGTGTTGCCTTTTTTGGTGCCCAAGCTCATTTTATTTTTTATTTAAGACCTTCCTTTGCATTTGAAGCGGAATCCGGTTTGACGGATAGAGAATTTGCCAAAAAGAAAATTGCCGTAAGGGGAAGAATCGGTCATGAAAGCGAATTAGAATTAAAAGATTTACTCGACCGTAAAATTGAGATCTTACTCGACAATCGACTTCATGGAACAAATTTGCCGCATATACAATACACTTGGAGGTCTATACCAATTAAGTTTTATCTTTTATCCTACGATCCTGCCAAAATGAATTCTCTTTGTATACGTAGTGATTGGAATTGTTCTGATTTATATCGATTTATGTTTGAGAATCATTGGGACAAAACACAACCGAGATCATTTGTCGAGACCAATGGAATTCAATAAAAAAATCTCCCTTTCATATGGAAAGATCCGGTTTGGTACTGCCGGCAAACAAAGTTTAGACGGTTTGAAGAAATTATTTCCTTCTTATCCCAAAAATCCAACAACCTGGAAAGAATATACGGAAGTTTGGGTGAAAGAAAAATTTGATTCTCCACTACCAAACGTTTTCACACTCAACCAAGTGCACGGAGATCTCCTCCACCAAGTGTTACCAGGACCGGTTAGCACAAATTCAGAATTGGATTGGGAGGGAGATGGGTTGTATACGGAATTGCCGAATTCCATTCTTGTAGTTCGCACAGCAGACTGTGTTCCCGTTTACTTATATTCAAACAAACGACCGTTTGTTGCCATAGTCCATTCTGGTTGGAAGGGATCTAGTTTAGGCATTACAGAACGAATGATTGAGAAGGCCATGCAATTAGGTTTGAAGGAAGAGGAACTTTATTTAGAAATTGGGCCTTATATCCAAGGTGCCGATTATGAAGTTGAAGAGGATGTTGCCCATTTTTTTATGCCATTAGGAAGGGAAGTTTGTC
Organism: Leptospira harrisiae; assembly: GCF_002811945.1. Taxonomy (NCBI): domain Bacteria; kingdom Pseudomonadati; phylum Spirochaetota; class Leptospiria; order Leptospirales; family Leptospiraceae; genus Leptospira; species Leptospira harrisiae. The sequence continues at coordinate 67,153 of NZ_NPDX01000003.1, read as the reverse complement.
ATGCGAAAGGAAAGGGAAAGTTTTTACTGGATGTGGGACTTGCGATTGAAGCCGGAGTGAAAGGACGTTTTCATAAAATCGGTGGGATACAGAATTTGCGGACGAATGTTTTCCAGAGCCCTCTTTACTTTAGCCACAGAGCCAAAGAAGAAGGCAGGAATATAAATTTTATACTTTGGGAATCTTAAGAAGAGTTTCTTTGATTTTCTCTAGGATTTTTTCTCGTTTGATCGGTTTGACAATATAATCCATTGCCCCGTTTTCGAGAAGTGCCTTGATGACCGAAGGTGTGTTTTCTTCGGAAATAAACAGAATCCTAGGAAGAACACCCATTTCTTTCATATCCCAGAAAGCTGCATAACCATCGACCTCGGGAAGAAAAATCTCAATGGTCACAAGATCAATCTGTTGGCGATTGTCTTTGTACATTTGCAAAAGTTCTTTTCCCGTTTCGGCAACTCCAATGATTTTGAAACCTTCCGATTCCAAAATTTGTTGGAGTTGTTTGGATTGGAATTTGGAATTCTCAGCAATGAGAATTTGGTAAGGTCTGCCTGTCGGTCCGATGCCTGTTTGCATAATAGTTCTTCCGTAGTTTATCCAAGTGCCTTTTCGATTTCAACACCAATTTCTTTCGTACCGAGGACAGATGTGCCTTCTTCGGCGATATCTCTTGTGCGAAATCCCTGCTTTAGAACCGTTCGAATGGCATTTTCAATTGCCACTGCTTCTGTTTCCAATCCAAAAGAGTATCGTAACATGAGTGCCCCTGATAGGATTTGTGCGATGGGGTTTGCAATCCCTTTTCCTGCAATGTCTGGAGCGGATCCACCGGAAGGTTCGTAGAGTCCAAATCCTGATTCAGAAAGGGAAGCTGAAGGTAACATCCCTATGGAACCAGTAATGATGGATGCTTCGTCTGACAAAATATCACCGAACATATTTTCGCAGAGCATCACATCAAATTGTTTTGGTTTTACAATGAGCTGCATGGCAGCATTGTCCACATAGAGATGTTCTAAAGTGCAATCAGAGTATTCTGCTTTATGTAGTGCTACAACCACTTCTCTCCACAACACGGATGTGGTGAGAACATTTGCTTTATCAATACTTGTTACTTTTTTGTTTCGTTTTCTCGCGGCATCAAAGGCTGTGCGTGCAATTCTTTCAATTTCGCGACGAGAATACCGCATGGTGTCGAAAGCAAATTCTTCAGGTCCACTGCCTTCTCTACCTTTTGGTTTTCCAAAATAAATTCCGGATGTTAATTCCCTAAGGATTAAAATATCGAGTCCATCACCGATGATGTCACCACGGATGGGACTTGCTTTTTTTAATTCTGGGTAGATGATCGCAGGACGAAGGTTAGCAAATAAATCAAAATGTTTTCGAAGTGGGAGGAGGGCACCGCGTTCCGGTTGTCTTTCTGGAGGAAGAGTTTCCCACTTTGGTCCGCCGACAGAACCAAAAAAGATGGCACTGGATGATTCACATAGTCTTAGAGTTTCCTCAGGAAGTGGAAATCCTGTCGCATCAATGGCTGCACCACCAACTAATGCATGTTCGAAGGTAAATTCGGAAGATTTGTTTCCTAATGCTTTTTTGACCACAGAAAGGGCCACATCCATTACTTCTGGTCCAATTCCGTCACCGGCAAGTACTGCTACTTTTTTCATTTCATATCCTTTAATACTGATTCTAAAATATCCAATCCTTCTGTTGCTTTTTCGATGCTTAAGATGAGAGGAGGAATAATTCTAATAACATTTCCTGCTGTGCTATTCACAACAAGGCCTCGTTTCAAACATTCTTCCACAACAGGTCTCGATTCGGAATACAATTCCACACCGATGTGTAATCCACGTCCCCTGACTTGTTTGATTTTTCCAGTTGATTCCATCATGGTTTTCAAACGTGCAAACATTTGTTCTGAGATGGTCGAGACATGATCGAGTAAGTTACGTGATAAAATGATTTTGAATGTTTCGAATGCAGCAACACAGGCCAAATGGTTTCCGCCAAATGTAGAACCATGCATCCCTCGTTCTAAAACTCCTTCGTATTCTTTCGCAACGACAAGAGCGCCAATGGGAAATCCGGAACCAAGTGCTTTGGCAAGAGTAAAAGCATCTGGATACATTCCGTAATGTTCAAAACAAAACATCTTTCCTGTTCTACCCATTCCCGTTTGGATTTCATCAAAAACAAGTAGAGAATTTGTTTCTTCTGTGAGTTTACGAGCTAAGTTTACAAACGATTGGCTAAGCGGAATGACTCCACCTTCACCTATGATGAGTTCCATAATGATTCCGGCTATGGACTCGCCGTATTGGTCAAATGCTTGGATGAGCGAGTCTTCGTTATTGGCTTCTACAAAGTATACATCTGAAGCCAAATCCCCAAATCCAGAACGAACAGCTTCGTTTCCAGTCATGGTCATTGCAGAAAGAGTTCTGCCATGAAAACTAGAGTGGAGGGCAAGGATCACAGGTTTATCGATATTTTTTTTCACCCCATGTCTACGCATGAGTTTAAAAGCGGCTTCGTTTGCCTCAGTTCCTGAATTACATAAAAACACTTTTCCAGGAATGCTGTTTTCGATGATGACCTCGGCAAGTTTTGCTTGTTCTTCCGAATAATAGAGGTTAGATGAATGGAGGATTTTGTCCATTTGGTTTCGCATGGCTTCAATTAGGTCCGCTTCCCCGTGGCCTAAATTGGAAACAGCGATTCCTGCAAGAAAATCAATATAACCTTTGTTATCTTGGTCGAAGATCATCTCTCCTACGCCATATTCAAAAGCAACCGGATAACGGTTGTATGTGTTTAGGAGATACTTGTCAGAAAGTTTTTTGATTTCTTCGAATTTAGTTTTGGTATTGTTACTCATTTTAGACCTGCCAGTTGTAAAAATTCTGTTTCTGCTAGGGAAATTTCTTTCCCGAGAGACTCCCATAAACTGGAAATCTCTGATTGTTTTTTTGGTTTTTTTAAGGAAGCGAAGGAAGAGTAAACTTTTACCTTTGGTTCTGTTCCAGAAGGCCGAATGGTGAGTTTAGCATTTCCTTCCAGTTCCACTTGGATGACATTGGATTTTGGCATTCCTTTGAACGCAGAAGTTTTGGCTTTTCCATCAGCTTTTTGTGTTTCGTAATCTAAAACTCCCACAACCTTTCTACCACCAATGGTTTTCCCAATTAAGTTTTCTGACCTAAGTGTTTCGATGGATTTTTTAATTTTGTCTTGGCCAGAACTTCCTTCCAATGTCAATGAATACAAACTTTCACGGTACAATCCATATTTTAAATAAATCGCATTGAGGTAGGAAAGGAGATCTCCTTTTTCAGCAAGGATTTCTACAAAGAGTAAAGCACTGGATAAAGAGTCTTTGTCCCGAACAAAGGGTACGGGTAAGTATCCGTAAGATTCCTCACCACCAAACAAGAAGACATTATTTTTCTTTGATTCAATTTGTTTCATCTCTTCTGCGATGTATTTGAATCCCGTGAGTACGTTTTTGATTTTGATTCCGTTTTTTTTCGCAATCGCTTCTTGTAAGTCAGTTGTCACAATGGTTTTTACCAAATGATAGACTTTGGTTTTAGATTTTTTCCTTTCGGAAAGGTAAGCTGCCATGATGGAACCAATTTGGTTTCCATTGAGGTATTCGTATTCCCCATCAGGACGACGAACTCCTACACCCAGTCTATCAGCATCTGGATCTGTGGCAATGAAGGTGGCTGCTTTTTTCTTTTTGGCGTGAAACTCACATAAGGCGAGAGCTTCTTTTTCTTCTGGATTTGGGTATTTTACAGTTGGAAATTCCCCGTCCGGTTTTTTTTGTTCAGGAACAAGGAAAACCGATTTATACCCAAAGAAATTTAACATTTCTTTCATATAATCGCCACCCGTTCCATGTAACGGAGAGTATACGATTCCTAAATCATTTCTTGTTTTTGGTTTTACTGAGGAAAGGATCCCTGCTTGTTTTAAATCCTTTAAATAGGTTTTGAAAACTACTGGTCCTACAGATTTTACGAATTTTTTATATTCTTTGTCTGTTTTTTTGACAAGAGGAATAGTCGACCAGTCACTGATCCCACTAATCCTTCCAATGATAAGTGAGTCATCTGGAGGAACCAGTTGCCCTCCGTCTGCAAGGTAAGCTTTGAATCCATTATACTCAGGTGGATTGTGAGATGCTGTGATGACAATCCCACCACTTGCTTTGTAATAACGGATGGCATAAGATAAAAGTGGGGTAGGAGTAACCTTAGGAAAAATATAAACCTTTACTCCTAGTTTGGCGGCAATACCCGCAGAGAGTTCTGCAAATTCTTTAGAGAGCCTTCTTGAATCATAAGCGATGACGATGGAGGCATCTTTTTTTGTATCTCTTAAATAACTGATAAAACCAAGAGCAGCACGACCCACCGTATAGAGGTTCATCTTGCCGATTCCATTTCCAATTTTTCCCCGAATTCCCCCCGTTCCGAAAGTGAGTGGACTTGCGTAGGCATCGACGAGTTCCGAACGGATCCCCGCCTTCCAATCTTCGAGAGCCTTTTTGGCTTCATTCTGGATTTCCGATGAAAAAGGTGATTTCGTCCAAGATAGGATATTGTCTTCTGGTTTCAACATAGCTTACATACTAATCTTTTGAAGCTAAGTAGTCTGGAAATCAATTTTGGAACCTAGAGAATTTTTCATAGAAGACCGATTGGAACGTTTCCGCCTAAAGGCATTTTGCAATTTAGGGGAGAGTGGGCTTGGTTTTTTTCGTTTAGAAGAAGTGCTAAGGATGGCAAATGTTTCTGTCTCGGAACTTTCGGACATTCCTATGAATGATGCACCGAACCAAGGTTCCCTGGAATTACGTAAGGCAATTGCCAATTTGTATCCTGGTGTTTCGCCAAACCAAGTCCTTGTCACTACGGGAACTGGTGAGGCCTTGTACTTGGCATTTCATCTCATGGTAAAACCCAAAACCAAGGTGGCTCTCATTTGGCCTGCCTTCCAAGCATTGTATGAAATTCCCAAAATGTTAGGAGCCACAATCATCCAAGTGCCACATGAAGTCGCATTCCAATCTTCTACTTGGAAAGAAATTGATGCCGATCTTTATATCTTAAACCATCCCCACAATCCTACAGGAAAAACTTTTCCTGATTCCGAATGGGAAAGTCTTCTCGGTTGGTTTCGCGAAAAAAAGAAACAAGTTCTATTTGATGAACACTACCGGTTTTTACCAGGTGTCGGATTTATGGGAAGGACGGGTGTGGATACAAACCATTCTTTTTATGGAACTGGTTCTTTTACGAAATGTTTTGGAGTCACAGGGCTTAGGGTAGGATGGCTAATTGCAGAGGAATCTTTTATAGCAAGGGCCCGTTCTTTTAAAGACTACTTAACTCATACTGTTTCTCCCATTTCCGAAAAAATTGCCCTTGGACTTTTGGAAAATAAAGAATCGTTTTTGCCGGACATCCAGTCCCGGGTGCGAAACAATATCGCAAAGTTTACTTCGCTTTGGAAGGAACTTCCCCAGACCAAAGACTTTACTGTACCGAAAGGGGGACTTGTGGGCTGGCTGAAATTAGAATCAGGAATATCTTCCGAAGTATATGCCGACAGACTTTTTGAAAAAACGGGTGTTTTTGTTCTTCCAGGATCTAATTTTGAAGTAGAAGGTTTCCTTCGCATAGGATTTGGGGAAACGGAAGAGCGAATGGCAGAAGGCCTAAAGCGATGGAAAGAATGTACGGATCTCATTTAAAGTCTAGCCTCCAACTGTTTCCAGGAATTGGTGAAAAAAAAGAAAAACAACTGTTTGGTGTTGGTGTTTATGATTGGGTATCTCTCCTCCAATACCAAAAACAAAAAAATGATCCTCTCCTTCCTTCTGTTTCCATTTTAGAGGAACGCCTCGAAGAATTAGAACACGAACTCTCTGAAGCCAATTTTAGTTTTTTTACTACAGAACTTCCAAGCCTTGAATACTGGAGGTTATGGCAGAACTTCCCCGAACGATTTTGTTTTTTAGACATTGAAACCACAGGAATTTCGGAATCCTCAGTCACTACAGTTGTGAGTCTCTACCAAGACAAACGGATGTTAACTTTTGAAAGAGGAAAAGATTTAGAATTTCTTTTTGATTCTATTTCTCCTGAAGACATCCTTGTGACTTACAATGGGAAAAGGTTTGATGTTCCCTTTTTAGAAAGGGAATTTCGTTATCGAGTCAAAAATCCGCAACTGGATTTGATGAATCTTTTGCATTCGATAGGAGTCAAAGGTGGTCTTAAAAAATCCGAAGTGTTACTGGGTCTTGTTCGACCCGAAGAGATAGCAGGAATGGATGGAAGGCAAGCACCACTACTTTGGTTTGAATACCAAAGGACTAATAACAAAGAAGCTTTAGAAAAACTAATCGCTTACAACAGAGAAGATACTAAAAATTTAGAAATTGTTTTGGAAAAAACAATCGATCGGCTAACAGAAAACCGTTTGTTTTAGTGCGGCCCGTACATATACTCTCTGAGTATACTCATCTCCGCTTGGGTTCTTGTCAGTTTGGTTTTGACTGCATCTCCAATGGAGATAAGACCAATGATTTTATCCCCGTCAAGAACTGGCATATGGCGAAATCTTTTGGTGATCATATTGTTTAAGATATCATCCACGTCTTCTTCGGGGCCTGCCACTGTGAGTTGAGTGGTCATTACATCTTTTAGTTTGATTTTGTCTAGGTTGGCATGGTCTTTGGCGACCACTCGCATGAGATCTCGTTCCGTAAAGATTCCCACCAGTTTTCCCTGGAAGGTCACAATGAGAGATCCTACTTTTGCACCCACCATCATCTGGGTGGCTTCCAATACATTTCTATCTTCTTCGATGGAAAGAACAGAGGACGCTTTGTCTTTTAGAATATCTTTTACGGACATGCCTCAAGATTTATAGGAATGAAAGTGAGATAGCAAGAATTTTTTAAACAGAGAGGATTGTGAAACGGGTTTTTGGAGCGTATCGGGATCGAACCGATGACCTTCTGAATGCAAATCAGATGCTCTCCCAGCTGAGCTAACGCCCCGTATCATAATGGGCCTGACAAGATTTGAACTTGTGACCCCTCGCTTATCAAGCGAGTGCTCTAACCAACTGAGCTACAGGCCCGGGATACGAACAGTATTTTTCGAGAGGGGTCTATGGGCAATCTTTTTTTAAGATTATTTTAAGAAAGAAAACTAGAAAAAATCAGAGTGAAATTTCTAAGATTAGGTCATCTAACAAGAGTAATGCCTGTAGTTGCCATTGGAAAATTCCATTGCGGGTGGAACAGAATCCTTTTTTTTCCCAACCCTCAATGGTTTTTAAATATTTGGATTTGGATTTTTCATCCAAATACGTATCAATAAAATCTAAATACCGAAAGGGAGAAAACAATCGAAATAGTGTGAGACTTAGTTCTGTAGAAGGATCAATTGTTTCGTATTTGGTAGATGTTTCTTTTTTCTGATAGAGTGAAGCGTTTCTTGGATTGCCATACCTGTGTCCTGCAATCATTCCATGCGCTCCAGGACCAATGCCTAAATAAGGTTCATAAGTCCAATATTTCAAATTATGTAAGGATTCAAATCCCGGTTTTGCATAATTGGAGACTTCATACCAAAGGTATCCATGGTCTTTTAAGATCTTTGGCAATTGGATGAGGATTTCGGATTGTAGGTTTTCTTCCGGTTCTGTTTTTTTGTGATCGGTTACATCGCGAGAATACTGGGTTCCTTTTTCTAAAGTTAAAGAATACAAACTCAAATGCGGAAGGCCGGCCTTTAGAAAAAGAGATAAATCAGTGAAAAATGATTCTTTCGAAACACCAGGAATTCCATACATCAAATCAATTCCCACACGTTTGATCGGAGATTTGGTAAGCACATCCACAAGAGCATGGTAACGATCTTCATCATAATGACGTCCTAAGAATTCGAGTCCTTTTTTCTCTAAGGTTTGGACTCCCACATTCACTCGGTTGATGCCAATGGAATTGTATTCGGCAAGTAGGTCAGAACTCAAATCTTCGGGATTGACTTCGATAGAAATCTCTGGATTCTCCGAAAAAGAAAACTCGGATCTTAAAAAATCTAAAAGTTCTTTCCAGTGTTTTGCGGAAGCCTTGGAAGGAGTACCTCCACCAAAAAATACAGTATCAATATTGCGGGTTTTTATTTCAGGAAAATGATTTACCCTATCTAAAATTTCTTTTTGGTAAGACTGAAAAAGCGACTTTTCATCGTTAGCTGGTGCTGCTCCAATTCCTTCTGAATAAAAATCACAATAATCGCATTTTTTAAAGCAGTAGGGGTAGTGGACATAGACTCCCAAATAAGAATTTCGGACTTGCCAGATGGACTGTTTCTCTAATATTTCCATGAGTATGAAAGGAATTGTATCGATTTTTATTTTTTTAGGAATCGTTACCTCATCTATCCTTTCACAGACAGTTGTAGAACCAAATCAAAACTTTGTTTGGGAATCTTTTTCTTTTGTTTTTCCTGAATCTGTAGTGGTAAAATCAGAGATGACGATGAATAAAAAACTCACCGTTTACCCGGCAAAACGAGATGGATTTTTTATGGTGGTGCGGACTCTACCTTGGCACGAACCATTGATGGATCAATTCCTTTGGAGAGATTCCGTTTTTAGTCGGGGAATCGAACCCAAAGAAATCCAAAAAAAAGTTGGGACCCGAAACTTTCAAATATTCCAGGCGGACCAAATTCGAAACCAAAATGCCCTTCGTAACCAAGTTTGGATTGGTCTGGATACAAAACCTGGATTGTGGATCTGGATCCAATGGAAGACGGATCGCAAAGACCTAACCGAATTCTTTGAATCCAACCTGTTTCTTCCGCTTTAAGGTCTAATCTTTTGTTTTATGCTTGTCTCTACTTATTTCCCCGAAAGATTGGAAGTCAGTGGGGCCTATAGCTCAGTTGGTTAGAGCAGCAGACTCATAATCTGCGGGTCGAAGGTTCGAGCCCTTCTGGGCCCACAAAACAGGAAAGGTAACGATATTCTATGGAGTTTTATGAAGTAAAAATCTCTGATATCAGCCTGACCAATGTTGGCTTTGCTGTTTTCCTGAGACCAAAAGATTCGGAAGACAAACGTGTGGTTCCGATTTTCATTGGTCCACTGGAAACCCACTCCATCACTACGGTCATCGATGGAACCAAACCCCCAAGACCCATGACACATGATCTTATGTTGTACATGTTAACTTCTCTTGGAGCCACAGTTCTTAAAATCACCATCGAAGAAATCATCGATAGTACCTTTTATGCCAAAATCCAACTTCGGAAAGACGAGGAAATCATTACTTTGGATGCACGGCCCTCCGATTCCATTGCCCTGGCTTTGCGTGCTAATGCCCCTATTTATATCGCTAAATCAGTGTTAGATGAAACTGGGATCATCATGAAAGAAGATGAAATCCAAGGCGAGAGTATTTCCTCTGAGAAAAAAATCCAAGCATTGCCAAAATCAAACCTTCAAATTCTAGAAGAAACATTGGAAAATGCTTTAAAAACTGAAGATTACGAAACCGCAGCAAAAATCCGAGACCAAATCAAAAAGCTTATCGAAAATAGTTGAGAGAGTCTTTCTTCTTTACTATGTCACATAGAAAATCCGTACATTCGAATTTTTTAATTGTAATCCCATCTCAACCTTCCTAGACTTAGAATCCAAAAATAGGTGCATTCGCCCTTCGATAGGAAAGTTGTATGGAAAAATTGGTTATGGATGTTGTCAATGCTGGAATTGCTCTCTTTCGTTCAGGAGAAGAAAAGTTAAAAACTGCAGTTGTCGATTTAGAAAAAGTTTATAATGATCTAAAGTCAAAAGGGGAATTGGATAAATCGGCTGAATCCCAAAAGATTCGTGACCTCTTAAGCAAAACAATTGCAGATGCACAAGGTGCGATTGGAAAAACAAACGCAAGTTACGACGAAGTGCTAACAAAACTTCAGGCAAATTACCAATCAATTTATCAACAAATTGATACGGCAATTCCTCCTCAAGTGAAAGAAAAGTTGAAACAAACGTTAGATGAACTAAAAGTTTTGATCGAAAAAGCAAAATCGAAATAGTTTTTTTAATTTTTAGTTTGTGAAATTTAAGAAAAGGCCACAGAGTTTTCTGTGGCTTTTTTTATTTGTGCTTGGAGATTAGTCTAGATGAGTACGTCCCCAAAACGAATCAAATTCATACTTTTCCTGATTGTTTTTACGGACATGATGGGTTTTTCCCTCCTGTTTCCTTTGTTCCCCAAAACCTTAGAATTCTTCTTATTAAAGGGTGACGATGTTTTGTTCAGAATGTTCTATTCGGCAGCAAACCTTTTGTCTTTTGGTGGGGATACAAAATACACCTTTGTATTGTTTGGTGGAATTTTGGGAAGTATCTATAGCTTTTTACAGTTTATTGCGGCCCCTGTTTGGGGAAGATTTTCTGACCATTCTGGAAGACGGGCGATTTTACTGTTTACCACTCTCGGTAATACTGTTGGATATTTACTTTGGTTGTTTTCTTCGCAGTTCTGGATGTTTGTCCTAAGCCGTGTCATCACGGGAATGATGGGTGGCAATCTATCTGTGGCCTCCGCTGCCATGGCTGATCAAACTGATGAAAAATCAAGAGCAGCCGGAATGGGTTTTTTGGGAGCAGGAATTGGACTTGGATTTGTCATGGGTCCTCTCCTTGGAGGAATTAGTTCCCAATGGACATTTTTGGATTCCTTTTACAAAGAAGGATCGATGGTTGTGTTTCCCGCTTCTGCCTTATTTGCGATTTTGGCTTCGCTTCTCACAGTCATTTTAGTTTTTGTGTTTTTGCCACATAACAAACCAGAGGTGGTTCCTGAAAAAGAAATCCATCCATTCCTTTCTTTGAAAAAAATCGAGTCCCGGAATTTAGTACGTATTTCTCTTCTTAATTTACTTTTTGTGCTTAGTTTTTCTGGATTTGAATTTGTTGTGAATTTTTTTCTCTCCGATACTTTTCAGTTTTCTCCCAAAGAAATTGGATTCACTTTTTTATATATCGGAATCATCATTATACTCGTGCAAGGTGGTGTTGTGCGAAGACTTTCTGGAAAAATTTCTGAAAAACGAATTTCTCTTTATGGAGCAGTATTCGTTGTGATCGGGATGGGTTTACTTGTTTCGTTTGGAACTAGTTTTACAGGATTATTCATTTCCTTATTTTTTTTGGCTTTTGGAAGTGCACTCGTGAACCCTGGGCTTTCTTCCTTTGCTTCGCTTGAAAGTGGGAGGGGAGATTTGGGAAGGTCACTCGGACTCTTTCGAAGTTTTGGTTCCCTCGGAAGAGCCGTATCTCCTGTCGTATTTTCTTTGTTATACTTTCAAAAAGGACCTAGTTTGGCCTTCTTTGTATCCTTTGTCCTTCTTATTGGATTCGGATTATTACTGTATACGCAAAAAGAAAAAACAGCCTACTAAAGAAAGGATTCTAATTTTGCACGAAGCATGGGAAACATCAGTTTCTCATCTAACTTTTCCCCGGTAAGGGATGTGCGGAGTAGAAAACTATCTCTGATTTTGCCGTCAAAACTATTGGCGGTAAAACTAATGATATCAATTCCTAAATGAAAGAGAGATTCCGTAATCTGAAATAAAATTCCCGGAGTGTCTTTCATTCGTAAATCCATAACTGTAAAATCAGAAGAGATAGGATTGTAAAGTTTGAGAGTCGCTTCAGAATCACCAATTTTACGAACAAGAACTTCTTCTTTTGCATTTTCACGTAAATACATGGCTACCGTTTTTCCCTCATAAAAAAGAGCGTAGAGGTCAGTTCGGATTTGAGACAAAAGTTCCTCTGTCATTTCTCCTCCGTCCCAACTGCGAATGACAAATAGATCTTGGACATGTCCATCACTTGCGGTTTCAGCAACTGCCTCTAAAATATCCCACCTATGGTTATAGAGAACGGAAGTGACCCGGTAAAGGATTCCTAAATCATCTTGGGAAAGAGAAATTTTCAGTAGGGTTGTATCTTTTCTGGGAACACAGGACACATGTAGGATGGGTTTTTTGATTTCTTGCATAGTTTGTGCCATAGAACTCTCCCTTAAAATCGGCATTTTGCTTAGAACGTAAACAAACGGTGATCAGGAAGACCCGAACCGGTTCTAAAAAAGCCGTTCCTCAATGAAATTGCAAAAAGGATGCCAAAACTTATTTAAAAGGAAAATTTTGCACCCACCATCACTGATTGGACATTTTGAGCTACAATTGCCTCCATAGTGAGTTTGGCGATGAGCGCATTGATTTCAATTCCAGCGATAAGGAAGTTTGTTGTGTTCGGTGCTTGGGCTTTTCCACTTAAGTCCATGGTAAGTGTACCTGTTTTGGTTTGTCCAAGTGCCGATGCTGGGATGAGTGCGGCGATTTCAGGAGAAAGAGATGCAGAAATGGCAGAAGAATCCAATGCCAAAGTTAAGGGACCGGAGCGAGATAAGTTGAGGCTTGAGCTTCCAAAGTTCATTGAAGCCCCAGCACCTGCGAAGATAGTAAAAAAGTAAAACATACGAAAACCGGTACGAATGTCGATGGGAACACTTGTGACCGTACTTGAGTAATTAAAAGTAGTGGAGCCGCCCCAAGTTCCAATGGCAGGACCTAAGGTGATGGTCTGTGTTTTTTTATCATTATAGGTAACATCAATTTCTTGTTTTTGGTAGTGGAGTCCAAGTCCCATCGAAATTCCCGAAAATTCAAAAAGTCCAATTCCATCAGAATAATTTTCAATGATATGGAAACGCAAAGTAAACCCACCAGTGGTAATGTCTCCACCAAGTTGCACGTTTTTACTTTGCGCCTCCACTGCCTTTTGGACATCACCTTGAGCGAAGTTGAATTTAAAACCATGAAGGTACAAATTGAATCTATGTAGAAAGGTTTTTAGTTCTGGTTCTGTATCAGAAGGTCCTCCTCCCATAAGCCATCCCAAGTTTACCGCCACAACAAAATTAGGTGCAAGAGAGGCACCGACATTGGGTAATTTTTGAAAACTTAAACTTTGGTAAGCAACGTTGATGTCTTCTTTTTGTTGGCCAGCAACTGTGAGTCCCGCTCCCACTTGGAATCGGTTCACAATTCCTGGGCCCATAAGAGAAGAGTTGATATTGGAAATGACAGCTGCCTCTGACATGGAAGAGAGAACTTTGTCTGTGTATTGGAGTTGTAAAGCAGTGTCTAAACTATTGATTTGTGATTGGATCGTAGCTGGCAAAATGGTACAGGCATCACCTGTACAAGTCACTTTTGCTTGGATGGAACCGTTTGGAATGAGCCCAAAACCAATGGTGATAAATAAGAACCCAATACGGAATTTCATGTCGCCCCTAGTATACCAAATATCGGAGATTGGTCTATGCTTTCTTAACAAATGGAAGGCATTCTATTTCCTGGTTTACAGGCAAGAAATTGCAGATAAAATAGAAGGATGGCACCCATCCAAGAAAAACGGAAATATGTCCGAGTACAACCACTAGAAAAAGAACCAGTTGAAATCCATCTGATGGGGACGGCCCTCCTGGATGTCCTAAAAGCAAGTGACATAAGTATGGGAGGGGTAGGGGTCATTGCACCCAATCATTTTGATGAATGGGATATGGACGAAACAGTCGAAATTCTTGTGGCTCTTCCTGGTGATTTAGAAGACTTTTTGGCTCGCGGCGTGATCAAGCAAATTGGCAAAAAATCCAAAGAAACTGGGCTCTACGGGGTGCAGTTTACAGAAATTTCTACCAAGGGAAAACAGGACTTACAAGTTTACGTGAACCGAATGATCAGGCAAGGTCGCGAAGTGAAATAAACCAATTTAGTTTTAGATTATCTCTTTACCAATTTTATGTAATTATAGAGAAATCAAAGTTTTCTTTTTTTCTCTATAAGCCCTTCCTTAGTAGTTGTTAGAATTATTCTAATAATAGTAGTTTACATTCAATTCCAAATGTTAGCATATATTAATGTTTGGAGGTTGTTGTATGGCAATGTTTCGACTATCAGGTGTTTCTAGGTTAGACCAACTCAAAATATACGCACCGATTTTTTTACAAGCCTTAGAAGATTCTCATAAACGAGAATTGATGATTACCGACCAAGCATCCAAAGTTCTTTCTACATTGAGAAAACTTTGTGTACCTGACTTAAATCAAAGTTATTTTGCCTTCCAGTTAAATGTAGATACAATTAAAGAAAATGAATTAAAAGTTTATGGAAAGCCTATGGTTTCGCTCATCCAGAATTTATTAGACAACCATTTGGCGATGCCAATTTTTTATTTAACCAGAGTCGAGGAGGTGGAAACTGCAAATCTAATTCCATCTTTTTCCTCAATGATAGGACCAATCCAAGTGGAATTGGCAATTGTTTCTTATTCCGGCGATCGGTCCGAAGAAAAGTATGCACTGGCCTTCAATGCAATTGCTGCAAGATCCTTTGTTAATCTTCAAAACTTTTTAGTAGATAATTATAAATGGGAAATATCCGATTTTTTTCAAATTCCATTTGAATTGTTAAATTTAAAACCAAATTCAATCATACGTAATTTATTGGAGGAATTTGAAACTCCGTTTGGCATTCAGTTAGAATTTAAAGAGGAATTGGTCGACTATCTGGAACAAGGGTTTCTTAATTCTGAAATTTATTATTTTATACCTTCTGTGGGTTGGATATATTTTGATACAACAGAACCAATTCAAAGAGAAGAAGAGTATTCTCCTTTTTTTGAACAAATGATTGTTCCCAAACTTTTAGAATTAGAGCCAAGTTTAAAAGAAGCATACGAATTAATGAAAACCAAAATTTCTGAGACAAAGTTTGATGAATTAAGAAGTAAAACTTACTTACCTCAAATTGAATTTGCTGAAACAATTGATTCCATTCTTTCTAAAGAAACAACTCCTACTCTGGAGTTTGTTAAAGTTTACCATTTACTTTGTTCGAAAGCTGAAAAAATGTCTGAAGAAAAAGCGGAAAGGGAAGCCAAACAACATTTTGATATTCTATATACTATGATGAAAATGGGTGATAATTTTATCAGCCGATTTTTGTTAATTGGTCAAACATTGTATTCAGGAAGGGATCGAGTCATTGAAGCCCTGAAAAATACAGATGATGTGATGCATTGTGAGTATTATTTTAATTCAACATTTTATTGGGTTTTTCTTTCGAAAGATATAGATTCCGTAATGATTGTATTAGATAAAATTATCGAACAATATTATGAAGGGGATCATACACTTTATATATTTGAAGTGTTAATGGAGAAATATCCAGAGGTGAAAAAAAGTTTTTTAACCAATCGAAAGTTTAAAACTTCGTATAAAGTTGCAAAAAATAAAGTTTATTGGAAACAAGTTTCTATTTTTCAACGAATGTTTCGGTTTTTTATTGGTGATGAATTTCCTACTGATTGGGAAAAAAATATCTTATCGAAGGTCAAATACACCCAAATGAAAGCTAAATACCTTCCGCGAATGAATAAAACGAAACCTGTTTGATTTCCTATGGATCCTAGAATATTGACTTGCCAAAAAAAACTTTTATCCTCATTTGAGAGATAACCGTTAGGGGTGCTATTTCCTTTGTCCATCAAACATTTGGTGGGCGGGGATGGCTGAGAAATACCCTTTTTGAACCTGATCCTGGTAATGCTTGCGAAGGGAAACGTGAAAAGTCCTAAAATGTTTGTTTCGTGTGATACACAGCAAGGTTTTAGATTCGAATCATTCTTTTTCTTTTTTTAGTGCATTTCATGATCAGATCCGGTTAAGGAAAACTGACTATGGAAACAAACTCCACCCATCCCATCACCATTCCAGAAACAACCATTACACTTTCTAATCAAACCAAGTTTCAGTCCTATCGAACGGAAGGTATGTTTTGTATCCATGAGAATGAATACGATTATAAAAAAGGAATCCCAAAACTACGAGAACCCTGGATTCAATCTCGGGAAACTAGAGGGGATAAAAATTTTTCCCAATTGTATTATGCCAAAAGAGACATCATCACAGAAGAAATGATGTATGTAGCAAAAAGAGAAGGGATGGCACCAGAATTTGTTTTGAACGAAGTAAAAATTGGCAGGGCCATCATTCCATCAAACAAACGTCATACGGAACTCGAACCGATGATCATTGGTAAAAAGTTTTTGGTAAAAATTAATGCTAATATTGGAAACTCCGCCATTCTTTCTTCCATTGATGATGAAGTGGAAAAACTGAGATGGTCTTTACATTGGGGTGCTGACACTGTGATGGATCTTTCCACGGGAAAAAATATCCATGAAACCAGAGAATGGATCATCAGAAACTCTCCAGTCCCAATTGGAACCGTTCCTCTTTACCAAACTTTGGAAAAGGTAAAAGGAAAGGTAGAAGATCTGAACATAGATGTATTTTTAGAAACTTTGGAAGAACAGGCAGAACAAGGTGTGGATTATTTTACAATCCATGCGGGAGTTCTTCGGGATTATATCCACCTAACAGACAAAAGAATCACCGGGATTGTATCTAGAGGAGGGTCTATTCTTGCTAAATGGTGTAACCACCATAAAAAGGAAAATTTTCTTTATGAACATTTTGATGCAATCTCAAAAGTCATGCAAAAATATGGAGTCTCATATTCACTTGGTGATGGCCTCCGGCCAGGTTGTATCAATGATGCCAACGATGAAGCACAATTTGCCGAACTCAAAACTTTGGGGGAACTCACAAAACGTGCCTGGGCCGATGATGTGCAAGTAATGGTAGAAGGTCCGGGGCACGTTCCCATGCATCTGATTCAGGAAAATGTGCGTCTCCAAGAAGAGATTTGTATGGAAGCTCCGTTTTATACACTCGGGCCACTTGTGACAGACATAGCACCAGGTTATGACCATATCACTTCAGCCATCGGAGCAGCAATGATTGCATGGTATGGAACGGCAATGCTTTGTTATGTGACGCCAAAAGAACATTTGGGCCTTCCGAACAAACAAGATGTAAAGGACGGGGTAATTGCTTATAAAATTGCAGCCCATGCGGCCGATCTTGCCAAAGGTCATCCTGGAGCCAAAGAAAGAGATGATTTGTTAAGCAAAGCTCGGTTTGAATTTCGATGGGAAGACCAATTTGCACTTTCCCTTGATCCGGAACTGGCAAGGTCCTACCATGATGAATCCCTTCCACAAGATGGAATGAAAAAGGCACATTTTTGTTCTATGTGTGGCCCGCATTTTTGTTCTATGCGCCTTACAACGGATTTGCGAAAGGAAACGGCAGAAGAAGTGGGAGTGTTAGATTCGAAAGGATAGATTGGATTTCGGTCAAAAACACACTGTAAAATCAAAAAACCCGGGCATTCTGCACCGGGTTCTCTAAAAGACTTTTGTCGTTTGTGTTTTGATTATAGGAAATTTTGGATGTGTTGAGACTATAGTCCCAAACTACGTCCAATGATTTCTTTCATAATCTCGGTGGTTCCTGCATAAATGGTTTGGATCCTTGCATCGAGGTATGCTCTTGCAATTGGATATTCCATCATATAACCGTATCCACCAAAGAATTGTAAACATTCGTCTGTATGGCGTTTTTGCATCTCAGTTGTATACCATTTACACATAGATGCTTCGGCAGTGGTGTTTTCACCTTTCATATGTTCCATCACAACTTTGTCGCAGAACACTTGTGCCATTTCTAGTTCGGTTGCCATTTCCGCCATTTTGAACTTTGTATTTTGAAAAGATCCAATCTTTTGACCAAAGGCTTTTCTTTCTTTGATGTATTGGAGAGTGATTTTTTGCACCAGGCGAGTTGCTTCCACAGCGGCAACTGAAAGTACAAGTCGCTCTTGTGCAAGTTTTTGCATTAAGTAACGGAAACCTTGTCCTTGTTTACCGATGAGGTTTGATTTAGGAACAATCACATCGTTAAAATACAATTCCGAAGTATCTTGGGCTTTGAGTCCGATTTTATCTAAGTTACGACCTCTTTCAAATCCTTTCATTCCTTCTTCAATCATCACAAGAGAAATGGTTCCATTGTCGTGTTTGACCGCAGTAATGATAAGATCCGCCAATTGTCCGTTGGAGATAAAAGTTTTTTGTCCATTCACCACAAAGTGGTCACCTTTATCGACCGCGCTTGTGCGAAGTGATTTTAAATCAGACCCAGCTCCTGGTTCTGTCATCGCCACTGCAAGGATGGATTCACCTGTTGCACATTTCGGAAGCCAACGTTTCTTTTGTTCATCACTTGCAAAAGCAGAGATATAAGGAGCGATCACATCGTTATGAAGGGAGATAAAAAATCCACTATTTCCCACACGAGAAGATTCTTCGATGATGATGATGTTATAAAGAAAGTCGGCCCCAGAGCCACCGTATTCTTGTGGAACATCGGGACAGAGTAGGCCGTTTTCGCCCGCCTTTCTCCAAACTTCTTTGGGTACGATATGGTTTTTTTCCCATTCTTCGTGGTGTGGTTTTACTTCTGTTTCAAAAAATTTCCGAGCCATCTCGCGGAATTGATGGTGTTCTTCAGTAAAGGGGAGGATACGCTCCATATGATTTGTGACTCCTTGATATGGAAATGCTACAAAAATGGCGAATTGAGGTCAATTATAAACAGTGTTCAGCTTCATGTAAACACCCGGATTTTTCTTGATGTATTGGATGGCGTCTTCTTCGGAAAGGACGTAGAGTTCTGTACCCGGCCAAGCCACAAAGCTGAAATTAGAAGGAAGGTTTTTGGTGAGAGAATAGATTTCCCCAACAAAGTCCCCAGCACCCAGCTCCCGGATGGTTTTGTGGTTTTGCATGACCACAACCGTTCCCGACCTGACGATAAAGGCATTGTGAAAGGTTTGTCCTTCTTCAATTAGGGCCGCTTCCTTTTTTACCGTTTCCAGTTTTAAGATGAGTTCGAGTTGAGTGACTTGGTAACTGGTAAGACCCCGGAACGTTTGGGACTCTGTGAGGGTTTTCCAAGTATTGGTTTCCCGGATGCTATTCAGTTTGGTTAGGTTTTCGTGGAGTTTGGATCCGCGGATGAACTGAAAGAATCTGGTTTTTTCAATGGTGAGAGCGAGGACATCGGTTTCTGCATACACATCCGCTTGGCGGGCCGTATCTAAAATTAAAGATGCTTCCCCAAAGTATTCATAGGTTCCATACCGTTTAACGGCTGTTGGGTCTCCCGAAAGTCCTTCAAACCGAACATTCCCTGAGGCAATGATAAAAAACCTATCCCCATGAGTTCCTTTTTTGATGATTTGTTCGCCGCGTCGAAACTTTTCTTCCTTTACAATTTGTAAAAATTCTTTGGCTTTTTCAATGGGGAATCCAGAGAAGATATCAATCTGCGATAGAATTTCTAAAAGTTGGAAAGCCTCTTGGTGTTTTGGTGGAGTGATTTCTGGATATAAAGTATTTTCAATTCCAAATTTAGCTAGTGTAAGGTGGTTCCCTTCTGGCATATCTTTTGCGGCAATATGATAAACAGTAATTCGTTTTTGTACTTCTTCTGGAAGGGAAGCAAGATAACTGATCTTTGTATGAAGAGGAGGAACACCTGCTTCGTGGTAAATGATTTTACGATCCCAAGGAAAGTCTTTTAAAAACTGATACCTTGATTCCGGAAACACACCTTTTTTATACATTTCTTCAAAGGCATCAGGATCGTTTAAATGGTCAGAGGTGTAATAGAAAGATTGGTCTTGGAAAAAAAATTCGAATCCCACTGACGGAATGGAATGGAGAGCATAGTGAAAATAAAACTCACCACCGTTGATGATGGTAGGCCTTCCGATCACTACAGGAATAAAGTCAAATAGGTCTGTGATTTCGCGGCGCGGAATCTTT
Organism: Leptospira harrisiae; assembly: GCF_002811945.1. Taxonomy (NCBI): domain Bacteria; kingdom Pseudomonadati; phylum Spirochaetota; class Leptospiria; order Leptospirales; family Leptospiraceae; genus Leptospira; species Leptospira harrisiae. Next base: position 47,221 of record NZ_NPDX01000003.1, on the reverse strand, counting down.
GTTAAACTACAGTATTTTTTAAGGAAAGATTCCATCACCGTGGCTGTAGCGTAGATGGTGATTTTGGATTCTTCTAAAATTTTTTGGAAGGTTCCCGCATCATGGTCAGCGTGGCAGTGAGTGAGAATGATAGAGTTGATAAACTTGGGATTGACATTGGATTCTCGTAACCACTCGGTGGAATTCACTGGTGGGTCTACCATAATCCCTTGTCCATTCAACCAAATGATAAATCCTGAAGTGTTGTCTGTAGGATCAAACCCATGGGAAGGACCAAGGCAAGTGATTCCAATTAAGGGTGGTTGGAAAGGTTCTTCGAGTCTCTTTCCAATATCATACTTTACATGAAAGTCGACTTCCCCTGGAGTTTTGATTTGTTTGTCCCCATCGACAATAAGAAATTCATTGGAGGGAAGTTGTTCGATGGTGATTTTACCAAACTTTGCTTTGTGGTGTTCATCAAAGAGAACAAACTCCACCACTTCTTCCATAGTTTTGTAACTACGAAAATGTGCCATTTCGGCCTTGATATCAGGAAAACCAAAACTCGCTGTTCCATCGATAAACTCTGATGCTAGGTTGAGTTCCTGAGGTCCCATAAGAGATTCCCCGAGAACAATGGTTAGCTGCTCTTTTTGTTCCGCAGAACAAACGATAAAAGTCTTTTTACCACCGCGAAAGAAGAAGTTGAAGTAAATGGGGAATTCTAACTCCGCAATGGAGATGCCTTTTTCGACATGAAAGAATTTATTAGGAAGGACAAACACCAGCGGGGTTTTTTTTTCTAACCCCATGGTGTCTTTAATTGTCTCCGGAGGGGATCCAATTTGGATGTACCCTTCGGATGTATCGACTAAATATCCCCCTCTAGGGAGAGCGGTAAAACCATTCGGTTCAGAACTGACCATTAGGGGATAATTTATTTCCTACTTGTGATTTTCTATAAATTTTTTAATTTGTGGTTTTGGTAAAGCACCAATTGCTTTATCCACTAAAACTCCGTCTTTATAGAGAAGAAGGGTAGGGATGGATTGGATTCCCAATTCCTGAGCCGTCTTCTGATTGAAATCAACATTTAGCTTTGTAATTTTGATATCAGCCATTTCTTGCGATAATTCATCAAGAACAGGAGCCACCATGCGACATGGTCCACACCATTCCGCCCAACAATCCACGAGTACAACGCCCTTAGCAGTCTCTGCTTTGAAATTGGCGTCTGTGACTTCCGTTAGTGCCATATTTCGAAATCTCCTTTTGAAAAGTATTGCCCTTTCTATAAACTAGACTGGGGATTCTAGGGAAAAACGTCGATTATTGTTTCTTTTTTTTCTTTTTATCGTCGGATTCGAGGTCTGCGATCTTTTGTTGGAAGGACTCAATCAGTGTTTTTGTTTTTTCCAAATCCTCATTTTCGCCTGTAATTTGAAAAATTTTACGATTCATCTCTAACATTTCTACAGAATGTTTCAAATCTGTGGAATCTTGTGTAGACATTTCAAATTTTGTCCTATAATCCTGGGCCGCTTGGTTAGCAAGTTCTATGACAAGATTAAAATGTTCTTTTCGAATGTAGTAATATGGATTTTCAAGATCCTGTTCTCTTTCATAAGCGATGAAGTCGAAAAGGTTTTTTGTACAAGCGGCCACCCGAAAATTGATGTCTGGCCAAGACCATTTCCACTTGGAGTTGGTTCCAAAGGCAGTTGTTGTTTTTTTCATGGCCTGGAGTAGGCCTTTGATGAGGTTTAGTCTTTGGGTGGGAGTGAACCTTTCAATTTTTGCCAATTGTTCTTTGTTTTCAGAAAGGGAACCATCCACATTGTTTCCCACAGTTTTTTCAATATAAGAAATGCAATTATAAATTTCTTTTCTCGCTGTTTCTAAGTAGTTGTTGTTATTGATTTCCAAAATCGCAGTGGAAAGTTCATTGATCACAATACAGGTGTTAATCGTTTTGATGGAGTTGATGGCGAGGGAGAGATTAAAATAAGGTTCCATGTCCTTACTTTTTTTGGCCTGTGCTTTGAAGATATTGGCTTCCTTTTTCAGTTCTTCTAAGTAGTTTTTAAAATCTACTAGTTTGTCATTGAAGTCGGCCTTTTTTTCCTTTGTGATCGCCATGGTCTGGTATCATTTTCGGCAGATCCGACCGGATTTGTCCATAAAAAACGTCGACCCGTCGGGTAACTTACCGAAACTGGAATAGAATGGAAAATACTCCCAGGAAACAAAGGGATCTACTCGATCTACTCGACACCTACAAATACATGAACCAGGCGATATTCTGGGATTTTTTGGATTTGGATGGGCGTTGGGATTTTGCAAATGGTTGGCTGCATTTGAACCATCCTGAAGACGAGTGGAGGGTGAGGGCTTCGGAACAATTCCCCCCCATCCGCCCGGAAGGCACCGACCACTAAAATCGTTTCCGATTTTTTATGGCCAGTTGTCGGAATCCAAGACCAATCTGGTCTTGGAAACAATCACTTAATAAGTAATTCTTAAGTCAGAGATATCGATGAACTTTCTAAAAAGAAGGCTATTGGTTGGTTTTTTAGTATCAAAAACTAAAACGGCCACTTTGTTGAAAGATAGGAAGTTAGGGCGGTATTGTGTGTAGTGGTGGCTTGTTACCGTCGCACGATACTTGTTATTGTAGATTGTATAGGTGTGTTTGGGAAGAGTTTCATGCACTTGGCGTTTTTTCTCATCCTCAGTTTGAGCCACATAATTATAGATTACTTGTTTGTCTTTAGAAGGACCAGTTTCACCAAAGAGTGTGAAAGGAAGTGCTTTTGCATTGTTTTTGCAAAGGTAATCCACCACTTCTGTAAAAGTAGGTTCTGGCATTTCTGCTTCAAATCCTGCAAAATGGCGTTTTTCTACTTCAGCTTTTTTCTTTGCGAAAGTTTCTTCACCCCAAATTTCTTTAGCAGTCACTGGTGTAGGCATAACATTGGAAAAGTATAAAGTTCTATCATCCTTTTCTGGATCTGCCTTTCTCCACGCAGGATATGGGATTAGTTTTCTTTCATCTGGATTGGTACGGTCTCCCTCAAATCCAGCAAGAACGTAGATCGCATATTCATTGTTTTCAGGAACTCTAGATTCTAATTCCACTTGGACATCCAAAAATTCGCCTTTTCCTGTATCAGCATGTCGCCTAACAAAGTTTACACTTTTTAAACGAATCCTTGAATCATACATAGAAAGTGGATACAAGTCGCGGTTGTCTTTGGAAGAGGCAACTGCGTTCCCCGACCCTTGGGTATTCCCTGATTCTTGGGCAAAGAGAGCACAAGTGAGCAGGGTGAATGAAATGGCAAATATTGTTTTGTTCATGTTCCGACTACCAATTTGGTTTATACAGATAGTATCGAAGAAAAGCCCTGGAAAAATTAGGGAAATTAGGCTTTTTTCGGGCGATTGTTCTCATCCACGAAAACCACTTTGGGTTTGTAATCAGCAGGAAGGTCTTTTTCATCCACCTGGCCATAAGTAATGATGATGACTTTGTCCCCTTTCATCCCAAGCCTTGCCGCTGCCCCATTCAAACAGATGGTTCCAGAACCACGTTCACCAACGATCAGGTAGGTTTCAAACCGTGCCCCGTTATTGACGTTCACGACGGAAACTTGTTCATAAGGTTTCATTCCGGCCAAATCCATAAGGTCTTGGTCAACAGTAAGACTGCCTTCGTAGTGGAGTTCCGCCTCAGTGACGACGGCTCTATGGACTTTGCCTTTGCAAACAGTGATGATCATTCTGACCTCTCAAATAAAACTCTAAACATTTTGCCTGATAGATTCAAAAGGCTTTTTTGTACAAGAACATGGATTTTCGTATTGATCCGATCCACAGAAAAAGGGATCGCATCGAAGAGGGGGGTGACTACGTAGTTTTCGTAGAGATTGGGGTAATGGCGATTTTCGTCCACCACTCTTCCCCTGAAGGCTTCCACCACCTTCATCATCACTCGTTTGTCTTCCCGAGAAAGAACAAGACCCTCTAATGGCTTCAAAAAACGTAAAGTAAAACCTTGGATTCCGTTTCCTTCAATTTTCGGACTGGCATCGATATGGCCATTTTCTTTCAAAAATAAAAGTGCTTCGTTCAGTTTGACGGGGTAAGGGGAGTCTTCTAAGTGGATATAGTCTCCTCTTGTGATCATCTCCGCATGTTTTTGGAAATGAACACCATCCGAATAGTAGAGCAGTTTCGCCAAATCGAGACGAGCTCTCCCATTGGGTGATTTTTCGAGGATCCAAAGGATCGCATGACAAAGTTTCTCCATCGAAAAGGACTACCTTCCTACCTGTTTCCTTCGATTGTTTCTTACACAAGATACGTGAAATTCCAGGAAAATTCCAGGAAAAATCGAAGGGAATCCATGCTCTTTTTAGAACACAGTCCATGTTTAACAGGGGGCATTGGTGCGAAAGCGGAAAATCTTTTGGTTTCGCCTGCCCATCTTTCCGCTCTTGGAGTGGAGCTTGTGACCTTGCCCCGGGGTGGAGACTTTACCGCCCATGAACCTGGCCAGATTGTTGGTTACTTGCATATTGATCTGAAAAAAAGGAACCTAAGTTTGGGTGATTTTTTACGTGCCTTAAATCAAAGTTTGGTGGTATCCATTAAGGAAACTTGGGATCTTTCTGTGGAAGAAAATCCAAAAGCTCCAGGTCTTTACGCAGTGGAGGCTCCCAAATTAAAACTGGTCTCGGAAGGAATTTACGCAAAATCTTATTTTACTAGTTTTGGATTTGCTCTGAATGGGGTGAACAACCTATCTACCTTCTCGCTCATCAATCCTTGTGGTGCCAAGTCAGAAGATATGACCTCCCTCCTTAGGTTGGGAAAAGATAAGGATTTCCCGAAGAAACGGAGAAAATTTGTAGAGATTTTTACGGAAAAGTTCATCGACCAACTCAATTAATTTCCTTTGTATTTTCCTCTGCAAATCTATGGATTTGGCCGAAAGGTATAAGGGGGATCTATGAAATATTCACGTTTTTTTCTATCCTTTATCCTTTTCTTTTTCCTCTGTGAAACCTTGGCACTCAGTGCGGTGGTTTGGACTTTTTATGAATCTTTACAAAATGCTCTGACCCAAGAACAATTTGTTTCGGATCATAGAGCTCGTGATTTAAGTTTGGCACTTGCAAAAAGTTCGGAACAGAGGCTGAATCATGAAGGTTATATAGAACTAGAAAAAATGTTTCATCGTTATGTAGAACAATCCAAAAATGATCCTGAAGAATTTTATATCCGAAAGATCAGTTTGTATTCTGCGGATGCCATTCTTCTTGTTTCTACAGATACCATTTATACCCCAGATGAATTAAAAAAAAGAAATCCGGATGAGGTTCTACTCCATTCCACTTTTTTTAAAAAAGGAATTCGGATGAAAAAATGGCAATGGTCTGAGGCTGAAAATGGAGAAAATCCCATCTTAAATTCCAAACGGGATCCAAAAGTAAGATCAGGTTTTGAATGGGTTCTTTCGTATTTGCCACTTGCTAAATCAAACACGGTAAGACTCACTTCACCACTTTACAAACCAGGAACATTGGATGTCTCTGGGCTTGTCATTTTGGTATATGAAAGGGGGAACTTAGGTTTACTCTTTGAAAACCAATGGAAACTTGTGGAGTGGATGGTTATTAATTATGTTGTTTTTGCATTTGTTGTTAGTTTGATTTTAACCGGAGCTTTTGTGACTTATACAATGTTAGTTGCAAGAGATTCATCAGTAATCCCGAAAGAATCTTCTAACCTTCCTTTGTTTGAGAAAAAAACAATCGAAACAAAAGAGTCAGAAATTGAACCTGTTGTGGATTTAACAGAAAACCAAAATCAATCGGAAACTTTGTTAAAAGAAAGTGAAGTTGAAATTTTGTCTGAAGGTCCTCTGGTTTCTACTCTTTCCCCAGACCCCAACCAAACTCCGATTCGCGATGCGATCTTTTTAGGATAAATCATGGAACCAAAAGACAAAGTATTTTCCATTCAATTGAAAGGTGGTTTGGACGGAACCAGTGCAGAGGATTTTTACCGTTATTTTGAATCGCAGCTAAACAAGGGTTATCGAAAGTTTTTATTTCAGTTTGGTGCCTTGGATTTTATTACATCCAATGGAATTAGTATTCTTGTTAAAATTCACAAACAAACCAAAAAAATGGGAGCAGTGTATGCCATTTACGGAGTGAAACAAGAAGTGGAAGATGTACTCGGTCTTGTCGGACTTTTTGATCAGTTACCGATCTTTCGTGATCATACCCAAGCTGAAGGATTTTTATTACAGGCCGAACTTAGACGACCAGAACCAACAGAACCAAAATCATCCGATACGGAACCAAAGACTAGCCCCTCATCTTTAAAAGATGAAAATAGAATCAGGTTTTATTTCACAGGAAAATCGAAGGGAAGTGATTCTTCGATTGGTTCTAAAGAACCGGTATCTCAACTGGAATCTATTTCCGAAGTAGAGGAAAATCCGAACACGCCAGAAAAGAGTTCTTCTCCTATGGAATCTTTATTAGAAGAAAAACTAAATAGCCTTCGGTTGGAAATCAAAGACACTCTCAACCATGAGTTGGAAAGACGATTTGCAGTTTATAAAACCAATCCCGAAATCCAAGAAAAACCAATCACAATCCCGAGTTACATCCAATCCAAAACAAAACAATTGGAAGCAGTCGAAAGAATCATCCAATGTGAAGTTTGTGGGACAAGGTTGCGAATTCATAAGTTTGGGAAACATGAATGCCCAGGGTGTTCCACGCAGTTCCAGATGAGTCCAAGTGGTTCTATCCGTTTTCTTGAAAAATTGAATCCCATCTAAAACCTGGTCTTATGACAAAACAAGCGAAGGGAAGTGAGTCAAGTACCAGGCGTTCGCTCGCCCTTTCTTTTTATACTTTTTTATCCCGAATTTTGGGACTCGTACGTGACCACTTTATGGCTGTTAGTTTTGGGACAGGTATGGTGGCCTCGGCATTTAGTGTGGCCTACCGCCTCCCTAATATGTTTCGTAACTTACTGGCAGAGGGAACCTTAAGCCAATCCTTTATGCCAATTTTTTCTGAATATGAAAAGATGGGCATAAAGGATGCTCGGGTGATGGCAGGAACCGTCCTAAGTTTTCTTTTCTTTTGTCTGTCGCTTTTTGTTGCTTTGTTTTGGTTTTTTGCCGCGGGTTTTTTACCAGCACTCGTAGGAGGGTCTCCTGAATATGGAACACTCGTCGTTGAACTTTCATTAGTTCTTTTTTTTCTCATTATGACTGCCAGTTTGTCTTCGATTTTTATGTCGATTTCTAACTCACACCATAATTATTTTGTCCCTTCCTTATCTCCCATCATCCTTAACTTTAGTTATCTGATAGTATTTATTTTTGTTTTTCCTTATTACCATGAGATTCGAGATAAAGTTTTTGTCCTAGCTTATGGAATTGTCACTGGAGGAGTGTTGCAACTGATTGTCCAGGCTTGGTATGTATACAGAAATGGATTCGGTCCGATATTTCGTTTGAACTTAAAACACCCTGCGATTCGTAAAATCTTCAAACTAATGTTACCTGCGGCCCTTGGTGGGAGTTTCTATCAAATTGGACTCCTTGTAGACATCTTTCTTGCAAACTACATTCAGAATCAAAATCCAGGACTTGGAGCTGTAGTAAGTTTGGATTATTCTCAAAGACTTGTCCAACTGCCTACAGGAATCATTGGAGTTGCGCTTGCCACTACCATTTTACCTTCGCTATTGAAAGATCTAAGGGAAGGAAGAGAAGAAAATGTTCCCAAAGAAATTACTGATGTATTGTCTTTTGCTTTTTTTTTGACACTCCCAGCAAGCATTGGTTTGGCGGTCCTTGGAGAAACCGTTTTGGATTCTATCTATTACGGGGGACGTTGGGACCATTTGGCAACAATCACTGCTTTTTATCCATTGGTCTTTTATTCCTTTGCCATTCCTTTTTATAGCATCAATAAGGTTTTGGTGTCTTCTTATTATGCATTTTCTGATACTAAAACTCCCTTAAGAATCCAGTTAGTTTCTTTTGGGCTGAGTGTTGTGGTCAGTATCGGACTTATGTTTTTCTTAAAACATTCAGCCATAGCATTGGCATCTGCTCTGAGTGCCTCTGTGACTTCTTCGTTGTTATTGTTTTATCTTAAGGCCCACCAAGTGAAAATTCCATTTCTTACGGTTTGGTTTCGTATTTTAAAAATGGTGCCAGCTCTCTTTGGACTTTTTCTTTGGTTGGTGGTTTCTGAATGGGTTTTGAAACCCATCTTCGTTTCTTATCTATCAGAATCATTAGGGATTGGTTTTGCTAATGTCAGTAGGCTTTGTCTTGTGGTTTCGATCCTTCCTGCAGTAGTATTATATTTTGCCGTGGCAGGGATTACCAAATTACCCGAAGCCGATATTATTGTAGGTAGGTTTTTTAGAAGGTTTCGATAAATAACTTACTTGAGATAACGCCACCAAACTCTTAGTTGGTGACGCATCCAGTTTAAGTTTTATTTTTAGTGTTTGGACACAACAGATTCGCAGCGATTACAAAGTGATCCTTCTTTTTCAGAAACATGACGCCAACATCTTGGACATTCGTGATGGCGTGGTTTTCTGATTTGGATGGAGGCTTTTTCTCCCTTCCATTCCGAGAATACTTCTCCAATTTCCTTAGCGTCGAAAGAAACTTCCGATACCACAAAGAAAAGGCTCAAATCTTCCTTGGTAAACTTTGTATCTTTTAGGGAATCACCAGTAACTAGTACTTCAGCCTCCAGTGATTTCCCAAGTTTTCCTAACTTTCTTGCTTCTTCCAGTGCTTTTTGTACCACTTCTTTGGTAGCAAAGATGGGTTCGAATTGGGATTCTAAGTCTGCATTGAGTAAGGAAGATAAATCTGAAAAATCAGAATAAAACACAGAATCCTTTAAACCAAATTCAGCCCATACTTCTTCTGTTGTGAACGAAAGGATAGGTGAGAGGAGTTTGGTTAAGGTTTCTAAAATGACTGCCAAAACGTATTCAGAAGATTTTCTAGTTTTTGAATCTTTGGCATCACAGTACATTCTGTCCCGAATGATTTCAAAGTAGTCTTGAGATAAGTCAACCGTACAGAAAACTAAAACTCGGTGGTACACTTGGTGGAAGTGGTAGTTCTCATACAATTTTTTGACGTCTTCATTTAGTTTGGCTAATTTATGCAGGTAATACTGATCAATTGGTTCTAAATTTTCTTTATTTAGATTCCAAGCAAGAACCTCAGCTTTTGTATTTCCTAATAGATACCGGAAGGTGTTTCGGATCTTACGATAGGCTTCGGCAACGGTTTTGATAGAGTCCTTTCCAATTTTGACATCGTCTCGGAAATCTTGGGTGGAGACCCAAAGCCTAAGAATATCAGCTCCGTATTGGTTGATGATATCTGTTGTAGGATTGATGACGTTTCCAAGGGATTTGGACATAGCGTGTCCTTTTTCATCTAACACATAACCATGGGTGAGGACAGATCGGTATGGAGGTCTTTTTCTGATCGCCATGGATGGCCAAAGAGAAGATTGGAACCAACCTCTATGTTGGTCGGAACCTTCCAAATACAAGTCTGCTGGTTCGCGGTCGAGAGAATCACCAAACACAGCAAAGCTGGAAACACCTGAGTCAAACCAAACATCCAAAATATCTTTGTCTTGTTTGAGATCATCTGATCCACATTTGGAGCATTTTGTTCCTTCAGGTAAAAGGTCCTTTGCTTCTCTTTCATACCATACTTCGATTCCTTCTTTTTTTACAATTTGGATGAAGTGATTGATTGTTTTGTCGTCTAGATGAGTGAACCCACAAGTTTTACAAGTAAAGGAAGGAATTGGAACACCCCAGTTTCTTTGTCTCGATAAACACCAGTCAGGTCTAGATTCTACCATAGAACGGATGCGAGTGATTCCCCAATCCGGAATCCATTGTACTTTGTCGATGGCTCTAAGTGAATCTTCTCTGAGACCTGCGTGATCGATGGAAAAAAACCATTGTGGGGTCGCACGAAAGATCAGTGGTTTTTTACTCCTCCAACTATGTGGATAGGAATGTGTGAATTCAGAAAAGTGTACGAGGGCATTTTTTTCTCGGAGGAGTTCCACAATTTTAGGATTGGCATCCCAAATTTTGATTCCCTTCATCATTTCAAATTCGTCCGTATAACGACCGTAATCATCCACTGGAGATAGAGGAGGAAGTCCCGCTGCTGTTCCGACTCGGTAGTCATCAGTTCCATGACCAGGAGCCGTGTGGACACAACCCGTTCCTGCATCCAAGGTAACATGGTTTCCAAATAAAGGTATAGATTCACGATCAATAAACGGATGTAAGAAGGTCATTTTTTTAAGGTCATCATTCGTTAAAGAATGAATTTTTGTGAGAGTGATTCCTGTTTTTTGTTCAACAGCTTCTTTTAATCCATCCGCAAGGATCAGTCTTCCATGAGAATCAGATTGGAAAAGAGAGTAGTCTAGTTCCTCATTAAAACAAATCGCAAGATTTGCCGGAAGTGTCCAAGGAGTGGTGGTCCAAATCAAACAGTAAGTGTCGGTTTCTCCCTTCACTGCAAACTTTACATAAATAGAAGGGGAGACATGGTTTTGGTATTCGATTTCTGCTTCCGCATGGGCAGTCGCTAAATCAATACACCAATACACAGGTTTTTTTCCTTTATAGATATATCCTTTTTCGAATAGGGATCCAAAAACTTCAACGATCCTCGCCTCAAACTCAGGAGCCATAGTCAGGTATTTATTTTCATCTTCAAAGAAACATAAAAAACGACTTAAATCTTCCCCTTGTTTTCCGACAAACTCTGTCGCATATTCACGGCATTTTTTTCGAAGTTCACTGGGGCTAGTGTTCCTTGCTTCTTTTCCAAGATTCTTTAACACCTGTACTTCGATAGGAAGACCATGACAATCCCAACCAGGAATCATGTCTGTTTGGTAACCGGAAAGAGATTTGGATTTAACAATGATATCTTTTAAAATTTTATTGAGGGCGTGGCCTACATGGAAATTTCCATTGGCGTAAGGAGGTCCATCGTGTAAAACAAACGAAGGTTTGGATTTACGAATTTCCTTCATCTTTTGGAAGACTTTTTTCTCCTTCCAAATTTTAATTTGACCTGGTTCACGATTTGCCAGGTCGGCTTTCATGGGAAAGGAGGTCTCAGGGAGAAGAACCGTTTTAGAATAAGGATTTTCCGTTTCTGGTTTGGCCATAGTAAGACCAATGTTTGTGGTCTAGGCCAAAGAGAAAACGGAAAAAAAATGGTGACCTTAGAGTTTGACGCGAACCTTGGGGAGTTCGTCCCGTAACCTAACTACATCGGATTTTTCGAGAAGGGTTTTCTGTAAAACAAGCTGTCGCAAATGGTTCAGTTTTGCTAGGTTTTTGGGAAGAGTTTTATACTCCCGCATAAGGCTTAAATCTAGGATTTCTAAATTAGGAAGAGAGGCGATCACTTCTACGTCAGCTTCTGTTAGTTGCACTTTGGTCTCATCCAATGCCAGTGTTTTTAATTTTTGTAATTTTGTTAAAACAGGTGGGATCTCATGAAAATCTGTTCTACCTAGAAGTAAGATTTCTAAGTTTTCTAAATTTCCGATTTCATCTGGTAGCGTTTGGAGTGGATTTCCAAAAAGATTGAGGATTTTTAATTGTTTTAGGTTTCCTATTTCTTTGGGAACTGTTTTGAGTGAGTCGTATTGGAGTGTGAGTTCCTCTACTTTTGTTAAATTTCCTATAGATGCAGGAAGGACTCCCACTTCTTTGTTCGAAAGGTTTAGGACCCGATCTTCTTTATGGTTTTCTAACCATTCCTCTGCATTGACTACATCCTTATTCGTACACTGTGAAAAGGTTGTTAGAAAAAAAATCGTAAGTGTTGCGTATACAAAAGACTTCATAAAACCAGATTTATCATTTCAAATATTTATTATAGCCAAATTCTAATTCTCGAATGATAAACTGGATGTAATCCATTTGGTCACGGTCTGATTTATAAATACTTGCTTCCTTTCGATAGTATTCTGCCAATTGGGTTCGAAATAAAATAGTGCGAAAGTCTGCTTTGGAAAGAATGAGTTCCTTGGGCCTATTTTTTAATTGAATGGCTTCGGGAATTTTCATCACCACTGAAATTTGTAAGATGGCATGTTCGATTTCTGCCACAATTTTGTTTGTATCTTTTTTCTGATCGTTCGCCGGAAGTTGAATTTTGATGTCTTCTACACAATCTTCGATATGATTTCGTAATCGTTTGAAATCAAAAACCTTTTCTGCAATGCTATTGAATTTTTTAGGATAAATAAATCCTTCTGCCACTTTTGCAATACCAAGTGATCTATTCTCTTTCGGTGAAATGGATGTTTGTTTTTCTGGGATTTGTATCTTTTTTCCATCGTTCCGATAAAGATAACCAAGAAAAAGTCCCACTAAAAAACTAAACATAAATCCACTCACTATATATTCTAAAGAACCTAAGAATAAAGAAATGACAGTGGTTAAGGATGCTAATGCTAAAAAACTAAAAACGCCAATCGGCACATGGAACTTTTCTTGGAGTGCAGAAAAAGAAATCCGTGGATCACCGGAATTCGTTTGGTTTGAATTGTTATCTTCTTCTAATTCTTTTTCAGGAATTTCTTCTTTGTCTATGTTTTCATCTGATCTATTTTTTAAGATCACACGGATTTGGTCGAGGATGGGAAGTTCGTTTCTATAATTTGAATCTGTTTTTGCAAGAGTTAAAGTGTTTGCTTCTACTTTGGAAAGTTTTTTTTGATCCAATGCAAATAGGACATGGAATGTATCTTCCTTCATTTCCAAACAACCATAGGTTTCGGAAAGAGAAGTAACAATTTTAGAAATGACGTCAGTGATTTCTTTATCGCTTTTCAGTCCTAAAAATTTTACTTCTGATTTTAAATCAATTTTTGTGAGGGTGAGAGTGTTTGTTGTATTGTCTTCGATTCTTGTTCCAAGAAGTTTAATGAGTGTGGTAACAGCTTCTTCGGAATCTTCCTTTTTCTGTTCTTTTAAGCGTTTGGAAAGTTTGTCTAAAATGAAAAGACTTTCCCTGATACTACTTCCAACTCGTTTGCCTTCTTCTGTTGTGATTTTATCAAATGGAAATTCTTCGAGTAGGGATGTGAGTTTAGGATGAAGGCTATTTCCTAGTTTGAGAAGTTTTTCTGTTTGAGTTGGAAAACTAATTTCCAATTCGGATAGTTTTTCTAAAAACCCAACATATTTGTTTTCGTTTGCAAATCGTTTTAGATAGGGAAATGAAAATACTTTTAGGGCATCCAATTGGACTGTGAAATGACGCGCATATTCAGGGTTATGTGATCCATTTGGCAAAATGAGGTGGTATCCTGGAATGATTTCAACAAGTTTTGCAGTTTCTTTCCCTCTTGAAATCACATCTTGGATAAAATCTTTCATGGGGATATATCCAAAATACTCCATTGTTTTACGGATCATTAATTCTAATTCCGTTTCATAACTGAGTTTGGTAGGGAAAAAATAGGTATTTCCTTTTTGGTCTGTTCGAACCAAGGTGGATCCAGGGTTTTCTTCTTCTAAAACATATTCTCTACTTGCCCTGTTTTTTAACAGAAGGTCAATCAAATCTACGCTGTATTTGAAACAGGCTCGACGGTAAGGAACAATATCAGTTTTATCTCTGTTTTGTGGTGCAATCATACTGATTCGCATTGTGAGTTTATTATCTACCTGCAATAAAAAAGGATAAAAATAAACCACAGGTTCCCTGTTGTGTTCCGTAAGGCCTGCTAATTCCTTAAACGCTTCCGTAATCGCTGCTTGCGATTTATGCATTTCTGTAAGTTGCACTTGTTTTGAGAGTAATTCGGGAATGGAGTCAACCGTAAGAAGCAATGAAGGTGTAATTTCGGCACTGCCATGCATTTCCAACCGTCTATGTCTCACACGAAGTTCTTCTAATATAGCCTGCGAAGTCATGGAATAACTTGCTATATTTTTAGGTAATTGGATGAAAAAGGAAGGATCCGTTGTATCTCCTGTAAGTGGAGTTTCTGAATCGGTGGGATCTGAAAATGGTTCCAAAATATACCTTCTGGAGCAAGTATCAAAATCTATTTTGGACAAATCAAGAGAGAATTAGGGATTTCTTCGGTCCAAATTCACAAAACAAATAGGAGACAAACCGAAACCAACAGAACAGATGAATTTGTATTTATACGCAAATTTTAAGAAACAAAATCGGAACGTTTCAAATGATAAGAAACTTAAAATATTTAATTTTATAATCAAATAATTTATTGATTAGACTTCCTTCCTTTTTTTTCGTCTATGATCATATGGATATTAGATTGGCAGCAGTTTTATCGGAACGCCAAAAAAAAGTAGATACATTTTTTCTTTGGGCGATTTTGGCTCACACTCCTCTTGTTTTTTTTCTCTCATTGGGTTATGGTGCCACTACCGTCGTCACGCTTTCTGCTGTGGTGATTTCCTTTGTTTCCTTTATTTTTTATAAGATAGCACGCGGAACTTTTTTCCTTAGGGCTTGGAATGGGGCAACTCTTATGATGTTTAGTGCTCTTATGATCCAAGCTCAGTTTGGTCGCATCGAAATGCACTTCCATGTATTCAGTGCCCTTGCCATTTTATTTGTTTATGAAGACTGGCGAGTATTATTGGTAGCTGCTTTGACAATCGCCGTACACCACTTAGTGGGAAATTACATCCAAGAGTTTGGGACAGTTATTTTTGGAACCAAAGTAATTGTGTATAGTTATGGAACAGGTCTTGAGATCGTTTTTACCCACGCATTATTTGTAGTGTTTGAAACAGGAATTCTCATTTATTTTTCCATTCGTTCTGTTTTGGAACTTAAAAAACAAATAGAAGCACAGACGAATTTGGAAACGGTGATTGCAGGCGTCACTGCGGCTGTAGACGAAGTATCCTCTGGAACAAAAACATTTTTTGAAAATTCCAATTTGATTTCGCAAAAAGTAAAAGAATTTCAAACATCTTTTCAAACCCAATCTTCTTCCATTGAGGCTATTTCGGCTGCAACAGAAGAAACGGCAGCTTCCAGCCAATTGATTTTAGAAGGTTCCAATCGCCAAATTGGTGAAGTGAAAACGGTTGAGGAATTAAATCGAAATTTATTTAGTTTGAGTGAAGGGTTTGTGACTTCATTGGAAGTGATGC
Organism: Leptospira harrisiae; assembly: GCF_002811945.1. Taxonomy (NCBI): domain Bacteria; kingdom Pseudomonadati; phylum Spirochaetota; class Leptospiria; order Leptospirales; family Leptospiraceae; genus Leptospira; species Leptospira harrisiae. The sequence goes on along the minus strand of NZ_NPDX01000003.1, from coordinate 31,957 downwards.
GTTCCAAAATCCAGGAGTCAGCTGATAGTGTTAAAAAAACCGAAACAGAATTTACTGGTCTTTACCAATCCATGGAAGTCGCTGTTGACGATTCGGAAAAAATGGAAGAAATTTTAGAGTTAATTTCTGATATCGCAGAAAAGGTCAACTTACTTTCGTTAAATGCTTCGATTGAAGCGGCCCGTGCAGGAGATGCAGGACGTGGATTTGCTGTTGTTGCTTCCGAAATTTCAAAACTTGCCGATTCAACTGCAGAAGCTACAAAAAATATTTCTTCCATTTCAGGAAAAATCAAATCGGCCATCCAGGTTAGTTTTAAACAATCCAATCAAATCAACCAAACAGTTCAAAGTTTTGTGAAGTCAATTCTTTCTTCAGAAGAAGGAATGCGAGAACTGACAGTAAAAATTACAGGAACTCTTTCTGCCTTTGAAAAACAAGAACAGGCCTTACTTACCTTGGATCAAATTGCCCAAGAGATGCAAGTATCAAGTAAGGAACAATCTACAAGTATGGATGAAATTTCAAATTCCATTCTTGATTTAAATGTAAAAACACAAACCAATTTAGGAACTTGTGCGAATATGATTGGGCTCATAGATAAGGGGAATGTTATATTCCACGGTTTGAAGGATTCAGTAGAAACTTTATCTGCAATCATTGATGATGACAAATCGTAATGGTTTTTTGATTCGAATTGGGTTATTTGGTTTTGGCCTCTTTCTACTGATCTTTTTGAGTTTTGCGATCGCATTCTACAGTGGAAAGACTCGGTTTGTAGATTGTCCCTTTTGTTCCGAAAAGTTTTCAAAAGAACCAAATGGCACTTGGATTTGGATTTATCCTGGCCTTGTGGGTTGTGGTAAAAAATGCCCGCTGGCTCTAGAGGCACTTCGTAGTTTTAAAGAAAAATTTCCAGATATCCAATCTTCATTTTATTTTTTAGTCACAGACCCCAGTGAATCAGAAGAAGCGATAAACTCCTATTTGGTCTATTACCAAAAAAGTATACAGATTAAGGCACTAAAAACAGAAACAGACGAGGAAATCGGCTTCTATCGAAAGTTAGGTGCTTATATGCCAATTCATCCCTCATTAAAACAAAGAGACGAACATGGAACTCAGTTTTTTTTAGTCCCACCCAACCGCAATGTTATGTATTTAATACCGAAATTAGGTGAGAAGGAATGGCTAGAAATAAAAAAAGAAGTAGAATCAAATATCCATTAACTAACGTTAATGGATCATGTGGTAAACTTCTTTCATTTCCTCTCTTAGGAGTTTCATTTTGTTTGGAACATCGGGATGAGAAATGTCAGTTGGATTGAGTAAATAATTTTCTGGCCCAAGTTCCTTGATCATCATTTTCGTTTGCCAAGTATTGTCTTGAGGCATATTGATATCTGATAAAAAAGTATAATTTCTTTTGAGTTCTGGTTTTACAAAATCCAAAATCGAATTAAAATGGTGGTCGTTATAAATTTTCCTACCGTCCGCCAAACGTGTGTAACCTCGAACTACATAATCAATGTACACCACATCGCATTCAAATGCTTCAAATAAAAAATTGATGGAGTCAAGAGGAATGATCTCTCCACAAGTTGAAATGTCAATGTCCACTCGAAAAGAACAAATCCCATCGGGATCTGCCGCATCTGGATAGGTGTGGACAGTGATATGTGATTTGTCTAGGTGCATACTGACTTGTGTGGAGGGGATGGGATTGCCCCCACCTTTGACATCGCTCATCAGAACCATAGCAGAAGCACCTACAGGATCGTAGTCTTGTGCAGAGACAGAAAGGATATTTGCATCAATTCGTTTGACAATCTCTTTAGAGATTTCTGTAATTTTGCTAGCATTGTATTTGTCGTGGATATAACTTACGTATCTACCTTTTTGTTCGTCATCCAAAGTGATGCAAAAATCGTAGAGGTTAAAACTCAAAACTTTTGTCAGATTGTTGAAACCGGAAAGTTTGATTTTTTCTTTATCCATTGCTACCTGCTTGTATAAAGAACAGAAATTCGGTATTTAGGTAAGAGGCAACTGAAATAACGGGGAAGTTTTAGAAAAGTCATGGAAAAGAAAATGGAATGGTGGAAACAAACTTCAATTTATCAAATTTACCCTTGGTCCTTTCAGGATTCCGATGGTGATGGGATTGGCGATTTAAAAGGGATTCTTGGGCGTTTGGATCAAATTCGTGAATTGGGTGTGGAGACCATTTGGTTTTCCCCATTTTACAGAAGTCCTGGTGAAGATTTTGGATACGATATTTCCGACTACACCGCCATTGACCCCCGGTTTGGCACAATGGAAGACTGTGACAAACTCATCAAAGAAATCCACAAACGGAAGATGCGAGTGGTACTCGATATGGTGATGAACCATACTTCTGACAAACACCCTTGGTTTTTAGAATCCCGATCTTCCAAAGAGAATCCCAAAAGGGATTTTTATATTTGGAAAAAGGGGAATGGGCAAAAGCCAAACAATTGGATTTCAATGGTTGGGACCTCCGGTTGGAACTATGACAAAACTACGGATGAGTATTATTATAGTAATTTTTTATCCTTTCAGCCAGATCTTAATTATAGAAATCCAAAAGTAAAAAAAGCCATGTTTGGTGTTTTAGATTTCTGGTTAAAAAAAGGGGTCGATGGGTTTCGCCTAGATATCTTTAACTCCATTTATAAAGATGAAAGTTTCAAAAACAATCCTTTTAGCTTTCGATATTTCCCAACTCCAGATAACCATGATGAGGCGTTCTTTCAGAAAAAAACATACAATCTAAACTTACCTGAATCCTTTCAATTTGCAAAAGAAGTAAGAAAACATATTTCTAAATACAAACAAAATCCATTTCTCATTGGAGAGGTGAGTGGGTCAGACAAAGTTTTAAAATCCTTTTTGGGAGAAAAATCAGATGGGCTCAATTTGGTATTTCAGTTTGAATTAATTCACTTTGACTACCATGCTAAATTCTTTAAGGAACTTTTAGAAAAAAACGAAAAAGAATTTTTTGCTCCTCACACTCCGACCTATGTTTTGGGTAATCACGACCAAAGACGTTACATCGACAGATTAGGTGGTGATATCAGAAAGGCAAAAGTTTTGTCTGCGTTTCAGTTTTTAGCTCGAGGAATTCCTGTTGTGTATTATGGAGATGAAATAGGAAGGAAGGAAGGCCGAATTTCTAATTTTCTTGGAAAAGATCCTATTGCCAAAATGAATCGGTTTGTACCTCTATTTTTATCCAATCTTCTTGGGATTTATATCAATAGAGACAATTGTCGTCTGCCTATGTTATGGGATACAGTTGAAAATGCTGGATTTTCTAAAGGAAGGCCATGGTTGTCTGTCGGAGCATTTAAATCTTCTGATACAGTCAGTGGCCAAAAGAAAGAAGAAAATTCTCTTTGGAACCATTACAAGTCGCTCTTTCATTTAAGAAAAGGATCTGAAGTTTTAAAAGCGGGAAGTGTCCGAACAAAGTCGAGTAGTTTTAGTGATCTATTGTGTTTTGAAAGGTTTCTTGGGGATAAAGTGATTACGGTATATCTGAATTTTGGTGAAACGGAAGGGAAAGAACCGGTTATAAAAGGATCAAAATTATTGTATCAGTTTGGCGATGCGATGGTTAAGGGAGAAACGATCCATTTACCAAGTCATTCGGGTCTTGTTTTCGAACATAAACTACAGAAGAAAATGAGCATTTAGGTTTAGAATTTTTAAGATCTTTTGAATCTGTGGGTTTACATTGATGAGAAAAAGTCTGACTCCTTGTTTTCCATAGATCATCTTTTTGTATAAAAGTAGACCGAGAACTGAGGAAGAAACCTCTTCTACCTTGGAAAAATCCAAGTAGAGAGAGGTGACTCCTTTTTCGAAGATATTTGTCATATCTTCTTCTAAACTTGCAGCAGAGTATACATCCAGTCGATTGGACTCAATTCGATAACAATTTTCCTCTACCGTTTTTGTGACCATGTTTTCCCTCACAAATCAATGGACGGTAAAAGAAAAAAATACCTGAGAGTTTGGAAAAGAAAAACGATTCAAAATATTTTTTATCTCTCAACTTTTTTCTAAATCGCTCTAAAGTTTCCCTATGGATGGATATGTGAATTTCTTCTTTTGGATCGAAATTGGAAAGAGTGAGATAATCTCCATTGGTTCCATTTAATCGAAATTAGGTCCCAAATAAAATAAAAAATCACTCCAGAATCAAGTTTCGATTGTCCCCAAGTTCTTAGCCCAAAGGTATAACCTACTTCAGCAATTTTTTCCGTACGAACTGAACCCAAAATTTCAAAAAGAATTTTATAACCTCTTGGGTGAAGTTTTTCTTTGGTTTCTAAATAAATAGATTTTCTAATTCCAAAGAATCCACTCATGGGATCAGAAATGGGAACAGGAAACAACCACTCAGAGATTTTGGTAGCAAACTGACTTGCTAACTTTCTAAGTATCGGAAAATTACCATAACCGCCATCGGCACTACGACGTGTGGCTACAACAATATCGTTTTCATTCAGCAAACGAATTACATCTGGAATTTTGGTATAATCGTGTTGAAAGTCTGCATCGACAACCACTAGATTGTCACCTTCTGCTTTGTCGTAACCGTAAGTGACAGCTGAACTCAGTCCTCTTTCTGTGGTGCGGACAAAAGGTTTGATTCGTTTGTCGTATTCAGCAAGGACTTTAGCAACTTCAAATGTTCCGTCAGGGGAGTTGTCATCCACAATGACAATTTCAAACTCTAAGGATTCTTTTTCTAAAATTTTAGAGATAGTTTCAGCACAGTTTTTGATATTACCGGCCTCGTTATAAGTTGGGAGTATTATACTTGTTTTATTTTGCATGACTGGTCATTTAACTTCTTTTGTTTTTAAAAAAGCCCCTTTGTTTGATTTTTGATACATAACTCACCATTTTCACAAGAAGTTGCAATTGCCTTGGAACATTCACCGAACAATTGGAACTGTTTCGTGCAGAGAATTTCACAGGCAAACTGGTACATCTTGGGATCTTGTAATTGCTTTTGGTCTTCTTTTAAGCAGTGACTTGCTTTTTCACATAGAACTTTGCATTCAGATGACTGTTCTAATTTTGCTTTTTGCCCAAACTTGGGGGCATTGTCTTTTGAGATGTCCCAAACAGAAACAATCGCTAATAAAAAGAGTAAGAATCCATATTTCTTCATAGTCTTTCCTCTTTTTTCCAAACACTTACTTCTGATTGGAAAGAACGTTTGTCCATTTTTAGTAAGGCTTTGATGGTTTGGTCTGTATCTAAATTCAGATGTTGTTTCCATTGAAACCAAGAGGTATCTTTTTTCCAATCTTCTCCGAAATTGGTATCTTGAAACGCCACCATCACTGTGCTTGTGGCGCAGGTTTCTCTGTAAGTCAGAGGTAATGCAAAGTTTACTTTTGAGCTTTTCAGTTTGTTTTGTACATCCATAGCTGTCCAAGGATTTTCAGCAATGACGCAAACATCCTTCCCTTCTAATCCAATGAGTTGTTTTGTAATATCTGGATCGGCCATTGGGCGAATGAGAAAAAACATTACAACTGGAACAAGAAGAAGTTGAGGAATCAAAATTCCATAGAACCTAACTTTTCCATTTTGAAATGCATAAATGGCACTGATGGAAATAACAATTCCTGTGAGAGATACCAAAAATAAAAGTGGAAGTCTTAATATTATCGCAAAGGCAACAAATAAAAAATAAACTATTGGAATTGAAAATTGATTTAGTTTAGAAAGAATCAAAGTTTCCCAGTTTGTTTTTATGATGGCAGGCAACAAAAATAGTAAGGTTACAAATGGAGTTACATAATATGGATCTTTGCGGTTTGGTAATAAATGAAAGATCGTTACAAGTATCAAAAACACTATCACAACAACTGACCAAATTTGGTTTTTCTGATTTGTTGTTTTTTTGATAGTCAACCAAACGGAATACAACAGCGGAATGGTGAAGGGGATTGTATACAAAAGCCAACCACCCCAGATTCTAAGACCTGATTGGTTTGCTGCATAAAATTTCCCCATATTCTCTGTTACAAAAAAGAATCTTAACAATTCTTTTCCAGAACTTGTAAATAAATACAAATAGGAAATCCAAAGGATAGGAATGATGAAGGAAAGTGAAAACAACGTAAGAGTTTGTTTTTCTTCTCTTAGAGGTTTCATTGAAATATGAAAATGTCCTCTTCTTACTCTTACCATTTTTGTGTAAAGGTAACTAAGTAAAAATAAAACAATATAGATATGAAGGATTGGACCTTTTAATAGATAACCAAATCCAACTAAAAAACTTCCACAAACAACATAGATTAGATTCTTAGTTTTTTTATATTGGTAAAAAAGAAATACATAGAGAAGGGTGAAAAACACCATTGCCCCTTCCATCATCAAAAGCCCAAAGAATTTTAAGGAAAGAAAAGAAAAGGCAAAGGCTAATGTTGCGAGTTTTGTTTCTTTTTGCGACTTACTAAAGGATAAATAGAGTTGATAGAACAATCCTAAAGTTCCTAGTCCGAAGAGAAAGGACACAAATCGTTCTGCAAAATATCCGATTCCAAAAATTCTATCAAAGAACATTCCCATCCAAAATAGAAGAGGGGGCTTGTATGGGTTCGGAAGTCCAGACAAAACAGGTAATGTATAACTTCCCACTTCCAAACTTTCTCGAATGGAGCGAATGTGCATGATTTCGTCACCTTGCGGAAAGGTGGCATCGGGAATACCGAGGGTCATCGCAAATATAGCAGAAAGAAATATGAGAAGAACAAAATACATTTCGACCCCTTTTATCCATAAACGAAGATACTGACCAGTCAGTCAACGTGTTTAAGTTTAAAATTGTGAATCGTATTGTTTTTAGAAACTTATGATTTGTGTTTTTTTAACTTTGCAGAGGGAAAGTTGGACTATGACTTTAGACATGTTTTTGAAGGAGAAAATGGTCCAAATACAAGGAAATCTGCAGTTTCCTCATAAAAAACCGTCTTCTTTGGATTAAAATCTTTGAAAATTGTTTGGAATGTGGACGGAATCCAACAGTCTAAGACACATTGTATGGATCCAAATTATGCTGAAAACTATCAAATTTTACAGCAAGGGATTTATCTCCTCGAATCTATTTCGAACGAAAGTTATAAACTAAAACACGGAATCCTTGAGTCTTCCATAGGTGAACACTTTCGTCACATCATTGAACATTACGAGCTGTTTTGGAATGGGATCCCAAATGGCCACATTGATTACGACCAGAGGAAAAGGAATCCTCTCCTTGAAACTGATCGATTGTTTGCCATTGAATCAATGAAACATTTTGTCTCTCTATTTCAAACTCAGATCTTTGAACCAAAAAATATTTCAATTTCACAAAACTACAACCCTACAGAAAACATTCCTGCCATTCTTAGTAATACCAATCGGGAACTTTTATTTTTACTTTCTCATACAGTTCATCACTATGCCATTATCTCCATCTTAGTTAAGTTAGATGGAGGTATCGTTTCTGATGGGTTTGGGTTTTCACCTGCCACTCTTTTTGCGAAAGCTAAACAAGTTTAATTAACAAGTTTTATGGTGAATTGATGGTATTGTTTAATTCATTGATCGAATTTACATTGGACTGGATGGATTTAGCAATTTTTTAAATTTGCGAAAACCTGGTTTTTACTTAACTCTTGGCGAGATTGCCAGATGTAGATTACTTTCAATCAGGTGACTTTCCATTTTCTGATGAAACTTTTAAAAATTGTAGTATCAATCTTCTTTGTTCTTTTTACCCTTCTTGGCCTCCTCTATTATAATCGATTACTTTTACTTCGTTATTCACTAGGTTGGATTACTGACATCCGTCATCCGAGAGAAAAAAACCATCCTGTACCTTGGCAAACTGGTCCAGATCATTCAAAAGAACCACTCACTAGTCGCCCACCGAATGTTATTTTAATTATGGCAGATGATTTGGGTTTTAACGATGTGACAACATATGGTGGAGGTTATGCGGACTTAGCAGTTCCCACTCCTCATATTGACTCCATAGCAAATGATGGTGTACGTTTTGATTCTGGTTATTCCGGGAGTGCGGTTTGTACCGTATCACGTGCAGCTCTATTGACGGGTAGGTATCCCTCTCGATTTGGAGTCGAGTTTACGCCGACACCTGGGGCACTGGCAAGAGTAGGTGCTGATTTATATGCAGATCCGGACCGGTTGTATCCTGTTGTTATTGATAAAGAAAAAGCAGAAAAATCAAAAAGTTTTAATGAACTAGGAATGCCTGGTTCGGAAATCACAATCGCTGAAGTTTTAAAAGAGCGAGGATACCACTCTGTTCACATTGGGAAATGGCATCTGGGAAGTACTGAGGAGATGAGACCCAACAAACAAGGGTTTAATGAAACATTGTTTATGGAGAGTGGGTTGTATCTTCCAGTTGATGACCCTAACGTTTATAATTCAAAACAGGATTTTGATCCGATTGATCGTTTTTTATGGCCGAATATGCGTTTTGGTGTGAGTTATAACGGTGGTAGGTGGTTTGAACCAAGCCGATATTTGACAGATTATTTTACTGATGAAGCAGTGAAGGTGATTAAAACCAATAAACACAGACCTTTCTTTTTATTTTTAGCTCATTGGGCAGTGCACACTCCCTTACAAGCAAGTAAGGAAGATTATGATGCACTATCTCATATCAAGGATCATAGGAAACGAGTGTATTTAAGTATGATTCGTTCTTTGGATCGAAGTGTAGGAAAAATTCTCGAGTCGTTGGCACAAGAAGGATTGGATAAAAACACAATTGTGATTTTTACAAGTGATAACGGTGCACCAAATTATATAGGGTTACCTGATGTAAATTCACCCTTTCGTGGTTGGAAATTGACCCTTTTTCAAGGTGGGATCCGTGTCCCTTATGTTGCGAAATGGCCAGGTCATATCAAACCAGGTACAAAATACCAAAATGCAATTACCAATATTGATATCTTACCTACGGTAGCAGGTGCCGCTGGCGTAAAACTTCCGTTAGATAGGGAAATTGACGGTGTAAACCTTTTGCCTTATTTAAAAGGTCAGGTGGTTCAAAAACAAAGACCTCTTTTTTGGAGTGATGGGTATTACCAAACGGTCCAAGCAGAAGGATGGAAATTAATTCGAACAGAGCGTCCGAAAAAGAAATGGTTGTTTCATTTAGACATTGATCCCTTGGAAAAGAAAAATGTTGTTTCTTTGTATCCGGAAAAAATATCGAAATTGGAAGGATTATTAGATAACTATAATAAACAAATGCCTGAACCACTTTGGGCTTCTTTTATTGAATTTCCTGTCTCGATTGATAAAACATTAGATCAAAAACAAGAGAAAGAAGATGAATATACCTATTGGGTGAATTGAGTATACCTGATATCAACTAATATGTGTAAGTTGATCATGCTAATGTTATTTCTATTTTGCCACTGTTCGCTAGTTCGTACACCGTGGGGATCCAAAAATAATTGTCATTATCAGAAATCGCATGAGAATCCAAATTTTCCTGGAATGGTTTGGGTTCCTTCGGGACAGTTTGAAAAGGGATCTAATGTATATCCGGAAGAATCACCAATGTACCAAACGTCCGTTTCTGGATTTTGGATGGATGAAACCGAAGTTACCAATGATGAATTTGCAAAATTTGTTTGGGAGACTGGTTATCAAACGGAAGCCGAGGCTAAATTCATTCCAAACCTCCATCCAAACGATTTGATACTGAATGAACCTGGCGCCGTTGTTTTTCAAAAACCGAAAGTGGATCTAAAGGCCTCAGCAATTGATTGGTGGAGTTATGTTCCTGGCACCAGTTGGCGTCATCCTGATGGTCCAGATTCTTCCATAGAAGGCAAAGGATCCTTTCCTGTGGTGGCCGTGAGTTATATAGACGCATTCAACTTTGCAAAATGGAAAGGCCATACTTTGCCTACGGAAGTGGAATGGGAATGGGCAGCAGCCAACGGGAGTCAGGAAGAAGCAAATACCTGGCAAGGTGAGTTTCCTTACTTAGATGAAGGGAAAGATGGATTTATTGGAATTTCACCTGTTGGTTGTTTTGCGAAAAATAAATTCGGTTTATATGATATGATCGGAAATGTTTGGGAATTCACTGCAGATCCCTGGCTTGTTGATAAAAATTTAGACAAATCAAAATACCATACGATCAAAGGTGGATCTTTTCTTTGTTCGCCAAACTATTGCAAACGATATAGGGCCCAAGCAAAACAACCTCAGGAAGATCATTTGGCAACGAATCATATTGGGTTTCGAACCATCTTACATATTAGAATCAATACAATTCACCAAAATAAGGAAAACTAATGAAAAAAAACAATTCCAATTCTCTAAATTTTAAGATCGTATTTTTGTTCTTTCTATTCACGAATCTCTCTTGTTCATGGGACCGATTCGTACTTCGTCGTGTGAATGAAAGCACAATTGTAAAAGCCAAAGCGGCAAAGGAACTTTTGGACAAGGATAAAATTACGATTATCCTTACGGGAACGGGTTCTCCACTTCCTTCGGAGAGTATCCAGAATTCCACTGCCATATTTGTGAATGGACAGTTTTTGGTTTTTGATGCTGGTGATGGTGTTTCAATGGCGATGGAAAAATTGAATTTACCCGTAAGTGAAATTAGCGCCGTTTTTATTACACATTTTCATTCAGATCATTTTGCTGACTTAGGCGAGGTGATTGACCGCAGTTGGTTACTGGGAAGACAAAAAACTCTAACCGTCCATGGACCAAAAGGGATTTCGGATCTTGTGAATGGGTTTATGAAAAGTTATCAATCTGAATATGGTTACCGTACCAAACACCATGGAGAAGCGGTGATGCCACCGCAGTGGAAAGGGGCTAAAACAAATGAATTTTCTCCTAAATCAGATGGATCTTCAAAAATTGTTTATGAAAAAGATGGAGTCGTCGTATATGCTTTTTTTGTAAATCATGAACCTGTGGAACCAGCAGTGGGTTATCGAATCGAATATAAAGGTAAATCCATCTTAATTTCCGGTGATACAGCTGATTCTGAATTTCTAAAAAAACAGTCGTTTGGCGATGATTATTTGATTTCAGAGGTAATGAACAAGTCAATGGTTGCGAAAATTGAAACAGCTTATGAATCGATAAATAATGAAAGATTAAGTAAAATTATGAAAGATATCCAGTTATATCATATAGATGCTTTTGAATTAGGAAAATTGGCTGAGGATGCAAAAGTTAAAACATTAGTTTTAACGCATATGATTCCGTTTGTAAGTGGATATGTTCAAACCAAAGCAATTTATAAAGACCCAATCCAAAAGGTATATCACGGAGAATTGATCATTGGACATGATGGCAAAAGAATCGAAATTCCATTGCCATAGTTGAAAAGTAAATTTTAAAAAACTTGGTCCTACATTAAAACAAATACGTAAATGTTGGGCCAATTTCCCAACCACGTAAACTTAAAGGATTGATTTCCGCTTCTGCATAGATCCCACCTACAGTGATTCCAAAATATTTATTAAAAAATACTGTAGCAGAACCTCTCACTTCCCAAGCGGCAAGCACTGGATTTCTTCTGACATCAGTCCTGAGAAATATAAACTTATAAGGATTGTATTGTAACCTTATGCCTACGTTTCCAAATTCTTTATTAATCGAATTGTATAATGGGAGGACATAAGCACTGCCTAGGCCTTGGTATGCCCAAGCATTTCCAATGGCAACGGGATCCGTGGGTAAAAGTAAATTATCAGCTCTTTGTACAATTCCTACAGTGGAAAACACATTAGCATAAAACCTGGCATCACGATATTGAAAGTAAGGTTCAATTTCCCAGTTTTTGAAATTATTGAATTTAAAACCGAGTGAATAGATATTGATTTTCATATTATCATTCACTTGAAATTTAGGAAAGGCTACATAATGGTTTGATACACTTGTAGTTTCAAGGACATTGTTCCATTCATAATTCCCTGTTCTTAAAAATTGCCGAACAGAAAACACTGCAGATACTAAATCAGAAATTTTTTGTGTATAATCCACTCGAATGTTTCGAACAATGTGTTCGGAAGAAGAATCAAAATATCGAATGGGGACAACTCCTTGGTTTGCCGGTGACATTTTTAAATCGATCGAAGTATATCCATAAGCAAACAACCATTTATCGTTGGCCAATGTAAATACAGAGCCTTGGTTAGTTCCTGATCCTTCGGAAGGAAAGTTTGTGGTACCGGCATTTGTTAGTCCTGTTCTCTTACCGATACCAGGATTGATGAGTAGTCCAGAATTGGGATCTCTGTGTGCGAACGGAATGTTCGGGTTGGTTTGGATTTCTGCCTTTCCGGCCCCAGCGTAAAAGAGAAATCGCCACCTTTCTTTTTCTGTAGTCTCTTCCTCAGGTTTAGGATTTGGTGCCTCTGCTTTGGATTGGGAGAGGATTGTGGGTTCTTTTTGCGTAGATTGTGCCAAAAGAGGGGATATTACGAATATGGAAAGGCATAGGCTCGATAAAACTTGTTTCATTGGGTCTCTCGTTAGTGTTTTGGACACTGTTCTCTAAAGGCCCGTTTTGAGTAGGCAAGAATCTGCTATTGCAGATATATATCCAGTATATTGTATTTAATGTTTAGTTCTTAGATGGGAATCATTCATTTTTTTTATTCACTTTTGGTTCTTAATTGTATTTCCACCTATTCAGCGTTAGTTTACATGATTTGTTTTCCGATTTGAATCATTGGCTTCGATACGATAGGAATTGTCGGCGATCGATTATACAATTCGCACAATGTAGTGGGTTTAAATGGAAAGGTTCCATTCATTGAAAACAAAACTATCTTTATTCCTTAGAGTTTGGTTGAATTACTATGAATTTGTATGAAAATTAAATCCCTCATCCTATGTTTTTGTTTCATCTCATTAATTCATTGTAACTCTACGAAATTAAAAGTATTGGAAAATGATTCCAAACATATTCATTTGGAGGAGTTTAACAAAGAGTTTGAAAAAAAAATTTATGAGGTAACACCTGGAGTTTACTCTGCTGTTGGTTATGGGATTGCCAACTCAATCTTACTTATTGGTAAAGATGGTCTCATCATCATTGATACGTTAGATGAATTAAAGGCATCTAAAGAAGTTTTAGAAGATTTTAGAAAGATTTCCACTTTACCAATTAAAGCAATCATTTACACGCATAGCCATCCGGATCATATTTTTGGTTCTGGGTCATTTGTTACAGGTGGAATACCTGATGTTTATGCCCATGAGAGTTTACTCCCTACCGTACAGAAATTAGCAAGTGAAACTACTCCGATCATTGGAACAAGAAGTGCTCGTATGTTTGGTAATTATTTGGAAAAAAGTGATTTAGTGAATGTTGGAATTGGACCCTACCAAGGCTACAGTGCAGATACCAAATTAGATTTTGTTCCTCCTACAAAAACTTTTCGTGACACACTCAACGTTGAAGTTGCCGGGATACAACTGAAACTGATTCATGCACCGGGTGAAACCGATGATCAAATTTATATTTACCATCCTGAAAAAAATATACTGTTTGTAGGTGATAATTTTTATAAAGCTTTCCCAAATTTGTATACAATCCGAGGAACTTGGTTCCGTAGTTTAAAACATTGGTATGAATCACTTGATATCATTCGAAATATAAAACCAGAACATATAGTGCCTAGTCATGGAAAACCAATCTCTGGAAAGTCAACGATTTATGAAATAATAACAGATTATCGAGATGCCGTACAATTTGTACATGACCAGTCTTTACGCGGAATCAATGCAGGTTACCATCCAGATGATTTGGTACAATTAATTAAACTTCCGGAACACCTTCAAAAATCACCTTATTTAAAGGAAATCTACGGAAAAGTTTCGTGGTCTGTTCGTTCTGCATTTAACGGAAATTTGGGTTGGTTCAGTGGTGACTCGGCCGAATTGCAACCGTTAAACAGAAAGGTTTATGCCGATTTGATTGTGGATTTGGCAGGAGGAAAAGAAAACTTAATCAAATACACAAAAAGTAAACTCCAAAAGGAGGATTACCAAACCGCATTAACACTTTCCGGTTATTTACTTCGTCACGATTCCAAATTAACAGATGCGATATCTGTCAGAATCGAAGCACTTGAAAAATTAGGTGCATTAGAATCCAATGCCAATGCAAAACACTATTATCTTACAGAAGCCTTGGAGTTACGAAATCAGTTTATCGCTAAAATTAAGGTAAGGCCGAGTCCTGAGTTGTTAAGACAATATCCTGTAAAAGTGATTCTAAGTAGTTTTGTGACGAATTTAGATCCAAAATTGAGTTTCGATACGGATGAAAAAGTAGGATTTATTTTTTTTGATACGAAAGAATCGTATACCATCCATTTGCGAAGAGGAGTCGCAGAAGTCATTCCTGGATTACTGACAGATGCGAAATTGATTGTGGAACTTGATTCACAAGATTGGAAGGAAATGTTAACCAAATTGAAATCGCCTGCCACAACACTTCTTAAGTTTCGATTTAAAAAAGGAAACTTGTTATCTTTTACCCAGTTTTTAAAAAAGTTTTCACCGAAGGAACAGATACTAACTATGAAAGTTCCTACCAGTCAATAGGGAAGTAGTCTTTTAAAAATTTACCGATCCAATGTTTCCCTGTATTGACGCCGTCAAAAAGGGGATCAACGACTCTTGCGGCTCCGTCCACTATATCGAGAGGAGGTTGGAAATCATGTAGGTCTTGTTTCCTTTTTGCAAGTTCGATGGGATCTTCGTCAGTCACCCAACCTGTGTCCACGGCATTCATAAAGATTCCGTCTTTTGCAAAATCTTCTGCGGATGTATGAGTCATCATATTAAGTGCTGCTTTTGCCATATTCGTGTGTGGGTGACGGTCTTCTTTTTTAAATCGATGAAATTTTCCCTCCATAGCAGAAACATTGATAATATGTTTTTTTCCTGTATTGTCTTTTCGCATAATCCCAACTAGGCGATTACAAAGTACGAATGGTGCTACTGCATTCACTAACTGTACTTCTAACATTTCAGAAGTATT
Source organism: Leptospira harrisiae (assembly GCF_002811945.1). Taxonomy (NCBI): domain Bacteria; kingdom Pseudomonadati; phylum Spirochaetota; class Leptospiria; order Leptospirales; family Leptospiraceae; genus Leptospira; species Leptospira harrisiae. The sequence goes on along the minus strand of NZ_NPDX01000003.1, from coordinate 16,845 downwards.
AATTTCTCCAAGTTTTAATCTCCAACTATTTGTTTTGCGAAGATCAACTTGTTGTAAATCCGCATCTAACTGACCTTCTGGAAATACTGCCTCTAATTCGTTTGAATTGTCATGGGAATAAGGAATTTGGGACAGAGCTGCTGAAGAACGAATTCCAACACCAGGTGTTTTGTGATTCCAACTGACAGCAAGGGCGGTGGCAGTGTCTTTCATTTCAGAATCAGAGCGATAAGAATCTAACTCCTGTTTGCAATGTTGGTAAAAACTAAGCAATTTTTGTGTTTCTTGGGGCAATTCAGAAAAAGATAACTTTTCAGTTTCTAGTAGGTGGGAATAAAAACCTGGAGGTCGCCTTACCGTTTGTGCTGCGTTGTTAATTAAAATGTCTAATCGTTCTAAATGATTTTCTAAAAATTTACAAAAAATTTCTACACTCGGAGTGTGCCGTAAGTCGAGTCCAAAAACTTGTAATCTATCTTTCCATAAATGAAAATCAGTTTCTTTGGCAAAACGAATGGCTGAATCATTTGGAAATCTTGTCGTTGCAATCACTCTTGCGCCGGAACGTAACAAGAGTAAGGTTGATTGGTAACCAATTTTTAAGCGAGATCCAGTGATAACGGCCACGGTTCCACGTAGGTCTGCTGTTTGAAACCTTTTGGAATAATTGAGTGCTGCACAATTCGGACACATGGAATCATAAAAAAAATGAAGTTTATTAAATGGAGTTTTGCAAATATAACAAGGTTTTGGATTTGTTAATTCCTCTGCCTTATCCCAGGACCATCCAGCAGAATTAGAAATTTGTAAAGGAGCTTTGAATACTGCGGATTCTCTGGCCCGTCTAATTCCCGTTAGAGCAGTTTTTTGTTTTTCTTGAATTTTTATGGTTTGTTTTTTTTCGACACGGACAGTTCTATTTCTTTTTCTGACTTCATTCCGGTCTGGGCGAGATATCTTCCCACAGAGGATCATGAGCTCTAATCGTTTTTCTTCTGAGATGGTTACAAGTTCCTTGGGTGAATCCAAAAGAGTCTTTAAGTCCTGTAACAAGGAATCGATGTCCATAGAACCAGAGTTTTTGTTTGCTATGGCGAATCAAGTATCTAATCACCTCACTTTGAGAGAGGGAAACAATTACTTTTTAAGAACGGAAAGTAAATTGAACTCTACGAGTATACTCCATGGTCGTTTACTTTGTCCAATTCTGACCGGCTTCAAAATTCTTGCTATGTTGGATTTGTCAATAAAGGTGAAACTTTCCCCTCTTTGGATTGCTCTTTTGGCCTCATCGTTAAGTTGTTCTGCTGGCGTTCCTAAAAAATCAATTTCAGGATGTGAAGCATAATTGCTGTTATACGTAATGAGAGATGTTTTTCCAATGCCAAAAAGTTTTTTAGGAGATAGCTCTGATTGTAATTGTTCTAGTGAAAAGTCAGCACCCAAGATACCAGCAAATTTTGAATGTAGAAAAAGATTAGTCATAAGACTTGTCATCTTTACAGTTTTGCCTTCGATTGGATAATCATATGGTTCCATCATCACATCTTCCCCTAAATCACGTGGGACGGTATACCATTCGTTTTCTCCTGGTGTGTCAAAACCTTGTAAAGGTTCGATTGATATTCTACCTGTATGTCTATGGCAATAGGGAACAAACCTACCTTGGGAATCATGACCTTCTTTGTTTTTGTATTCTCCATCCATCATATCTATCACGTTTGGTTCACAACAGATAGCATATGCGAGTTGTTGTTCATTTTGAATTAAGTATTCTTGCAAAATGAGAAGTAAATGTTCTCTTTTCATTCCTATATTTGCGTGTACTAAACTTTGAATTAAAAATTTCAAACCATAGAGTGAAGTAGCCATGATATAAAATTTAGATTCTAGTTCTTTGGCAATATTACTCGTCCAAAGTTCAGCGTATTCTACAATGGATTGTTTTTCCATTTCAATCACATCTACATTGGCAGATTGGTTTTCAATATTTATGCGAGATAAAATTTCAGAAATTTTTTTAGTAGCTTCTGACGTTTGATATGAAAGTTTTGTAACTTCGTTCGCTACAATTTCAAATCCACGTCCATGTTCTCCTGCTCGTGCTGCTTCGATGGAAGCATTGAGCGCTAGTAAGTTGGTTTGTTTTGCAACCTGTTGGATTGAAGAAGCGACGGAACCTATTTCTTTAGATCTATCTCCAAATGATTCGATCAGATCTTTTAGTTTCCTCATCCCTAAATTAGAGTAACTCTCTTCCATATCTAACCCTTACAGTGCAGAATAACCTTCATTAATAGTATCGGATATTTTAATCCCGCTATTGATATCCAGCCTGTTGTAATCGAAATAGTTTTTCGTATTTTCCTTTATTGATGAGGAGTTCTTCATGGCTTCCCCATTCAGTTTTTTTACCATGTTCCAAAACTAAAATTTGATCGGCCATTCGTACTGTCGAAAATCGATGTGAAATTAGAATCACCGTTTTTCCTTGTGTATGTTCTCTGAAATGTTCAAAAACTTTCATTTCAGCTTCTGCATCAATTGCAGAAGTGGGTTCATCTAAAATTAATATATCTGCGCTAGACCGCATAAAAGCGCGAGAAAGTGCCACTTTTTGCCATTGCCCACCTGACAATTCACGTCCGTCTTTAAACCATTTACCAAGTCTCGTTTCATATCCTTGTTCTAAATTTGTAACAAATTCGTGGGCCATTCCTAGTTTTGCAGCTGGAATCCATTCTGCTTCAGATTGATTTTTTTGTACGTCACCCATTCCAATGTTCTCACCAACTTTGAACTGATATTGCACAAAGTTTTGAAAGATAACGCCAAACCTTTTTCGTAATGCTTCTTCTTCCCAATCTTCTAAATTAATTCCATCTAAATAGATTTTTCCTGATGTAGGCGAATATAAACGAGTCAGAAGTTTGATAAGTGTTGTTTTGCCTGATCCATTTTCACCTACGATGGCAAGTTTTTCCTCTGGTTTTAATTCAAAACTAACATTGGATAACGAAGGATTTTTGGAGCCAGGATATTGAAATGAAACTGAATCAAATACAATGCCTTGTTTTTTATGGTTCCCTTGATAGTTTCCATATTGTTTTAGAATAGGTAAGTCCAAAAATTCCATTAGATTTTCGATATATAGATGGTCTTCGTAAATTCCGCCGAATGCAGAGAGGGCATTGGAGAAAGTACTTTGGCCTTGTCTAAAGATGACAAGATACATTGTCATCTCACCTAATGTAATTTTGTGTAACAAGGCTAAACATACAATCCAGATATATGAACCATAAAATGCAAATTGGCTGAGTAACCCGAGGAAAAAACTAAATATCCCTTTATAGATTGTTAGCTTTTTATCTTCTGTATAAATTCTTTGGAAATTGTTTTTATATCGATTTAAGAATTCTTTTCCTAAGTTAAAAAGCAAAATTTCTTTGGCATTATCTTCTCTTGCCATTAAAGTTTCCAAATATACTTGTTCTCTAGTTTCTTTTGCTTTCCATCGAAATAGTCTAAAGCTATGATTTGAGAATTTTGTTTCTGCAATAAACGAAGGTATGGCTGCAATTACTAAAATAAATGATGCAAGTGGCGAGAGTTTTACAAGTAAACCAAAAAAACTCACAATTGTAACTAAGGACTGAGCAATTGTAAAAAATCTTGTAACCATTGATAGAGGTTTTGACGAAGCCTCTGTCCTCGCTTGTGTCATTTTATCATAAGTTTCTGAATTTTCAAAATGAGTGAGTTCTAAACGAATTGCTTTTGATAAAATTCTTTCGTTTACCTCTTGTCCCAATCGAATTCGAAGTAGTGTATACGAGATATTATATAATTTTTGTGCGCCAAAAAACAAAATAGTAAGTGTTGCTTCTAAATAGACCAATTGAACGGTTTCGGATTGTAACAAATCGAACCAATGAGTTGATTCAGTTTGTGAGATTAAAATTGAATCGATAATCAATTTTCCGATCCAAACAAGTAAGGAAGGAAAAAGTCCATTGGTAATGGTTAAGGCGGAAATGATTAAAGTCAAAAATGGGGAACTTTTGTAGGCTAAATCAAAGGCAATTCGCGAAGTTTTTAAGATCCTCAGAAACGTTTCAATCATACTAGTTAGATTGTTTTTGGTATTTGTTTTCGATACCTTTTTTTGTTTCAAACTCTACTTAACTTTTTGAATTCCTGATTGCAATATCTCATTAGGATTTTGAAGTTGAAAACAGAATATGGCAAAAGAACGTTTAGATAAGGTTCTGGGAAATTTCGGGCTTGGTTCTCGTTCGGATGTCAAAAAAGAAATCCACCAAGGTCTTGTTAAAGTTAATGGCGTTGTGATAAAGGATCCTGGTTTTAAGGTAACATTAACCGATGAGGTTATTTATTATGATGAAACTTTGGCTCGTAAGGATTTCTATTACTTCATGATGAACAAAGCCCCTGATTGTATCACAGCTACAGAAGATCCTAGAGAAAAAACTGTGATGGATTATTTAAAGGAAAGACATCAAAATATGAGTCTATTTCCCGTTGGTCGATTGGACAAAGAGACTGAAGGTTTACTTTTATTTACTACCGATGGAACTCTTGCACATTATTATACTTCTCCAAAACATTTTGTTGAAAAAGAATATTATGCAGAAATTTCAGATTCTGTTACAAACGAAGACATACTAAACTTTGAAAAAGGTATTGTTTTGGATGATGGTTACAAAACGCTACCAGCAAAACTCGCCATCCCAGATCCAACCAATCCAACCATTGTTACTGTTTGGCTGAAAGAAGGGAAATACCGGCAAATTCGAAGGATGTTTCAAAGTTTAGGGAAAGAAGTTACTTATTTGAAACGAATGAAAATGGGAAATTTGGAATTGGATCCTTCGCTTGCATTAGGTAGTTATAGAGAACTTTCAGAGGCTGAAGTTGCCTTACTGAAAGAAAAAACACCTGTCATTCAATAAATCGTTCGATTTTATCAAAAAAAGCTGCAGGTGCTCTTCTTGGTCTTGCGCTAGAAAGTGAAACAAACAGTTGTTCGTCTTTCATACTAACTAATAAATTTCCATTAAGATCCACTATATCTTGCCTAAAATAAAAACGAATTTTTTCGAAACTTTCTATCCAACTTAAAATTTTTACATGAGTGCCTGGCTCTGGTTGTTTATAGATTATTATTTCGCCTCCCATAAAAAATGTTGTTGAGTCGGTTTCTTTGATTAAATTTAAATCTACAATTTCTTTAAAAAATAAAAACCTTCCTTCTTCGAAAATTTTCCAAATCGAATCAGATGGTAAACTCCAAAAACAATTCATATCACTAAATGGAATGTAGTAATCATGTTCGACGGTATTTTGTGCGTTAGGTTTTGGATGTATGGTAAATGTATAAGGAGAAATATTTATATTTGGAATCTCAGAAATTTGTATGTTCCTTCCGTCCTGAACCAACCGCGATGTTGTTTCTAATTCACAGGCCTTTTTTCCCTCAGGTCCAAAAATGGATTGTTTCCATAGGAGTGTTCCATCTTCCAATTTATAAACTTGAGATTCTACTGTAATCTCAGCGTTTGCAAATTGTTGGTCTAGAAAACGTACATACGTGGAACCTGGAATATAACTAATGTTCGTGTTTAACATTTGTTCTATTGAAAATCCTAGATTTTTTAAAGCCTCACATCTAGCATCATATCCAAATTTTTCATATGTCCTACTTGTGACGTGGCGGTTCCAGTCCAGATCAAAGTGTCGAGTGATTAAGGTTTTACGAAAAATTTGACTCATTCCTCCTTTCTTTTTATTTTAAGAGAAAGGTAAAGAAAAATTCCTGTATATATTTACCATTTTCATAGTAAATAGAATTGTTAAATCCTTTCAGATTTAAAGTAAACTATATACCACTCCATTGCCAATAGTATTGCGGTGAAAAGACAAGTAAAAGCTGGTACCGGAAAGATATAACGAAAACTTAAAATCGAAACGCTTATAGTCCAAAGAAATGCAAATAATAAAATTCGACTTTTGGACCGAACCGGTAGTTGCCCATCAGTTAAACAAATTGTTAAAATACTGATGACGAGTAGGATAGAAATATCCAATGAAAGACTCATACCTTGATAAAATTCGTCAACTGTATGATCGGATAATCCACCAGGGAGTTCGACAAGTGTTGTTTCCATAGCATGCAGGGTTTGAATTGAGTTTTCTAATTTTAAATCCTTCCGAGTAAGGCTGCCGATTGTATGACCAATAAGAAAAAAAATCATTAATCCTACTGCAGTGTAAAGTCTCCATTTAGATTTCATTTATTATCTCCTTTGAATTGAAATGTTTGTATTATGTTTTTAATTTACAATATAAATGAAGAAAAGTATTGTAAAAAAGGGAACTAATCATTGAAATTAATTTCTCTTAAAATAAGACCGGAGCTGACTCAGATTATCGAAAGTATCTGGTGGTTTGAAAGTGGGATCGGCATTCCAAGCTCTGATAGTTCAATTGTTGTCCCACACAGTAGCGCAAAGTTGATCGTTCCTGTTTGTGGAAAACTAAAGACAGAGGAATTTGACTTAACAAGAGAATACCCAATATCTAAGATTTTGGTAACTGGAATATGGGATCATCCAGTTTCAATTCGGTCATCAGAAAATCAAATCAATACACTTATCCTCCGATTGACCACTACGGGTGGTTATCAAATCTTTCCATTTCCATTATATGAATCAACCAATAAGATAATATATTTCTCCGATATTTATGGAAAATCAGCAAACGATTTAGAAGAAAGAATTAGTAACAGTAACGATCCATATTGGATTTCTGATTGTATTCAAGAATTCTTAATCCACTCAAAAAAAATATTAAGTAGAGAAAATCGAATCGTGAATTATGTAGTTGGTCAAATACAGTTACAAAAAGGGCAGTATTCCATACAGGATATTTTTGATGATATAGGATACACTAAACGTTATATTGACAAATTGTTTCAGTCTTATGTCGGAGTTTCACCAAAGTTGATTTCATCCATTGAGAGATTTCAATCAATTTACAAATCATGGGCGAAAACAGACATCCTTCATTTTCAGAAACTTGGTTTGTTAGATTTATACTACGATCAGTCGCATTTTATTAAAGAATTTAAAAAATACACTGGCCATAGCCCCAGTCAATTTAGTGCGAAGGAGAATCAATTTGGTAAATTATTTTATAAAAACCTCTAATTGAATTTTCAAAGCTGCCAAATTAACTTTATCATCAGTTGATTCAATAAAAAAGGGGAGCTGCCATTTTTGTGTGGCAGTTCCTTGTTTGTTATTTGGTTTATCCCACGAAGGATAAACTCTAAATCCTCTTTTGCCTTCAAATTTTCCCAAAAGGATTCCGTGTTCATTTAATATGTCTTTGGTAAAAAGAAAATGACCAATTCGATTTTTATATGATGTTTCTATAATGTATATATCCATTTTGTCATTAAAGCGATAAGGTTCTATCGGACCTTTTACACTTCGTTTCCATAAAGTTACAAATTGCCCAATTTTTTTCGGAGTGACTTTTGCCTTTCTAAAAGAGAAAAGTATTTTTTTACAACGAAAGTGGCAGGCATTGTATTCGCCGCTTTCTTTTTCTAAGCTGACATCTTGGATGATTAATTTCAGAGGATCAAATAAACACCTTTGAATATTATTTAAAAATGGCTGGCTTGTATTTTCAAGTGAGGAGGATTGTTTCATAGTTTACAATTAGTGAGAAACAAATTTTAAACCAACAACAGATAAAACTAATGTAAAAAGGAAAAACAATCTCCAAAATTCCATTGGCTCTTTGAAAAATAGAATTCCAATCACTACTGTTCCTATGGCACCAATTCCAGTCCATACTGCATAACTAGTTCCTATCGGTAACGTTTGAGTTACTTTAATGAGTAAACCCATGCTGATGATTAGCGAAATTAGAAAACCCAAATACCAAAAGTAGGTTTCTGTTCCGATAGTGTCTTTTGTTTTTCCTAAACAAAATGCAAATAAAACTTCAAAAAGACCTGCAATTAAAAGTAAAATCCAACTCATATTCACTCCCGAAAGGATATCCTCGCCACACGACTTTGGTTGTAAACACCATATGAATGAACGAATTGAGATAAGTAGGTGTAGTTTGTATCACGACATTGTTTATTTAAGAAACAATCTTGGGCAGTGAAACCTCGGTTTTATTTTGTATTTTGGCTAAAATTTATTCAACTATTTGGTTTAATAATTGACTAAAAAAATGGATATCATCTTATTCAACTAAATGGTTGAATTAAAGAAGAAGGAACAGGTTTTAGATCGAGTTTTTGCAGCACTTGCTGACCATTCTAGAAGGCAAATGTTGACTCGGCTTCGGAAAGGTCCACTAAGCATTTCTGAAATTGCAGAGCCCTTTGCTATGTCATTTGCAGGAGTTGCTAAACATATTGAAGTGTTAACGGAAGCACAACTCATTAGGAAAGTAAGAGCACCTGAAGATGGCCGAAGTTTTCGTTTGGAATTACAGAAACAAACTCTTTCGGAAGCAACCGATTGGATTGCATACCATCAAGAGTTTTGGACAAACAAATTAGTCAAGTTAGAAGCATTTATTGAGGAGAAGGAAAATGAATCCAAAGGTATTAAAAATCGAAAAAAAAATTAATGCAGATCCATCAAAACTTTTTCGAGCATGGCTTAATGCAGAAGATTTTGCAAATTGGTTTTTATCTGGAGATGGAATCGGTATTGAATCAGTTTCGATGGATTCGAAACCTGGCGGAAAGTTTTTAATCAATATGTCACTAGATGGAAAAATTCTGCCACACGAAGGAGAATACATTACCATTGAGGAACCGACAAAACTTGTATTCACCTGGCGTTCACAGGCAACGGAAAATAGAGATACTCTTGTTACGATTACTTTTATCGAAATTAAAGATGGTTCCACGGAAAACACCAAGGGTTCTAAACCAAAAATCCAAACTTTAGTTACTCTCATTCAGGAGGAACTAATCACTGATATTCAAATCAAAATGCATAACCATGGTTGGACCTCTATACTTGAAGGCCTAGAACAGTGGCTGGGAGAAAAACAAAAAGATTAAAACAAAGCAGTAGTTTTAAAATTTTATAAATATAAAGGAGAACCTTATGAACGGAATTTATCACAAAGTAGGAGTCAGAGCATCTGAAATAGAAGTAAGGCAAGCTTTGACAACTAAAACAGGTTTATCAAAATGGTGGACAAATGAAGTTGATGGAAATTTTACTTCTGGGGTGTCTGCAGTTGGAGATTCTATTTTTTTTGGATTTGGACATGGAAATCCAATGGAAATGAAAGTTAGAGAAATGGAAACAAAACGTGTGTTATGGGAGTGTGTTTCTGGCCCAGAAGATTGGATTGGTTCACACATTGATTTTCAATTGAATTCGGGTAAAGAGTCAGAGGCAGGAAGTATGACAATTGTCTATTTTAGGCATCAAGATTGGAAAAAAGAGTCAGAATTTACTGCTCATTGCAGTATGAAATGGGCAACTTTTTTATTAAGTTTAAAAGATTCCATAGAAAAAGGAGTTGGTAGACCAGCACCAAATGATATTAAGATAGACGATATCAATTGATGTGACCAAATTTTTTTTTACAAATTAGCCTTTTAATTTTATTTAAAGGGCTAATTTTAGATTTTAAGTTAATCTTGACGGTTAAGCATCGTATTTCAATTTAACGTTTAATGAATTCAAAAGTAAACTTATCAGCAATGAATGTTTATGGAGCCACAGCTATAATTTCACATCGTGTTTTGAAGGGTGAGGAAAATAAATATGAAGCTTGGCTAAATATTATATCAGAATATTGCAAAGCTGCAGTTGGCCACTTGGATTGGCAGGTTATCAAACCAATTCCGAATCTTACTACAACTTATACTTTTATAATTAGGTTTGATTCTGAAGAAAATTTAAATAACTGGATGAATTCTGTAAATAGAAGCCAGCTAATTCAGGAAATAAGTAATTCTCTTGATAATGGCGACCAATATGCAACTAAATCTGGCCTTGATTTTTTATTCTCTTTTGAGAATCAGTCCATTCAACCTCCGTTACGCTGGAAACAATTTTGTGTAACTTTTTCTGCAATTTTTCCTTTGGTTAATTTAGTTCCGATTATTATTATTCCGATTCTACGTAATCTTGGTCTCCCCGAAAATAGACTCATTGATTCTTTTTTTATTTCAGCGACCATTGTATTTTTAATGGTTTTTGTGATTATGCCCAAGTATACAAGTTTGATAAAAACTTGGTTATATAAACGAGATTAATTTTTCACAAACTAAAATCGTAATAAGTATTCCTGATTATCAAATTTAGTTTGTGTCTTAATCTTCCAGGTTGTTTCGATCCAGATTCAAATGTTCTTTTTTGTTACTTCAACTGAAAATCATGAGCAACGAATTGATGAATTAACATTTTCACCTAAGCTGAAATAATTTTTCCCACTTCGCTTTACGTTTCCATGCTAAGGTAATGCAACTTAATAGCAAAAAGAAAATCATCAGAAATGGGGCAGGTCCAATACTATATTGTAAAAATCCTAAATATAAAATAATATTAATGATAATTGGAGTTAAAATGATTAATCCAATGACAGTTGTTTTTCTACAGATAACCAGAATACCACCCGAAATTTCCAATACTCCAACTAACTCCCATAAATATCCGGTACTGATGATAGCAGCAATAAAATTTGCAGCATTTGGTGTCATCGGTGGAGTGGGCATGTAAACATAGAATTTATTAAACCCGAATAAGATAAAAACTGTTCCGAGTAACACTCTTAAAACCATATCAATTTGTTTCATAAAATACTCCAAAATAGTTGTCAGAACAATTATTTTTAGACAATAAATTTTTGTCACTGTAAATTTGTCTGGACAACTAAATTTGCTTAACATAAAATGAGCGAAATAATATGTTTTTATTAGATGACCAAATTGGGTTTAATTTGAATCGGGTTGCCCTTCTTTTTCGAAGAGAACTGATCCGTTGTCTCAGAGATTTTAAATTGTCACCTGAACAGTGGCAGGTATTGGCGATGCTTTGGCAAAAAGGTAAATTGAGTCAAAAACAAATCATTGAATTAACACTACAAGATGCACCATCCGCATCGAAAATGATTAGCCGAATGGAAGGTGCGGGTCTGATTCAAGTGGAAATATCGAAACTTGACAAAAGATCAACTCTGATTAGTCTCACTGTAAAAGGTAAATCATTAGAAAAGATATTACCAAAAAGAATTTTAAGCCATTTTGATCTTATATTGAGCGCAATGTCTGTGAAAAATAGAAAAACATTTTTGATTTTATTGAAAGAATTCAGAATAATATTTGGCGATGAGGTAAAGAAATAAATTACTTTTTAAACTTAGTGATGAAGAATTTATCTAATTATATAGAAGTGTTTGTTTTTGATTTAAAATTTTAGAAAACTATTTATCTAAAAAAAACATTGCTAGCTCTTACGTTAGCTTGGTATAGAAAAGGTTATGATTGAATTATTCGAATTTACAATGTCCGGAAATAGCTACAAAATTAGGTTACTGTTATCATTTTTGAATCTTCAGTATGAAAGCAGAAGCTTAAATCCTGCGGATAAAATACATAAGTCTGAAAACTTCCTAGAATTAAATCCTTTTGGCCAAGTTCCCGTTCTTAAAGATAATAATATAATTCTAAGAGATAGCCAGGCAATTTTAGTTTATTTAGCTCGTGCATACGGAGAGGAACATTGGTTTCCTAATGACCCCGCAAAGTCAGCTGAGATCGTTGCTTGGCTCTCAACTGCTGCAAATGAAGTTTCTCGTGGACCTGGGGCATTAAGGGTGCACTATTTATTGGGACGTACCATCAATTTAGAAGAAACAAAACAAGTTACTGAAAATCTTCTTTCTCTATTAGATAAAAAGTTAACTTCGAGACTTTGGATAGCAACGGACTCTTTAAGTATTGCTGATATAGCAATGTATCCTTATATAGCATTGAGTCACCAAGGCAAAGTTGATCTAACAGAATATAAAAATATAAAAAAATGGTTACATCGTATAGAAAGTTTACCAGGTTATATACCTATGCCAGGTATTGAACTAGATGTTTTATGATTAGTCAAATAAAGTCTGTTCGTGGTCTAAATCTTCTGTAATTATTTCAGTTTGTTGAAACTGAGTAATCAAATTTTTTGTATCTGACTCAGAAATTACTTTTGTATTTAACCACGAGTTTTGATTTTCGTTCCGTATCACAATTGGTTGTCTATGCTTATTATCGCCAGAATTATGGATTTCTGCGGTTTTCTCATTTGCCTCTTGCGTAAGAATCGTTACCCAAGTCGTGCTCTCCTGCATTGGTCCCCATATTCCTCCAAAAAAGGAATTTTTATCCTTAAATTCAATTTTGAACTTATGTTTTTTACCAGTCATTTGCATTTGCCATTCAAAATATGCAAAAACAGGAATCAAACATCGATTTGCTGAATATTTTTTCCAAAAGGCTGAAGAGAATAAATGTTCCGATTGAGTGGTTGTGATTAAACGATTGGCAAATGCCTGTTTTGTTCCCCATTTTCCTGTTGAAAGGGAAATCTTATTTTCAATTTCTCTGATATACCAAAGAGTATCATTTGGTTTTATCGCCAATCCAATTTGACTATTTTCTCTAAACGTTTTCTCGTAATCTAGGTTAGATGGTATAAAGTTTTCCCATCTCCGCTTATAATCCTCAATTGGGGCCAACCTATTTATGAACAAATTTGACATGGAATCAAGTTTATTTGATTTTTTTTCGCTGTGAAACTAAAATTATACAATGTTTCATTTTTTTTCATAACCCACACCCAATTGCAAAAACTGAGACTGTTAAAGCACAAGCTAAAGTACATTCTCCAAACAATGATGAACAATAAGAAGGTTTATTTGTGTTATTAGCACAACTGCTAAAATAGGATATTTGAATAATAGCGCAGGCTGTTTCCGCTTTTTTTGACTTTTTGTTTTGTCTTCATACCCGAAGAGATCCGCGAAATCCTCTTACCGCGTAGTATGATTCAGCTCCATTGTGATAAATGAATACCTCATCATAACGGAAATCTGCAAATAGTGCTCCACCTAATTCTCTAATTTTAGTTGGAGTTAAGATCCAGCTTGATGTTTTTGTGTCAAAGTTTCCAAAAGATTGTAATTCTCTATATTGCTCTTCCGAAAGTAAATTGATGCCCATTGCATTTGCCATTTCAAGAGCACCATTTTTGGGTTTGTTCTCTTTTCTTGATTCCAATGCCTTTTGGTCATAACAAAGACTTCTTCTTTCTTTCGGTGATTCAGGGGAACAGTCATAGAATATGTATTCTTTTGTTTTTTGATCATATCTGATTACATCGGGTTCACCACCTGTTCTTTCCATTTCATGAAGTGACCAAAGTTTTTCGATGTTAGTTTCCAATTTTTTTTGTAATTTCTTCCATTCCAAGTTGAGGTGACGATTCATGTTTTTTCCAAACCTGTTTTTTAGAACTGAGAGTATGTCTTTTATTTGTTGTTGAGATAAACTTCGTTTGGTACTCATTGGCCTAAAATCCTTCTTCATTTAATCGATTTTCTCTGATGAGATTTATATGGCTTAAAATTTTGGGTAACTTGGTAAATTTTGCAATTAGTATTTCAATTTATTTTTGTTTTATAATAGTGCTTTTAATTAATATCATTTGGATCGTTGCATTTTTTTCTTAAAAATTTAGTTTATAAAAGAGACGTAGGTCTGAGTTTATAAAAATATATAAAAGGCAAATTTTCTTGATTTGCGATGATTCTAAAGTGTTAGTTTCTTTTTTTTTAAACTGATTATTTATAGGTGCAAGGTAAAAGGGGTATCAAATTTCTAAGAATTTCTACGTAAGTTGATATTTAAAATTTAAAGGTTGCATTTCTGTTTAATTACATTTCGGGACGTTAGGGACTGGTCACGTAGCTTGCGTATGCAAGCGAGTGCCAGAAGGGGAATGTGCCGCAGGCCAAGCGAGGCCGGCAGTGCCGAAGCGAAGTGGTTAGCGGATGTTATACGAAGTTGCGGCATCTTTACCATTTTAATTCTTGACGATGAATAGGACCTCTTCCGCGATTCTTCGATTTTTATTTTTAGAACTCCGAATGAATTCCGGGCAATGAAGATGAAGGGGACAATGAATTAACCAGTGTAGGATTCTGGACGACTAGAACCGATCCTGAAATTACATTATTCAAAATCACAGAATAAAAGTTTTTCCATTCGATGTACTCCACACTCTTAAAACTGTCGAGGAACCTACGAATATTCTAGCAGCAATGACGTATAAGTTGGGATATGCGATGGCGTTTTTTTGACGCCTGTGTCAATTGATTAATTTGTAAATATAATTCACTACAAAAATGTGATCGTAGCAGCTCGCTCGCAGTGCGTAGAATTTTTTGTTTAAAGTAATTGCGCAGATTTTTCATGCATCGGACTTAGAGGAGATTACCTTGGGCTACAAATTCGACGCACCCCCCGACTGAGATACTATCAGTTTCAATATTATTATTGAGTCTCAATTCACCGCGATTAAGAAAATGTCCCGAACCTTGCTGGACAAGCCATTTTCCGGATGGTATCAATGGGGCTAGACCAGCAACCGCACCGCCAGTAGAAATATCTTCCCTGCCGCCTAGGGAAACTGTAAACACGCGGAGGCGCAGAACATCACGCCTCTCATATGCATAAAAACATAACCCCTTAATGTTATATTCGGTACAGGTGCGAATTACTTCGCTTGAATCGAGGTTTAAATTCTCAAGCTCAGCACTGTCTACTTGGAGAAAAGCGCGGCGGCGACCGCTATCGACTATGTGTCCCAAATGCCGTGGTCCGGAATCTATTCGAATTTGACTCTTCAAAATTTCAAACCAAGACAGTGCGCCATCGCCCGGTTCCGCAAAAGTCCGGACATTGCCATCCGTCGTTAGAAATTCAATTGGCCCAGCAACCTTTGTCGCTTGACGCAACACTGCATCGGCGGCAATGAAACCTTGACCGCAAAAAGACATTTCTCCTTCCAAAGGCGAGAAAAATTTTATCGTGAGGCCAGCAGAGGCTCTCTTTATGAAAGCAGTATCAGGCGCCCTAAGCGCACGGGCCACAGAGGCCCGACTACGCGTAACTTCGTCAAAATCATCAAGTATCACGCATGTTGGATTTCCCCCAGCTTCTTGACCAACAAAAGTATTCACCCACCAAACGCTACTCATCTTCAGCCACCTGTTAAAATTGACTTAACCAAAATATATGCCCAATCTGTGTATTCCAAAAGTCAAATTCAATTTCAATTTCAGAATTCATAATGAATAGTGCCGATACAGATGCGGACATTCAGTTTATTGAGGTAAAGCGTGACAATCTGCTACGCTTGAACATACTCAACATCAACCTTGCGACAAGACTGACGTCGAGCAATATTATGCCGACCACAGAATGTATCCTGAATGACCCAGCGCCTAGGTTCCTTATGAAATGTAACGCAAAAAAAATACGAACCAAATATAGTAGTCAAGCGAGGCGAAGCGCGTAGCAAGCGTCCGTTGGCATCAGTCTTAGGTAAGCGAGAAAGTACATGACCACGTATTCGAGGCCGCCGACACTATGTCTTGCTACAAAAGTGTTACCCATGTCCTGAGGCATACATTGCAGCAATTTCGTATAACGAACTAGCGGAGACGACGTTCCCCGACCCTGAGTCCCGAACGGGACGCTAGGGACTGGAACGATGCTTGCGAAAGCAAGAGGAGTGCCAGAAGCCTATGTGTCGCAGACCGAGCGAGGCCTCAAGTGCCGAAGCGATTCGCCGCTGTTATGCGAAGTGACGAAATAAAGCTTTAGATTAATAGGATAAGCATAATAATTCAAGAGAAGTTGTATTTGTACATAGCTGCACGTCCATTGTATATACTAAAGTAGACATATTCCAGTACGCACCGTTTCCAACTGTAGAAGTGCCTGCGCCGCAATTAAAAGTAATATTAAACGCTCCATTTAGATTTGAAAAAGTCCAAATTCTCGAAACGGACGAATCTCGTATTATATTGGCAGCCGTCATAGTGATGGCTAAATCTCCATCCATAAAATCACGCCAGTTATTTGCAATTATTACATTGTTTGGAGCACGAATAGGTAAATTCACAGGAAGGGAATAGTTTTCAGGAAAATCTCTAATTTCATCAGAACTTGAATAAGAAACAAAAGCTTTTGAATTATTTCCTTTTATTCGTGAAGCGAGAGAAGGATCAGATTTACGATTAGTACATAATGTATCTGTTGTGGAGCGATCTCCGAACACTGCATTTATTGGAGAACCTAGCGAATAAATGTAAATACCTGAATCAGAGTTCTGTATTGTTAAGATCGAAAGGGCTGCTAAAGGAACCTCTTCAATAGAGTCATTTGTTTTACAGCTAAAGCAAATTATTAATGAAAAAAATAGAATATAACGCATAACATAACTTGCTAGTGTTTATATTTATTGTCAATTTGAATATTTATGGTATTCAAAAATAGAGTTAGTTTTGATATAGTGATTTATTTTTTATAACTTTTGAATAAAAATAAGATTCCAAATAATAAAGATTGTATTTGAGAGAATGAAAATCCTGACCAAGAATTTTGCATAGTTTTATCATGAGAATTTAAGTTATTTGTAAATGTGGAAATATAAGGGATTTCGTTTTTAAGAAATTCAATAAAGAATAGGAAAACTAGATAGGAAAGAAAGTAATATT